>NZ_JBQERJ010000005.1:0-344647 GCF_056534925.1 Ruegeria sp. P10
CTAAATCCTAACCTCAGATGCCCCCGGTCTCTCCCGAGCGTAACCGCCGCTTCCGCCGCGTCCCAGCGCCTCAGCAGCGCCGGTGAAGGGGGTTCTAAGTATAACAAACAAATCCCGCAAGCGGAAAATACACAAAAACAGAAGAAATTCTTGAAAAGTTAATTTATCCAAGAATCACAGATATTTAATTCAGATCAACCAAGCACACTGCCGCCGATAACTATGTAAAGGCAGGTCAGAATTCCCGGTTCAGCGCGTTATGCACATGATTACCCACAGCCTCACGTCCGAGTCAGGCGGAATCGGCCCTGTTGGACCGGAAAGACAGGTTGGGAATCGGCAGGCGCAGGACAAGCAGGGCGATAATGGCAGCCAGGTAAGCAAGCGGCTCGATCTGAAATCCTTTTGCCAGCAAGAGGTAATGCATCGCCCCCAACAATGCGGCCGCGTAAACGAGGTGGTGCAGCTTGCGCCAGCGCGGTCCCAGTCGGCGCACAGACCAGTTGTTGGAGGTCAACGCCAGCGGAAGCAGAAGAAGAAACCCCGCCATGCCGACTGTTATGTACGGGCGTTTGAGGATATCCGCCCAGATCTGGCTGGGAAGCTGCACATCCAGAACCAGCCACACAAGAAGATGCAACGCGACGTATACAAACGTGAGCACCCCGATCGCGCGCCGAAACTTCATCAGGTTGAGGCCGACATGCCGGCGCAGGGGTGTGACCGCCAGACCGGCAATCAGCAACTGAAGGGCCAGTTCCCCATATCTGTGCTCCAACGCCTCAATCGGTTCGACCCCCAAACCACCGGTCAGGCCAAGATAAAACAGCCAGGGGGCGGGCAACGCCCCCAGCAGATAAACGACCCATACCGGAATACGGCGGAGTGTCTGGTTCATCGCCGACATGGTTTTAATAGTTCTTGGCCAGATCCATGCCTTCATAAAGGCTGGCGACCTCTTGTTCATAGCCGTTGAACATCAGGGTCGGCTTACGTGACGCGAAAAGCCCGCCCCCGATCTCGCGCTCTGAAGCCTGAGACCAGCGTGGATGGTCCACGTTGGGGTTCACATTACTGTAGAACCCGTATTCGCGTGGATTGGACATGTTCCAGCTGGTGGGCGGTTCATCCTTTGTGAGCGTGATCCGAACAATCGACTTGATCGATTTGAAGCCGTATTTCCAAGGAACGACCAGACGCAAGGGCGCACCGTTCTGGTTGGGAATCGGGCGGTCGTAAATTCCGGTTGCCATGATTGTCAGGGGGTGCATCGCCTCATCCAGGCGCAATCCCTCTCGGTACGGCCAATCGAGAACGGGAAACCGCGTTCCCGGCATTTCATCCGGGCGATAGGCCGTCTCAAAAGCCACATATTTCGCGCCGTCTTGCACGCCCGCCATATTGAGAAGGTCGGCCAGCTCAAATCCGTTCCACGGAATTACCATCGACCAGGCTTCCACACAGCGAAAGCGGTAGATCCGCTCCTCTATCGTCATCTCGGACAGGATGGCCTGAAAATCATAGTCGCCGGGGTGGTCGACCAGACCATCAATCGTGACGCTCCAGGGTTCGGTCACCAGCGTATGAGCATATTTCGCCGGGTCATCTTTTCCGGTCCCGAACTCATAGTAGTTGTTGTAGGTGGTGATCTCTTCCCACGTGTTCGGCTCCAACCCATCCTGTGCTGCCGCCGGTTTGGCCATCGCAGTCAGGCCGACACCAGCCAGCCCGGCCATAACCTGCCGCCGGTTGAGGAACGCCGCCCGGGGGGTGACGTCTGCATGTGTCAAAGTATTGGTCCAGCGATGCGCCATATGGGTCTCCGTCATCTTCAGTGGTCGCTATTGACGTAGTGTGCTGATAGCACAGAGCCACGGAAACAGGCGTAACGATTGAGCGAAGTGATTGTAACGTTCCATTGTAACAGGGCATTCGAGTAACGTTTTCAGCACCGAAAACCATAGACTCGAGAACTTTTGGAGCCCGGCGGAAAACTGCGGTTTTCGTGGATTACCGTCAGAACACGGGCACAAAACTTTACAACTGCGGGCGCAAGGCTGCACTCTGTCAGGTGGGCGCCACGCCAAGCCGAACGCGAGGCAAGGCTGCGAGTGCAGCCTTTTGGCCGCAATGGGAGGAAGAAAAATGTGTGATATCTGCGTAATGAATGCCGTCAAAGACAAGATGCTGTCTCGTCGCGGGTTCTTCAAAGCTGCCGCAGCTTCGGGTGTTGCAGCAGCCGCAACCGGAGCCGTCGCGCCGCAAGCACTGGCGGCCGGGCATGGCGGTGTCGAAGATATGACCCATACGCTGAGCCCGGATTTCCCGACATGGGGCGGCGAACCCGGCATTTCGGCCGAGCAGGCTTTCAACTTTGCTGATCACGGCTTCAATCTGTTCAACCTGTCAATCAACGAACATACGGGCACGCATATCGATGCGCCGCTTCACTTTTCGGCGGATGGGACGTCGGTTGATGAAATCCCCGTCACGGATCTGGTCGCCCCCTTATGCGTCGTGGACATCGCCGCCCGAGCGGCCGAGGACGCTGACACGCGCGTCACCCCGGACGATCTGAAAGCCTGGATTGCGGCCAATGGTGATATTCCTGATGGTGCCTGCGTGGCGATGCATTCCGGATGGGCAGGCAAAACCGCCACGGATGAGTTCCGCAATTTCGACGGCGAAGCGCAGCATTACCCGGGCTTCCACGTTGAAGCCGCGGAGATGCTGATGGAGGAGACCGGAGCACGATCAATTGCCGTTGATACCCTGTCCTTGGATCACGGCATGTCCGCAGATTTCGCGACACATTACGCGTGGTTGCCGTCAGGCCGGTTCGGGATCGAATGTCTGGCTGGGCTGGATCGCGTGCCTGCGTCGGGTGCAACGCTGGTGATCGGCGCACCCAAGCACCAAGGCGGCACCGGCGGGCCGGCGCGGATCTTTGCATTGATCTGACAAATGCCCGGGCGGCCGACCAGCGCCCGCCCGGCCATCTTTCCGGTAGGGCCAAACTTCTGCCACAGTTGCAGACCAAGACGTCGTGCATTCTTGATCTGTTCGGGACACCTGCCTTCATGTTGCTTAGACTCCTTGTTGTTTTTTTGTCTTTGCTGTGCGGATCGGCATTAGCTGATGTGCAATCGTGCAAAAAGCTGTTTGAGCGCGCGCCGCAGGTCCTGAGCGATCTGAATCAGATCGGGTCTGAAGTTTATGAAGACAGCCATCCGGGCCTCGGCTATTCCGCCACTTTTGCAGACCCATCTTCCAAGATCACGGTTTTCTTCTATGACCATCAACAAAGGGACGTCTCATCTGAAATGGCCCTTGAAAGCTTTAAACAAGCTGCACGCGATATCGCTGCAATAGCTGCGCGGCGCGGTGCCGAGCTTGGTGAAATCAACGCCTATCAGTTGCGTGATCCGTCGCAGGTGTTGCCGTATCGGGCCGAGGCCAAAGCATCAGATGGCCTGTCCGAACTTCTGGCAGTCGGCGTCGTGGACAATTGTATTGTGAAGCTGAGGTTCACGGCCCAGTTTCCAATGGAGAAAGCGCAGGTCTGGATGAAGGTCCTCAGTGATTATCTGAACAAAGGCTATGGAAAACCGACATGAAAAAGGCCCGCCAAAAAAGCGGGCCTTTCAGTTCACGGTGTCAGATCAATGCACCACGGCATCGTCCGGGCGCGGTCGCTCGGAAGTTCCCAAACGATCACCGATGATCAAACCATCTTGCCCGGCGGTGACCGGAACGACGTCACCATCCTTGATTTCCCCGGCCAGCAGAGCTTCGGCCAACGGGTTCTGCAAGGCGCGCTGGATGACGCGTTTCAGCGGGCGGGCACCGAAGACCGGGTCATAGCCTTCATTGGCCAGCCACTCCTTGGCGCTGTCATCCAGGGCCAGCTCGATCTTGCGGGCGGCCAGACGTTTTTGCAGACGTGCCATCTGAATATCGACGATGCCATCCATATCGGCCCGCTTGAGGCGGTCAAAGATGATCGTTTCGTCCAGACGGTTCAGGAATTCGGGCCGGAAATGTGCCCGGACCGCATCCATCACGTCGCGCTTGGCCTGTGAACTGTCCGCACCTTCGGGCAGCTGGCTGAGCGCCTGAGACCCAAGGTTCGACGTCAGGATGATCAGCGTCTGTTTGAAGTCCACGGTGCGGCCCTGACCATCGGTCAGAACGCCATCGTCCAGAACCTGCAACAGCACGTTGAAAACATCCGGGTGCGCCTTTTCGACCTCGTCGAACAGCACGACCTGATAGGGCCTGCGCCGCACGGCTTCGGTCAGCACACCGCCTTCGTCATAACCGACATAGCCCGGAGGGGCACCGATCAGACGGGCGACCGCGTGTTTCTCCATGAACTCGGACATATCGATGCGTACCATCGCGTTGTCGTCGTCAAACAGGAAGTTCGCCACGGCCTTGGTCAGTTCGGTCTTACCCACACCGGTGGGCCCGAGGAACAGGAACGAGCCCAGCGGGCGGCCTTCGTCGTTCAGGCCCGCGCGCGCGCGGCGTACGGCATTGGCCACGGCGGTGACCGCCGCATCCTGCCCGATCACGCGGGAATGCAGTTCTTCTTCCATCCGCAGCAGTTTCTCGCGTTCGCCTTCCAGCATTTTGGCGGTCGGGATGCCCGTCCAGCGTTCGACAACGCTGGCTATCTGTTCCGGACGCACCGTTTCCTCGGCCATCATGGCGTTGCTTTCGGCATTCTCGGCCTCGGACAGCTTTTTCTCAAGCTCGGGGATGATGCCATAGGACAGCTCACCCGCCTTGGCGAGGTTGCCTTCGCGCTTGGCGATTTCCAGATCGGCCCGCGCCTTGTCGAGCTGTTCCTTCAAATCCCGCGCGCCAGCCAGCTTGTCGCGTTCGGCCTGCCACTGCGCAGTCATCTCGGCGGATTTTTCCTGAAGTTCTGCTAGATCCTTCTGCAAGGTTTCCAGGCGATCCTTCGATGCCGCATCGTCTTCCAGCTTCAGCGCCTCTTCCTCGATCTGCATTTGCAGAATCTGGCGATCCAGCTGATCGAGTTCCTCAGGCTTGGAATCCACCTCCATCCGCAACCGCGACGCGGCTTCATCGACCAAGTCGATGGCTTTGTCGGGCAGGAACCGGTCGGTGATATAGCGATGCGACAGGGTCGCCGCCGACACCAACGCCGAATCCGAGATGCGCACGCCGTGGTGCAGCTCGTACTTTTCCTTGATGCCGCGCAGAATGCTGATCGTGTCTTCGACCGTCGGCTCCTGAACCATCACCGGCTGGAACCGGCGCGCAAGGGCCGCGTCTTTTTCGACGTATTTGCGATACTCGTCCAGTGTGGTCGCACCGATACAATGCAGCTCACCCCGGGCGAGCGCGGGCTTGATCAGGTTGGCGGCATCCATCGCACCATCCGATTTGCCCGCGCCAACCAGCGTGTGCATCTCGTCGATGAACAGGATGATCTCACCCGCGGCCTCGGTCACCTCGGTCAGAACAGCCTTGAGGCGTTCTTCGAATTCACCACGGTATTTCGCACCGGCAATCAGCGCACCCATGTCGAGCGCAAGCAGCTTCTTGTCCCTCAGTGATTCCGGTACGTCGCCGTTGACGATGCGCAACGCCATGCCCTCGGCAATCGCGGTTTTACCGACGCCAGGTTCCCCTATCAGAACCGGGTTGTTCTTGGTGCGGCGCGACAGAACCTGCATTGAGCGGCGGATTTCCTCATCCCGCCCAATGATCGGGTCAATCTTGCCTTCAGCCGCAGCTTCAGTCAGATCCCGCGCATATTTCTTGAGCGCGTCATAGCCCTCTTCCGCCGACGCTGTGTCAGCAGTGCGACCCTTGCGGATGTCATTGATCGCTTCATTCAGCTTCTGGGCAGATACCGCACCGGCCTCCAAAGCCTCCTTGGCTTTGGATTTCACCATGCACAGCGCCATCAAAACGCGTTCAACGGGCACAAAGCTGTCGCCCGCCTTGGTGGCGATCTTTTCGGCCTCGTCCAGAACCTTGGCCGTCTGGCCGTCCATGTAAATCTGGCCGGCATCACCGCTGACTTTCGGGATCTTGCCCATGGCAGCGTCAAGCGCCTCGACCACGCGGTTCGGCGCGCCGCCCGCGCGTGTGATCAGATTGCTTGCCAGCCCCTGATCGTCATCCATCAATGCTTTGAGTATATGTGTGGGCTCCAGCCTCTGGTGCCCCTCGCGCAGCGCAATGGTCTGCGCCGCCTGCACGAACCCCCGTGCCCGTTCAGTGAACTTGTTCAAGTCCATGATATTCTCCTTTTCCAAGCGCCCCGTTTTGATGCGCCCGCCTGGCGGCACGCGTCGGTCGAAGCCTCACATTCAATCTGGGAAATACCTTTGCCGGTTCAAGAGGCTAGAGAGTGAAAAAACGCCTCAACCACGCGGAATCGTATAGACAGTGTAGCCCCCGGTTTCGGCCACCTGCTGGGCATCGTTCGTCTCGACCAGCGACTGCGCGGCGGCGCTGCCCGTGGGGCAGGATACAAGATCGGCGGTGTGGTCGAGGAAATTGCCGGTAAAGGTGGTTTCTCCGGTCAACTGGCACCAGTCATCTTCGGACCGATAGCCCCGAACAAGATACAAATCATCATTGGTCGGGGGCGGCGCGGCGCCGGTTTCGGTCTGTGGCGGCGTGTCGTCGCAGGCGGCCAGCGTGGCGACGACGGCCAGCGGAACAAGGTGCTTCATGGTCTGTCCCTTTGATGCAATTTTCGTTTCAGAGTGGCAGCACCATAGCACAGTTGGGACAAAGCGAGGACACCGCTGGCTCCTTTGTCAGCTGTGGGCGTCAACCGCCTTCGATCTGCCGGATCAGCTTTTGCGCCTCGTCATCGCCCTGCTCGGCCGCGAGGCGAAGAAACCTCAGCGCCTCTTCGACATCGCCGATTTCATAGAGCAACCGGCCGAATTTGCGCTGCGATTTCACATCGCCAAGCTTTGCGGCCCTGCCCCAGAACAACAGGGTCGCTTCCGTGTCCTGAGGCACACCGTCCCGCCCGTGATAGGTCAAAGAACCGAGATTGTGCAGCGCCACGACATTGTCCTGCTTGGCGGCCTGGAAATAATAATCCAGCGCCTGTTCGATGTCTTTGGAGTAGCCGTTCTCGCCGATCTCGTAGATGTAGCCCAATCGCGCCGCGGCATCGGCGCTGCCGTTTCGGGCCGCCATCTTCAGATAGTCGACCGCGCGCTGCATATCGCGCGGGACATGCGTTCCTTCGCGATAGATTACGCCGAGGTGCAGCTGAGACGGCTCATATCCGAAGAACGCAGCCCTTTCATAATAGTACAGCGCCTTGTCGATGTCGGGCGCAACACCTTTCCCGTTCTCGAAGCCATACGCGACGTTGTGCATGCCCATCGGCAGAGCGCTTTCTGCAGCCGCCATGTACCAGGCAAACGCGGTCTCGTGGTCCTCGGGAACGATCTCGCCATCACTATAGAGCGAAGCGAGCGTGTTCATCGCCAGCCCGCTGCCCTCCATCGCGGCCAGTTCCGAAAACTCGAGCGCCATTTCCAGCTTGCCGCCCTTCATGAGCGCCCGGCCAAAGGCGGCCACGACCTCGGCATCGACATCCTGGTCTTTCAGCAGCAGATCGGCGCAGATCGCCATCGCATTCTCGGCGTCCATGTCGGCCCATTTCACCCCGTCGAAATAGGGCGACTGCCCCGGAGCGGCAGCGGCCATCAGGCAGTCATACTCTCCGTCCGAATAGTCGGGGTCCTGCGGTGGATCGTCGGGGTTGGGTTCCGGCCGGGGGCGCAGGTCGGAAACCCGCAGGCGCCGTTGCGGTTCCTTGGGGTCGTCGGCCTTTGCCGGCGCAGAGGCCTCGCCGGTCAGCCCGACCAGCAGATCGCGCGCCAGCTGCGAATAGATCGGGCAATCGGCGTAGATCCGTGAAAAACTCTCGATCGCCGTCGCCGACCCGCTGTCCTTGACGTCCGCCCAGACCAGTCGGGCCTCGCCGCAATCCGTTTCATCGGCCCAGACCGCGCCCGCCCCGACCAGAACAGCCGCCGAGGCCACCACACCCAACCGTATCATCCCGTATTTTCCTGCGTCTTTTCTTGTCTCAATGCGCCACACGCTCTACAGAAGCGCCGATCCCGTCAAGCTTGAAAGGTCGATACAATGCTCCAAACCGCCGATGACCGCCTGATCGTCGCCCTCGACGTCCCCAACGCGCTGGAAGGGCTGAAGCTGGCCGAGACGCTGGGCGACGCCGTTTCGTTCTACAAAATCGGCCTGGGCATGCTGACAGGCGGCGGGCTGGCACTGGCCAATGAGCTCAAGCAGGAACACGGCAAGCGCATCTTCCTGGACATGAAGCTGTTCGACATCGGCAACACGGTGGAAAACGCGGTGCGGGGGCTGGCGCAGTTCGATCTGGATTTCCTGACCGTGCATGGCGACCCGCATGTGGTGCGCGCCGCCAAGGAAGGGGCGGCGGGCAAGGATCTGAAAATCCTGGCGGTGACCATCCTGACCTCGCTGAACCGCGACGACTTGGATGCCGGCATGATGAAGGCCGGTGACGTTCAGGACATGGTGGTGGAACGCGCCGCCCACGCCTTCGAGGCCGGGGCCGACGGCGTGATCGCCAGCCCGCAGGAGGCCGCCCTGATCCGCGCCCTGCCCCAGGCGAAGGGCCGGCTGATCGTAACCCCCGGCGTGCGTCCGGCAGGCGCGGCACTGGGCGATCAAAAACGTGTGGCCACACCTGCCAGCGCCATCCAGGACGGGGCGGATCATATCGTAGTTGGCCGCCCCATTTATCAGGCCGAAGATCCAAAATCCGCGGCCGCGGCCGTTTTGACCGAGTTAAATTCTCTGAAAACGTGATGAGCAGAATCATCGTTTCAACAGGGATTCACGCTGAAAAAACCGCCGCAACAGGTTGACCTTACGTCAGTTTTTCGCGAATCCGCGCCAAATCGTCCCTGTGCCAGAAAACACACATTCAAAAAGCGAGTTTCTGAAAAGCGCGCCAAACCCTATCTCAACCGGAAAATCTTAGCGATTCTCAAGGGGATTTACTCCCCAACGAACCTACTCTTCCTGAGGTTCGTTACTTCCCCCCCGCGAAGCGCGGGGGGTTCTTTTCTCCGAATGATCTTTGATCGATATCACTGGATGATATAAAGGACCCCCAAGACAACTGCGGAACACACGAGGACGCAGATGCCCGGTCTTTGCCGAGATTGCCTGACCCCTTTTACGAACGAACGGCGCTGCACGGCCTGCGGCAGTCCCAGGGTAAAGTCTCATCCCGAACTGTTTGATCTGTCCATCGCACATATGGATTGCGATGCCTTCTATGCTTCGGTGGAAAAGCGGGACAATCCGGAACTGGCAGACAAGCCTGTCATCATCGGCGGCGGCAAACGCGGTGTTGTATCCACGGCATGCTACGTGGCCCGAATTCGCGGTGTGCGATCCGCCATGCCCATGTTCAAAGCGCTGCAACTGTGCCCCGATGCCGTCGTGATCAAACCACGCATGTCCGTGTATGCCCAGGTGTCACGGGACATCCGCGCCATGATGGACGAACTGACACCAGTGGTCGAACCCCTGTCCCTGGACGAAGCTTTCATGGACCTGTCCGGCACCGAACGCCTGCACGGAGCCCCCCCGGCCGTCATGCTGGCGCGCCTGGTCAAACGCATGAAGGATGAACTGGGTGTGACAGGATCCATCGGGCTGAGTCACAACAAGTTTCTGGCCAAGGTTGCCTCGGACCTCGACAAGCCCCGTGGGTTTTCGGTGATCGGCAAGGCCGAGACGGCTGAGTTTCTGAATGACAAACCCGTAAGGTTGATCTGGGGTATTGGCCCCGCTGCGCAGGAATCACTGGACCGGGCAGGGATTCGAACCTTCAACGACCTACTGCGTTGGGATCAGGAGGCTTTGACTGTGCGTTTCGGCTCGATGGGGTATCGCCTGTGGCATTTGGCACGGGGTCAGGACAAACGACGCGTTTCAGCCCATGAACCGATGAAATCCATCAGCAATGAGACCACGTTTTTCGAGGACACCGCCAATATTGATATTCTGGACGGACATTTGTGGCGCATGGCCCTGAAGGTCTCGGACCGGGCCAAGGCCAAGGATCTGGCTGGCCGGGTCGTTACGCTGAAGCTGAAGAAAGCCAATCACAAGATTCTGACACGGCGCGTGTCATTGCGGGACGCAACGCAGATCGCGGACAAAATCTATCGCACCGCAAAAGGGCTTTTCGATCAGGTGGGGGATCAGGGGCCATACCGCCTGTTGGGGTGTGGCCTGTCTGACCTGTGCCCGGCGGATCAGGCTGACATCTCCGGCGACCTGCTTGATCCCGGCGCCGTCCGCAGATCACAGGCCGAGCGGGCCACCGACCAGATCCGCCAGAGATTCGGCCCGGAAGCAATCGTGAAGGGCCGCGCTTTGCGCTAGTTTCATTCCGCCGCCAGACGGAAAGGTTTTGAACCGATTCTGGATATGTCGCGCACCACCTGCCGGAGGAGTTTCGAAAACGTCATGAAATTGGCGTTCGGCGCAATTTTTTCTTCGTCCATATACAAGGCCCGGTCGATTTCAATCTGGATCGCGTGTTGCTGGCGGGTGGGGCGGCCGTAAGTCTGTGTCACATAGGCCCCGGCAAACGGGGCGTTGCGCACCACATTCAGACCTGCCGCGGCAAACGCCGATTCGATGAGGTCCACGATTTCAGACGAGGCCGACGCACCGAACCGATCACCCAGCACGATCTCGGGCCGTTTGTTTCGGGTCGTACCAGCCATGGCCACCGCCTCATGCGGCATGGAGTGGCAATCCACCAGTATGGCCTGGCCGAATTTCTCGTGTGATTCGGCCAGCAGGGATTTCAAACGTGCATGATAGGGGCGCCAATAGGTGTCGATGCGCAGCCGCGCCTCGTCCATGGTCAGCTTGCCGCTGTAGATTGCCCGTCCATTGGCCACAACGCGGGGAATCACACCCAACCCTGATGCGACCCTGGGGTTGTGCCCATGCCTGCGGGCACCGCTGATCAGCGCCGGGTCCAGTTCGTCCAGACTGCGATTCAGGTCCAGATAGGCGCGTGGCATGGTCGCTTTGATCAAAGGCGCGCCATTCTCGGCCGCGGCAGCAAACAATTGATCCACGAAGGCGTCTTCCGAGGATCGAATCACGCTTTGATTCAGAACGGACCGCTTCAAAAACGCTTCGGGATAATTCCGCCCGCTATGAGGAGATGAAAAAACCACGCATGAACTGCGGTTTTCCGGCATATCCAATACAAAGGCTGCGTTCTGCATGATCCCTCCATGTTCGCAATCAACATAGACCGGAAAATAGTTCTACCAAACCCCTTGAACCCCTTTGCGACTCCTTTTATAGACCCCGCTACCGGCGCGGGGTTCCGCGCCCCATTTCGTTATGGGGCTGGGCACGCAAAGGGAAAGTGGGCGGTTAGCTCAGCGGTAGAGCACTTCGTTGACATCGAAGGGGTCACAAGTTCGATCCTTGTACCGCCCACCATGATTTCACTGTTCCGGAGATCCGGGACACCCGAGTAACCCAGGCGCTGGCCACGTCCTTGATGAAGGCGCCGCAGATTGGAGACAGACCATGAAGGTCAAGAACTCGCTCCGCTCGCTCAAGAATCGGCACCGCGACTGCCGTGTTGTGCGTCGCAAAGGCCGCGTCTACGTTATCAACAAGACGCAGCGCAAGTTCAAAGCTCGCCAGGGCTGAGAACAGCAAAACACCGTTTTAGAAAACCGCGCCCTTGAGCGCGGTTTTTTTGTTTTCTGCACCTGTGGGCCTGACGTGCTACCCTTGCTTCGACATTGCGGAGTGTGAAACCCATGCGCGAACACGGCATCGACGTACTGGTGGGAACGACCAAGGGAACGTTCATTATCTCTGGTGATCAGAACAGGTCAGATTGGAAAGTGACGGGCCCGCATTGTGAAGGATGGCCGATCAACCACGTCATCGGCGACAAGGAAACGGGCACGATTTGGGCCGGGGGCGGTGGTGACTGGCATGGCGCCGGAGTCTGGTGTTCCGAAGACGGCGGTGTGACTTGGCAGGTCGCAAAACTCACCAAGGGCCAAATGGACGAGTGGGCCGCCAACGACCAGGATTTTGCCCAGATGATCGGCTGGACCGGAGAACCCGCACCATTCGCCGATGAGTTTTCGCAGGTCTGGTCTTTGCGTTATCAACATGGAACGTTGTACGCAGGCACAAAACCGGCCCGCCTGCTAGCCAGCCACGACAATGGTCGGACATGGGACACGCTTGAGGGCCTGACAAACCACCCCTCGGCACCCGATTGGGATCCCGGCGGTGCGGGGCTGGTCCTGCATACAATCGTGACTGACCCAAATGATTCGAAAAAGCTCTGGGTCGGCATTTCCGCTGCGGGTGTGTTTGCAACCGAGGATGGTGGCGCAAGCTGGGAGCGGCGAAACAGATTGTCCAACGCCGAATCTTGCACGCATCATGATCATCCCGCTGCCCCCAGGGATGGTGAAACGGGTCATTGCGTCCACAACATGGTTCAAGCTCCGGGAACCGCGGATTTGCTGTACCAGCAAAACCATCACGGTGTTTGGCGCTCGGCCGACGGAGGGCGCAGTTGGGATGACATCACCGAAGGCCTGCCATCCACCTTTGGATTTCCGATTCATGTGCACCCACGTGATCCGGACACGATCTGGACATTGCCTTTGAACGGAGACAGCATCGGGCGCTATCCACCGGATGCCGCCGCGGCAGTTTGGAAATCCACAAACGGAGGCGCAACATGGCAAGACCAGCGACGTGGCTTGCCGCAAGAAAGCTGTTTTTTCACTGTTCTGCGACAGGCCATGGCCGGAGACCGCCGAGACCCCGCCGGTATCTATTTCGGGACCAACAGCGGCTCGGTTTTTGCCAGTGTTGATGAAGGGGACACATGGACGGAAGTCGCGCGCCATTTGCCCACGATCCTTGCAGTTGAGGTACTTGATCGTGAGTGATCCAGACACTGCCGTGTGACGCGGATCTTTCCGTTCAACACAACTCGCGCCCGCCCCCAACAAGCCTCGCAAGGGTGCCTGCGCTCATTTGACCAAGTAAATCTGTCGGATTTTCTTGCATCTCGCTGAGAATCGTATAATTGAGCAAATCAGTCGGGTTATCAACCGACGCGAAATTCAATTGTTGGGGCAAACTATGCTGAAATCCACAACCTGCCTGGCCGCCGCTCTGTCGGCATTGATCGCAACATCAGCCGCAGCTGAAGGCGAGCTGAACCTTTATTCGTCGCGCCACTATGACACTGACGAACGTCTTTACACGGACTTCGAAGAAGCGACCGGCATCAAGATCAACCGGATCGAAGGCAAGGCGGATGAATTGATCGCGCGCATGGAAGCCGAAGGCGCGAACTCTCCGGCGGATATCATGCTGACGGTCGACACGTCTCGCCTGGCGCGTGCCAAAGATGCGGGCATTCTGCAAGCCATCGACAGCGAAACCCTGGAGGAGCGCATCCCCGCCAACCTTCAGGACGAAGACAACCAGTGGTTCGGCTTCTCACAGCGCGGTCGGATCATCTTTTACAACAAAGAAAACGTTGCCAATCCGCCGGCCACTTACGCAGACCTCGCCAAGCCGGAATACAAGGGCCTGATCTGCATCCGATCCTCGACCAACACCTACAACCAGACCCTGCTCGCCTCGATCATCACACATGAAGGTACCGAAGCTGCAAAATCCTGGGCGGAAGGCGTTGTCGCCAACATGGCCCGAGACCCGCAGGGAGGTGACACCGACCAGCTGCGTGGCATCGTTTCGGGTGAATGCGACGTCGCTGTATCGAACACCTACTACTATGCACGGGCTATCCGCAAAGACGTCAAAGGCCTGTCCTCTGACCTCGACAAGATCGGCTGGGTCTTCCCCAATCAGGACAGCTATGGTGCGCATATGAACCTGTCGGGCGGTGGCGTCGCGGCACACGCCCCGAACAAGGAAAACGCAATCCTGTTCCTCGAGTATCTGGCAAGCGATCAGGCGCAGAAGTACTTCTCGGCGGGCAATGACGAATTCCCGGCAGTGCAGAGTGTTGAACTGGCGGAATCGGTAAAGGCCCTGGGTGAGTTCAAAGCTGACGACGTGAACCTGTCGGAGGTCGCAAAGAACATCCCGGAAGCACAGAAAATCTTTAACGAAGTCGGCTGGAAATAATCCACCACCTCATCAAGAGCTTGCGAAGGGCGCGGAGTTTCTGCGCCTTTTTCATTTACATAATCGAATTTTTTATTTAACTTTTCCCGAAATTGGAAATTTTTCTCATTTGTGACCAATGCTCGACAACCTCTCAAACCGCCTTGCCGTCCGTTTGAACGATCTCCGCCACGGGCGCGGGTGGTCCCTGGATCAACTGGCCGCCCACAGCGGAATCAGTCGCGCCACGCTGTCCCGCATGGAGAAAGGAGAGGTCAGCCCCACCGCTGAGAATCTTGGCCGCCTCTGTGCTGCTTATGACCTGCCGATGTCCCGGCTTTTGATGATGGTCGAAGACAGCTTTGACCCCAAGGTGGCGTTTGAACGCCAGACCGAATGGCGTGATCCCGAAACCGGCTTTACCCGCCGTGCAGTTTCACCGCCTGCAAACGGCCTGAACGCCGAGGTCGTGGAATGTCACCTGCCGCGCGATACGGTCATCACTTACGAGGCGCCGCCCAAGTCCGGGCAGGAACACCATCTGATCCTGATCGACGGCGCCCTGACACTGACAGTTGACGGACCCCCCCATGCGCTGAGCGCCGGAGATTGCCTGCGCTATCACCTGTCGGGCCCAACCCGGTTCGAAACCGGGGAATCTCGCGGTGCGCGTTATCTCTTGGTGCTGATATGATCTCGCGTCTGACCGATCTCGATTTCAGCGCGGCAGTAGATGATCTGGCGGAAATCCTCCACGCCTGTGTGCATGACGGGGCCAGCATAGGCTTTGTCCTTCCGTTTACCGAGAGTGACGCACGAAATTACTGGCTGCAAAATGTTCGTCCCGGGCTGAAATCCGGTGCGTTGGAGCTGTTTGCCCTCCACGACAACGGGCGCATTCAGGGCACGGTGCAACTGATCCCCGCGACCATGCCCAATCAACCGCACCGCGCTGATGTTGCGAAACTTCTGGTGCACCCGAACGCCAGACGGCGCGGTTTTGGCCGCGCCTTGATGGAAGCCCTCTTTCAACGAGCGACAGAGTTGGAGCGCACGATGCTGGTTCTTGATACCCGCAGCACCGATCCTTCTCGATTGCTTTATCTGGACCTGGGGTTTCAGATCGCCGGGGAAATTCCGAACTATTGCCGGAACCCGTTCGAAACCAGACTGGAACCCACGACTTACATGTATAAAGAGCTGTCAGCCTGACGCCAAACAGCGACCGCATGACCGTGGATCATGGATTTTCCCCAGCAGTCCACGCGAAGTCGTGCGAAAGGTCCGGGGCATTCCCATGCCGCGCTTTTTCGCGGCGTGCGCTGCAACCAGGCCTGAACACAGCGGAACTCAATCGCCCGGCCACCTGAAGGGATGACCGGGCAATCAACTTTGTGCCTTGCGTTTAGAAATGCGCTGACTTCGTAACTGCGGGCTTTTCCATCGGAGGCGCAAATTTGGTCAGGTCGATACCTTTCACGGCCGATTTGTATTCCTCGGCGGTCGGCATTCGGCCCAAAACAGCCGACAGCACGACCACCGGGGTCGATGCCAGCAGGGATTCGCCTTTCTTGTCCGCCGCGTCCTCAACAACACGGCCTTGGAACAGTCGTGTGGACGTGGCCAGCACAGTGTCACCCTTTGCCGCTTTCTCCTGGTTGCCCATGCAGAGGTTACATCCCGGACGCTCTAGATACAGGATGTTCTCGTATTCCGTCCGCGCTTTGCTTTTTGGGAACAGATCGTCGAATTCAAAGCCTGAATACTTCTGAAGAATGCTCCACTCGCCTTCTTCTTTCAGCTCATCGATGATGTTGTAGGTGGGCGCAGCAACGACCAGCGGGGCCTTGAATTCTACTGTGCCCTTCTCCTGCTCGATGTTTTTCAGCATCTGCGAGACGATGACCAGATCGCCCTTGTGCACCATGCACGATCCAACAAATCCCAGATCGACCTTCTTTTCCCCTTTGTAGTGGGAAACCGGCCGGATCGTATCGTGGGTGTAACGTTTTGATACATCGGCGTTATTGACATCCGGGTCGGCGATCATGGGTTCGCTGATTTCATCCAGGTCAACCACCAACTCGGCAAAATACTTGGCGTTTTCATCCGGTTTCAGGGCCGGCTTTTCACCCGACTTGATTTCCGCGATCCGAGCGTTGGCCTTGTCGATCAGACCTTGCAGTGTCCGGGCCTCGTTATCCATTCCCTTGTCGATCATGATCTGAATACGGCTTTTCGCGATTTCCAGAGATTCGATCAACGTGTCATCCGCTGAGATGCAGATCGACGCCTTGGCCTTCATCTCGGCCGTCCAGTCAGTAAAGGTGAATGCCTGATCCGCCAGCAATGTGCCGATGTGAACTTCGATGATCCGCCCCTGGAACACGTTGTCGCCGAATTTCTTCAGCATCTGCGCCTGGGTGGCGTGAACCACATCGCGGAAATCCATGTGATCCGCCATCTGGCCCTTGAACGTCACCTTGACGGATTCCGGGATCGGCATGGTAGCTTCGCCAGTGGCCAGCGCCAGTGCAACAGTACCCGAGTCTGCACCAAACGCGACGCCTTTGGACATACGTGTATGCGAGTCGCCACCGATGATGATCGCCCAGTCATCCACGGTGATGTCGTTCAGAACCTTGTGGATGACGTCTGTCATCGAGTGATAAACACCTTTGGGGTCACGCGCGGTTATCAGGCCAAAGTTGTTCATGAATTTCATCAGTTTTGGGATATTTGCCTGCGCCTTGGAATCCCAAACCGAAGCAGTATGACAGCCAGACTGATAGGCACCGTCAACGGTGGGCGATATCACTGTCGCCGCCATGGCTTCCAGTTCCTGCGCCGTCATCAGGCCGGTGGTGTCCTGCGAACCGACGATGTTGACCTTCACCCGAACGTCCGAGCCCGCATGCAGAACTTTGCCTTCGGCCACGCCAACCGCGTTTTTGTTGAATATCTTTTCAACCGCCGTCAGGCCCTGCCCTTCATGCGAAATCTCCTTGGACGGCGCGAAAGCGGATTTCACCTCGAGACCGAGCGTCTCGGCCGCGAATGTCTGAAGCTTTTTGCCAAAGACAATGGCATAAGATCCTCCGGCCTTTATGAACTCGGTCTTTTGCGGCGTGAAGGATGATGACAGATCGACCAGCTCTTTGTCGCCTGCGTCATTGTACAGCTTTTTGTCCTTGGTGTTGATGGTCAGTACCGTTCCGGTCTCGACGGAATATTTCTGCTCGAGGATAGGATTGCCGTCATTGTTCAGGATAGGATTGCCGTCGGCATCCACTTTCTTGACCCAGTTCTTGAGATCGATGCCGATCCCGCCGGTGACGCCGACGGTGGTCAGAAAGATCGGTGAAATCCCGTTTGTACCGGCAACAACCGGCGCGATGTTCACGAATGGAACATAGGGGCTGGCTTGCTTTCCTGTCCACAATGCAACGTTGTTGACACCGGACATGCGCGACGATCCAACACCCATCGTCCCTTTTTCAGCAACCAGCATGACGCGCTTGTCCGGGTGCTGTTTTTGCAAGTCCTGAATCTCGGCCTGTGCTTCGGGTGAGATCATGCACTTGCCGTGCAATTCACGGTCTGACCTCGAATGCGCCTGATTGCCGGGCGACAGAAGATCGGTCGAAATATCCCCTTCGGCCGCCACATAGGTCACAACCTTGATTTCTTCTTCGATGTCGGGAAGCCGGGTAAAGAACTCGGCCTTGGCATAGCTTTCCAGAATGTCCCTGGCAACGGCGTTCCCGGCCTCAAAGGCTGTTTTCAGACGGTTGGTATCTGCTTCGTACAGGAACACCTGGGTTTTCAGAACTGCCGCCGCTTTCTGCGCAATCTCTGCGTCATCGCCCAGCGCCAGATCAAGCAGAACCTCTACCGATGGGCCGCCCTTCATATGCGACAGCAATTCAAACGCGAAATCCTGCGAGATTTCTTCAACCGTCGCTTCACCCAGGATGATCTCTTTCAGAAAGCGCGCCTTTTCACCTGCGGCGCTGGTTGTGCCCGGAAGCGTGTTGTAGATGAAGTAGTTCAGTGAATCGGCGCGATGAGCGTGACCCGTATCTTTGATCTGCCCGATGATTTCCTGCAAAAGGGCACCGTCTTCGATGGGTTTGGGGTGCAGACCCTGTTCTTTGCGCGTCTCGATTTCGTTCAGGTATTCTGTGTAAAGGCTCATGACGGTTCCGACCATTTAGCTGATGCACCGGGCCACGTGAAAGCCCGGCGCCTTGAATTTGTATGCGGCGGTATACCAAAGCGTACCGACGTGCAAGATACAGATCTGCGACCCAGTGTCCTGCCCTACGGGCGATGCCCGCCGCAATGTCGGGCGGTGCGTCGATGGGAATGTTCGATCCCCTACCCCCCGAAAGCCGCAATAAGCGCTTTCGCCAAGGGCAAAGAAGAATAGCCCACCCGTGAAGGTGTAAGCCCCATCCGCACGACGACCATGTCACGCGACGGGAAAATTCCGATGGACTGACCGTCATGCCCTTGCAACCAAACCGCGTCTTCAAACGGTGGCAGGTCACCCGGCGATTTCAACCAGAGATGACCCTTGGCATATTCACCGCCAGACGCCGCAACGGGTCCGAACATCCAGTCCACAAAACCTGTGGGCAAAATCTGTGCGCCGTCCCAAACCCCTTTTTGCAGCAGAAACTGGCCATACCTCGCCCAGTCTCGGGCCGTGGCGTACATATAGCTGGATCCGATGAATGTATCGGCGACATCTGCCTCGATGATCGCCGAAGCCATGCCAAGCGGTTCAAAAAGCGCATCCCGAGGATAGCTCAAACCGCCATCGGGCAGCTTGTCCTGCCACACCCGGGACAACACGGTGGACGTGCCGGAAGAATAGTTGAAGTCGGTTTCAATGCCGGCTTCCAGTGCACGGTCGGCAGCGAAACCGGCCATGTCATCGCTAAGATACAGCATCCTGGTCACGTCTGACACGTCTCCGTATTCTTCATTCCATTGCAGACCGCTTGTCATTGCCAGCATGTCCGCAACAGTAATGTCTCGCCTTGCGTCTTCTGCCCATTCGGGAAAACTGTCGACGAGGGTGTCCGATACATTCATCTGACCCGCTTTGATCAACGTTCCGATCAGCCCGGCCGTCACCGTCTTGGTCATGGACCAGCCCAGCAACGGTGTGTCGGCGTCAAACCCTTCCGCATAGCGTTCGGCCACGATACGCCCGCCTTGAACCACCACTACGGCGCGGTATCCTTCGCCAAGCAGCGTATCATCCGACAAGACGGCCTGAAATTTGGAATCATGAGACTGCGCAACGTCGTTTCCGCTTGGCCAAAGCCCTGTCGGCGCGGGCTTGGCAGCCTCAAGCCCTTGCGCACTCAGGGATGTAGCATGCACGTTGGTGCAGCCAAGCCCCTGCCGGAACTGCGACCTGGCGGGCGCGAAGAACCGAAAGAGTCGCGCATGAACAGTCTGCGCCTCTCGATCGACCTCAATCGAAACATGTTTGAGCAGCGGATGCCCCGGGGCCTGCACATCCACCGCAAGGACCTCTTCCGGATCACGTCCGGCAATGAAAACGTTTGAACAGACAATCTTGGCCGAGTAATTCGTGCCCACTTTCAACAAATCGGGCGGGGCGATCAGCAGATAACCAAGCAGCCCCACGATGCCCAGAACCACGACACCTAGACCCGTTTTCAATACCTTACTGAACATCCGCTGACCTGCCCTTTTGCTGTCTTTTCAGCACAGGTTAGATACATCCAGCTCGGTTTTGCCACTATTCCGTTGCGTATCCTTCCGATGCTGATCGCAAACTCGGCGCCTTTCTCGGTGAACTGCTCAAGTCGTCTCGTCGCTTTGATCCGACGACAACCAAAAGCTTTGCGATCGCCCGGCAAGACGTTGCCAAATCTGTTCACTGAACTCTGGCTTCGCTTCGGCCAAACGAACCATTCTTATTGTCAGCGCCTGTGCAGGCAGGGCCTCTTCAACGCTTACAAGCTGCCCCTGAGCAAGCAGCGTGGCGACCAAAGAGTGGGGTAGCCATGCAACGCCGATTTCATTCACGGCATATTGCAGCATCGCCAGCGTCAGGGCCGTCTCGGCCTTGGCCACGAGTCTGGTTTCGTCGGGCAAACGCGGTGCAATCAATCGGGAAAACACTTGCCCAAGAAAAACATCAGACGGGTAGACAATCGCAGGAATGGTCTTGCCATCCAATTCCCCGCGCATTGCCGGTGCGCATACCGGGATCAATGTGTCGGCACCAAGCGTCCTCGCCTCGAACGCACTTTCGAGGTTCTGCACCCCACCGTCCGATGCCGCGTACATGATCGCGAAATCGACTTCTTTCGAGATCAGTTGCAACAGGCATTCGTCCTGGTTCCCCGATCGCACCTGAACCGAGATATCGCTGTTTTCGGTCAACATCCGGACCACTTTCGGCGAGACGGTTGTCGTCAACGCATGCTGGCACACGAGCGACAAAGACTGGCTGGCCTGATCGCTTTCTGTTTTCAAACTGTGACGCAGTTTGTGCAGACGCGCGCTCAGCTCGCGCAGTTCAGGTTCCAACGCCTGAACGCCCGGCATTAGGGATACGGGTTTGCGGCGACGATCAAACAGGGTCGCTCCGATACTGCCTTCGATGAGCCGCACCCGACGGGTAAAGGCAGATTGGGTCAGCAGCCGTTTTTCCGCGGCGCGCGTCAGCGATCCGCTGTCCAGCACGGCCAATATGTCATCGATCCATTCCAAACGCATGTGAATCAGATAGCCCAGACCTTACTAATATGCAATTTTTGCAACATACTCACTGAATTTCGAATTAGAAGAGCGGCAACACACAGCGTAAATTGACGAAAATCAATATTAGGAATTGTGACATGCATCTTGCGCGCTTTCCCCGCCTTCACCTCGCCCATCTTCCGACACCGCTTGAACCGATGAAGCGGCTTTCCAAAGAACTGGGGGTGGAAATCTGGATCAAGCGCGACGATTGCACCGGCATGTCAACCGGCGGCAACAAGACCCGCAAGCTGGAATTTCTGATGGCCGAAGCGGATGCGCAGGGCGCCGACATGGTGATGACGCAAGGTGCCACTCAAACCAACCACGGTCGACAAACCGCAGCGTTTGCCGCCAAGCTGGGCCTTGATTGCCATATTCTTCTGGAAGATCGCACCGGCTATCAAGATGGCAACTACAATACAAACGGCAATGTCCTGCTGGACCACTTGCACGGCGCGACCACCCAGAAGTTTCCCGGGGGTCACGATATGCCGGGCGAAATGGAAAAGGCTGCCGCGAAGAAACGGGCAGAAGGCCGCAATGTCTATGTCATTCCCGGCGGCGGCTCGAACCCGACCGGGGCGCTGGGCTATGTAAACGCGGCCTTTGAACTGTTGGGTCAGGCCAATGACAGCGGATTGCGGATTGACCGGCTGGTACATGCAACCGGGTCGTCCGGTACGCAGGCAGGTTTGGTGACGGGAATGTGCGCCATGAATGCGCAGGTGCCGGTGCTTGGCATCGGGACAAGGGCACCTCGGCCAAAGCAGGAACAGATGGTGTACGACCTCGCCTGCAAGACCGCCGAAAAGCTGGGGTGCGCGGGCGTGGTAAAGCGTGAAGATGTCATGGCCAATACCGACTATGTCGGCGAAGGCTATGGCCTGCCCACTGAAAGCGGCATCGAAGCGATCCAGATGTTTGCCGAATTGGAAGGTATCCTTCTGGATCCCTGCTACTCGGCCAAGGGTGCGGCGGGCCTGATCGATCTGGCGCGCAAAGGCGAATTCAAAGACCAGCGGGTCGTTTTCCTTCACACGGGTGGCGCGGCGGCCTTGGCGGGGTATGACTTTGCCTTCGATCACAAATACCGCTGGGTGAATATCTGAGCAATGACACTGCGCCCCATCGGCATTCTTGGCGGCATGGGCCCTGAGGCAACGATCCTCCTCCAGCGCAAGCTGGTCGAGGCTGTGCCGGTGAGCGACGACCGGGACCACATTCCGCTTTTGATCGACATGAACACTCAGGTCCCGTCACGGATCGCGCATTTGATCGAAGGGGCGGGCGAAGATCCGGGGCCGACACTGGCGGCGATGGCGCGACGTCTTCAGGATGCCGGCGCCGTGGCGCTGGCAATGCCCTGCAACACGGCGCATCACTATGCCAAGGCGATCACCGATGCCGTGACCGTTCCGCTGTTGAACATGGTTGAACTGGCCGCGGATCACGCCGTCGGGACACTCGGGAAGGGTGGGTGCGTTGGTGTGCTCGCTTCTCCGGCGGTGCGCCGTACTTGTCTTTTCGAAACAGCCCTGCACGCGCGCGGGCTGTCAACCGTTTGGCCAACGGATGACAACGCGATGCTGGCGGCGATCCGCGCGATCAAGGTCAACGGCCAAAGCGACAAGGCGCGCGAAACGCTGCGAGCATCCTCAAGAGCCTTGGTCAAGGCGGGGGCGGGCTTGCAGTTTGTCGCTTGCTCAGAGTTCTCTCTCATTGCCGACAGCGTCGCGGATGACGCCAATGCAGTGGATACGATCGATCTGCTGGTCCGCGCGATCGTCAATTTTTCTCAGACGGGCCGGCATACGAGGTAAAGGCGCATTTTCCGTTCAACGGCCGGTCGGTGCGCCAAAACGAGTCCGTCCGGTCACAAACGCTGCCAAAGCTGGTGCGCGATCTGATCCAAGCTGGCCGGATTGGAAAAGGCTGAAATCGTCAACGTTGCACACCATGCATCGTCACCGATCGGCACCAGTAACCCCTGATCCAGCTCCGCCGAGATCGACGTTTCGGGCATCCAGGCAAATCCGCTGCCAGTCATCAATCTTCGCTTGATCGTTTCGACGAGGCTATCGACATATATCGTTTCGGTATTCTGGGGTTTCCGGTCAACGGTGTTTTCAACGACCATGCCCAAGAAGGACGATCGGTCATAGGCCAGATAAGGGATCGGCGGGCCATCCTGCCGGGACAAATCCCAACCCAGTGTCCGAACCGGCTGTGCGGCAGCCACCGGTATCAGACGGTCCTTCAACAAATCCTTACGCTCGAACGCGGTTTCGTCGATCATGGGCGAGACAGTATGGTGATAGTAGCACAGCAGGATATCCACCGCGCCTTCGACCAAAAGATCACAGCAGGTGCTCAGAGAATCGGACAGGACGCGCGTGCGCAATTCCGGGATCTGCTTCTGCAACTCTTCTATGCGGGTCGCCAAAAAATTAACCGCAATGGTGTGCAGAACCGAAAACCGGATGAACCGACTGTCGCCCCGGTCGGCGTCCCGCAGGGATTGGCGGGATTCAGACAGCTGTGAAATTGCCGCCTGGGCAACAGGCAGGAATTGTTTGCCGGCCTCGGTCAATTGCACCGGATAGGTTGCCCGATTGACCAAAGGCAGCCCCACCCAGCTTTCCAACGCTTTGATTCTGCGACTGAATGCGGATTGCGTGATGTTACGTTCATCAGACGCACGGGTGAAGTTCAAGGTCCGGGCGAGGCATTCAAAATCGCGTAACCAATTCAGATCCAATGCGTATCCCCGCTTGTGAAAGAGCATCTTCAGCAAGGATACAGAAAATTATGCAGAAATAGAATAGTTTGATGAAATGTTCGAATTGGCTCTCGGAAAAGCTCCTGTTCTAGACTTCCGGGCAGGGTCTGGCGGTTGGTCTTGTTTCAGCCTTCCGTCCGAATGTGTCGCCAAAGACATGTTGGCGCGCCCCTATTGCGCGACGGGAAAATCGAACGACGGAAAGAACGACGCCGAACCACGGCGCATTTCAACAGAGGAGAAGACCATGAGAACCAATCTGAAAAAGCTGGGGATGGCTGCTGTGGTCAGCGTCTGCGCTGTACCGGCATTCGCAGCCGAAGAGGTGAAAATCGGCGTGCCATCCTGGACCGGTGCACAAGCGATTGCCCATGTGCTGGGCGCGGTCGTGGAAATGCGCATCGGGGGCAAAGTGGAATATGTGCCCGGCAACAACGCCACAATCTTTCAGGCGATGGATCAGGGCAAGGGCGATATCGACGTTCATCCCGACGTTTGGCTGCCCAACCAGGAAAGCTTCACCAAGAAATATGTGGACGAAGCGGGCACCGTCACTCTGTCATCGAACCCCTACGAGGGTAATCAGGGTTTCTGCGTCAGCAAAGACTTTGGTGAAGCCAACAACATCACCGACATCGCCGATCTGGGCCGCCCGGATGTGGCCGCATTGATGGACAGTGACGGCAATGGCAAAGGTGAAATGTGGATTGGCGCGCCAGGTTGGGCTTCGGCCAACGTGAACGAAGTCAAAACCCGCGATTACGGCCTGCTTGATTTCATTGAGCCGATACGCGCCGAGGAAAGCGTGAAAACCGCGCGGATCAAGGACAGCATCGCCAAGGGCGAAGGCTACGCCTTTTATTGCTACAAGCCGCATGCTGTCTGGTACATGTTCGACGTCCAGATGTTGACCGAGCCACAATTCGACCCGGCAAAATACGTGATGGTCCAACCGTCTGATGACCCGGACTGGTACAACAAATCCAATGTTGCGACCAAGGACGCGCTCAAGAACGTACAGATTGCGTGGTCCAACACGCTGCCAGAGCGTTCTCCGGCGATTGCCGATTTCTTGGCGAATTTCGCATTGACGGCGGATGATGTCAGCGGGTTCGCCTATGAGATCAGCGGCAAGGGCCGCGACCCGGCGGACGTTGCCCGTGAATGGGTCGAAGCGAACCCGGATCGAGTCGACGCCTGGCTGGGTCTCTGATCTTTCGTCCCAAAACAGGGTGGCGGCAATGGACGGCGCCACCCAAATGCGCACCTCTGGGGGACTTATGAGCGACGATACCGTTATTGAAATCTCGAATGTCTGGAAGATTTTCGGGGGCAGGCCCGAGGTGGCGCTGCAGGCAATCCGCGACCGTGGATTGGACAAGGCCCAGGTGCTGGCGGAATACAACTGCGTTGTCGGCGTCGCGGATGTCAGTCTTTCGGTCAACCGGGGCGAGATATTCTGCATCATGGGCCTGTCAGGCAGCGGGAAGTCCACTCTGGTTCGCCATTTCAACCGGCTGTTGGAACCCACCGCAGGCAAGATCGAAATCGAAGGCACTGACGTGATGGCCCTGGGCCCGAAAGAGCTTCAGCAGTTTCGCAACAACAAGATTGGCATGGTGTTTCAGAACTTTGCGCTGATGCCGCATCGGTCTGTGCTGGACAATGTCGCAATGCCGCTGGAGATCCGGCAGGTCAGCAAAAATGAACGCATGCGTCAGGCCGCGGCTATTCTGGATATCGTCGAACTCGGAGCCTGGGGATCGAAATTCGCACACGAGCTGTCCGGGGGTATGCAGCAACGTGTGGGCCTTGCCCGGGCACTGGCAGCGAACCCGGATGTGTTGTTGATGGACGAACCGTTCTCGGCGTTGGACCCGTTGATCCGGCGGCAATTGCAGGATGAGTTCATTCGACTGAGTAAAATCCTGAAAAAGACGACGATCTTCATCACCCATGATTTGGATGAAGCCGTCCGTATCGGGAACCGGATCGCAATCATGCGCGACGGCAAGGTGGTGCAGATCGGGACGGCCGAAGACATCGTCATGAACCCCGCCGACGACTATGTCGCCGATTTCGTGGCGGGTATCTCAAGGCTCAAGGTGGTGCGTGCCCACGCCGTCATGCGGCCCATACCGGAACATGTCGCGACCCACGGTCCTCTGCCCTCGGATGCCCCGCGTGTGAATGAAGGCGAAAACCTGAGCACGCTGATCAATCTGGCAATCGACACCGACAGCGCGATCCTTGTGGAGGACGGCGGCGAGGATGTTGGCGTCATAACCCGTGCCGATCTGTTGCGCACCGTGATCGAAGGAACCGAAGTGTCATGAGGTCTTCAGATGTGAACCCGCTGGAAGATACCGAGAGCGAAGCAGCCCAAGCATATGCCGAAGAGCGGCGCGAAAACATCCGGGCCTTTGTTCGCACCAGCCCCGACTATTACATCCGCAACTTCGACAAGATCGGCGCGTCGTCCCGCTTTACGCCGACTTTCAATCTGATGGCCGGGTTGTTTGGCCCGGTCTGGTTCGGTGCGCGGGGCTTGTGGTCATGGGCGTTGCCATTTCTGATCCTGGAAACAATAGCCTATGTGCAGATCGCGCGCGGGTTGTTCGGCGACCTGGCGGCCGAGGCAATGGAACGCATCGCGTCAATTGAAGGGACGCTTGAGCTGCGCCGTCAGCAGTTGGCCGCTGCCATCGAAAACAACTCGGACAAGATCGATGTCTATCAGCGAACGGTGGACTCGCTCGAGGAAAACATAGGCGGCATCCGCGCCGAAGTCGAAGCAATGGCCGCTGAAGGTCCTTACATTGTTCTGACCGGCCTGATCATTCTGATCATCGTCAAGCTTGTTCAGTCTCAGGTGGCAAATTGGGCGCTCGAGTCGCGTTTCTCGGAATGGCTGTCAGATCGTTCAATCCGATCTGCAATGCCGGTATCGCAGATCGTGTTCAGCGCGATCTTCATGGCGCTGATCGTTGCTGCGGCGATGATGCATTACAGCTTTCCGGGGCGTTTCTCGTTGCTCAGCCATTTCCCGACAGACCCCAATATCCGCCTGACGAGCATCACCTGGGTGGAAGATTTCATCGCCTGGTGCGTGCGCAACAGCGAAGCGTTCTTTGACGGGCTGACATTCGGCATCCGTACCCTGCTGGACGCGCTTGAGGTCATCTTGGTGCAGACGCCTTGGATCGTGATCGCCAGTCTCATCATTCTGCTGACATGGCTGACTGCGGGTGTCAGCACGGCAATCTATTCGGGCGCGTTTCTGGCCTATATGGGGCTGTTGGGCTTTTGGGAGGGCGCAATGACCACGCTGGCCTTGTTGGGGACAGCGGCATGCCTGTCGATTGTCATCGGAATTCCACTGGGCATGTTCGCGGCGCGTCGCCCTCGGTTCTACGCTTTCATCCAGCCGATCATGGATTTCATGCAAACCATGCCCGCCTTTGTTTTCATGGTCCCCGTGATCGCGTTTTTTGGTGTCGGCAAGCCGGCGGCGGTTGTGGTCACGATGATTTTCGGTGGTACGCCCGTGGTGCGCCTGACCGTTCTCGGCTTGCGTGGCGTGCCCGAAAGCGTACGCGAGGCGGCGATCAGTTTCGGCGCCAACAAATGGTACTTGCTCACCAAAGTCGACTTGCCGCTGGCAAGCCCGTCGATCCGGGCGGGGATCAATCAGACAATCATGTTGTCACTGGCAATGGTTGTTGTTGCGTCTCTGATAGGTGCCAAAGGGCTGGGCGAGGATGTTCTTGAAGCGTTGCAATACGCGAATGTGGGCCAGGGTATTCTTGCGGGGTTCTCAATCCTGTTCTGTGCCATGATCCTCGATCGGATTGTACAGGGCGGCCGGAAATGACACCCATCGTGTTTATTCACGGGTTCCTGGGCGGCAGTCGGCAATGGCAGCGGCAGGTCGAGGCCCTGAAAGGTTACGATGTCATCACGCTGGATCTGCCGGGTTTTGGCGAAAATGCGCAACGTGACGCGTTTTGCAGCATCTCGGGATTCGCGGACTGGGCTCTGAATGAGCTGACGATGCGCGACATCGAGACATTCCACCTGGTTGGTCACTCGATGGGTGGAATGGTCGCGCAGGAAATGGTTGCGCGCGCGCCCGAGCGTGTTGACCGTTTGGTTCTTTATGGCACCGGCTCCGTCGGTGTGCTGCCCGGGCGGTTTGAGACCATCGACACCTCGAAAACCCGTGCCTGTGCAGACGGGCCGAAAGTGACGGCGCGACGGATTGCGGCAACCTGGTTTCTCGAACGCGAAAATGCTTTGGAATATGAACTTTGCGCCACGATAGCCCAGAAAAGCAACCTGAAGGCCATGCTCGCTGGTTTGGATGCGATGCATTCCTGGAGCGGCGCTGAAAACCTGCCGGCAATCAAGACCAAGACGCTGATTATCTGGGGGGATCGTGATCGCACCTACCCATGGAGTCAGACGGAACAGTTGTGGCAATCCATCCCGAAAGCAAACCTCGCGGTGATACCAAACTCTGCACATGCGGCGCATCTGGAAAAAGCCGAGCTGTTCAACGGGATATTGCGAGACTACTTTGCTGCCTGATGAATTGCGCCAAACAATTGAACCGGTCAGATGTTGCCATTCCGCGGCAAACTGGATGATCGATTTGGTCGAACGCCATGGTCCGTCAGATTAATCCGTTGATCGGCCGGATTTTACACATCAACGCGTCGCCGCAAGACCACCAGTTCCTGGCCTGATATTCGGCAGGGCCCCAAATTGGCATGCGTTCCTGCCCTCACGCTTGAATCGTCGAAAAAGTTTCCTTCGCGCAGTTGTGCACCCAATCCAACGGCACTGCGCAAATCGATCAGATTTGCAAAACACGGACGTCCGGCATGGACCGGATCGTGGCCAGATCTTGCTCGTAAAGCTCTGTGAACGCTTCAACTATATCGGAATTCCAGCCCGGCAAGTCGAGCTCTTCTTCGATCTGCTCCGGTCGGGCGTATTCGTCCAGAATATTTGCCATCTCTTCACGTCGGCGGCCGGGATCGATGGCGTCCCCTTTTCTCACGATGTCCAATACATGACGCTGTCCAGCTTCTGTCAAAAGGGAGGACAGGAATGCAAACTCTTCATGAAGCACAGCCTCATCAGGCAATCCCGCTATGGTGCGGATGATATCGCCCCAGATAAGCGGCGAATTCTCGTGTTCCCACAAGGTGAGCTGAACCTGAGGCGCAAGATCCCGCAGGTCTTCGATCATGCCAAGCCAGCTGAGGCAGCTTAAATCGGTGCTGGCCAGAATGTCCCGCCGATGGTCCTCATGGATCGAGGCCAGAATCTTTGGAATAAAAACCCCGGGGTTCACCAGCCCTGCAAACACTTGAACCTGCACGCCGTCCAGCAGAGTGTCCGCATGGGCCGTTCTATTCCCCGCAAACGGATAGATCTGGCCGTCTTGCAGCGCGGTGCGCCTGGGGCCAAAGAACTTGTCGCTCGACACAACAACGCGGTCCAGATTCTGGTTTCCGGCAACAAGCTCGGACAATCTGTTCCGTGCGTCTGCATCAGATACATCCTGCAGAATCGATTCAGACATCACTTTGACGAATAGCCGGGACCGACGCGGCCCCAGAACCGCAGTTCGGTACTTGGCCAGTACGCTCCTGTTCGCACCAAGCGAGGACATCACCAGCCCTTCATCCGAAAAGGCAACACCGGCGTGGATGGCAACCTGCATTTTTTCCTTTACCCCTTGGCTTTTCTGCATAGCCGCGTCCGTTACCACACGCGAGATATTTGCAACGGATGAATTCAGCGTTTTTTGCACGTTCTCAGGAAATCGGGCAATGTCTAAGTTTGGGCTAAAATTCAGGCTTGCAGTCCACTGCCAGAGGAAGTAATCGACAGCCAGTGCCCCTATAGCTCAGCTGGTAGAGCAACTGATTTGTAATCAGTAGGTCCGCGGTTCGAGTCCGTGTGGGGGCACCACTTGAAATCATTGAAAATGAACAAATAATTTCGTATCGCCGGCGATGTGCGTTTCGAATTTTCAAACGTTTTTCTAACGTTCGCGGTTTCGTTGCCCCGTCGTTTAAACGTGCCGGCGACTCAGTGAAAAATTTCCAGGGTGCGCCAAAATCCCGCTACATCAGGGCTTTAGCGTTCCGCCGTACAGGGGGCATCTTTGCTCAGTAGGTGGGAAAACACGATTCCGTACTCTCAGCCTGTCCAGTCGATTTGACTGGGAGAAGAGAGGTTTCCCTTGCCGTCGGATTTGATCAAGGGCCTCAGCTTCTTGCTCCCTTTTTGTGAAGCGAAAAGGGAATCCCGTCGAGGAATGGGTTCATCTGATCAACGGTAAGCTGCTTGTCGTCACCAACAGTTTGATTGTCGACTATGAGATTTCGGCCGAAACTCTTCTTGATCTCAAGTTCGACGCCAAAGTAATCCGAGCTTTGTCAGCCTTTGGGTCAGCCCCATCATATCTGATCAACGACCAAGAAGACTTTTGTCAGAAGTGGGACGACGGCCAACGGTTTTTCATATCCAGAAAGGGCGCATTGAAACCCATATGGTTTCCCGGATCACCACGCGACTTGGCTGGTCGAAAAAGCGTTGAACGACGACCATGTTCCCAAGAGCCCACGGCGATCCAGAAAGGCAGGAAGCCGCGAAAGAACATCGAACGACGGCGACGATTCTTCACTGATCGAAGATTGATGGATTGGCCGCTTCAGAAAGATCAAGTGGCCTCGGAACAGCCCCGCGCCGAACGTTCAAGAGTCATGGGCGATGCTGCGATCCAGATGTTCGGTCAAGGGACTTCTTTGAGCGTATTTCGACAAGCGCAAAACACGGTCGACGCGGAATACCGACCTTCTCAAAATCGGTATTTGATTGGCAACAAACCAGAAGAACAGACATTCGGCGCTGATGTTTCGACACCGCCCGGTCCAAAATACAGGTCTCGGAACTTGTATCGGTTAAGGAAGTCCCGAGATTTATCTGGACGGCGCTCCTGATGGGGTGGACGTCGATGCCCTGGTCAGCACTTTCAGGTCGCACTTGGTCGTCGTGATCTTTTCGGAATGCTCTGCGACAATGCTTGTGATCAATTCTGCGGACAGGGCGCCAATGCGCTTGGCTGGGATGCGAATGGTCGAGAGGGACGGTTCGATTTCGCTTGAGCCTTTGAAATCTCCGATTCCCATGACGGACAGGTCTTCAGGAACACGCACACCGCAGTGTTTTGCTGCGTACAGCACGCCCTGAGCGATAATGTCATTGCCGCATAAAATAGCGGTAGGACGTGGTGAATGATCCAACAAGCTTATGCAGGCGCGTTTGGCTTCCAAAATGCTATAGGGGGCTTCCAGGCGCCATTGTTCGGGAACCTCGATCCGTTCCAATCCCAATTCTTCCAAGGCGCCGTGCAACCGGTCATATGCGCGATCATTCCCGGCAGGGTCGGGAAAGATCAAACCTATGTCGCGGTGTCCCAAATCCAGCAAGTGGCGTGCGGACAAACGACCAGCTTCAGAATTCTGAACACCCACGCAAGACAATCGCGCTTCATCGTCATAGTTCCAGATTGCAATCGTCGGAACACCCTGTTGTTCGATCAATTGATACGTCGATTCCGAGTGTTCAAGCCCGATAAGCGCAAGCCCGTCAACGCGATGCTCCATCAGTTTGCGCAGCATCTTGTATTCGCGCTCCAGATCGAACCCGTGCGAAGCAATCAACATCGTGAAACCATGCTGGTCCAGCCCATCCGAAAAGGATTGGATCAGTTCAGCGAAGATGGCGTTGTCGATTGTCGGCACCACCAGCCCGACAGTTCCGCTGCGTCGGCCGTGCATGACTTGCGCGGCTCGGTTGCGAATATAACCAAGCTTCTGCACCGCCCGGTCAATCTTTTTCCGAGTCGCCGGCTTGAGCAATTCCGGGTGATTGAAGCTTCTCGAAACCGTCGAGATGGAAACACCGGCAGCCTTTGCGACAGCGACAATATCCGGCTTATCCATATGTTTTTTATTCACAACTTTCATTCGATCGAGGCTATTTATGAAAACATTTGCAAAACTATTTTCATCTCTTAGCCTAAAATGTCAACGCGCAAACAAACACAGGGATGCAACGTGGAATTTCTGTATTACTTCGGAGATGTCTTCACACCGGTCTCGTTCGGGCTGTTGCTCCTGGGAACGATTGGCGGGCTGATTTTGGGGGCAACCCCCGGACTGTCACCCACCATGGCCGTGGCCCTGCTGATCCCATTCACGTTTCATCTGGCACCCGTTCAGGGGCTGATCCTTCTTGGCGCGGCCTATACCTCGACGGTCGCCGGCGGCGCGGTCAGCGCCATCCTTCTGAAAATTCCCGGAGCGCCCGCAAACATCGCCACGACGTTGGATGGGCATACGATGGCCAAGCAGGGCAAGGGCGCACAGGCGTTGCAGCTGAGCTTTCTGGCGTCTGCCGTTGGGGGGGTGATCGGAGTGCTTCTGCTCATCTTCCTGACACCGGTTCTTGCGCAATGGGCGTTGGCCTTTGGACCAAGCCACCTGTTCTGGCTCGCCATCCTGGGCGTAACCGTCATTGGATCGCTGGATAGTGCATCTGTTGTCAAAGGGTTGCTGTCGGGATGCATCGGTCTTTGGCTTGCGACCATTGGGTTCGATGACATCATGGGCGCGCAACGGTTCATCTTCCACCCGGCGCTTGGTGGCGGCATCAACATCATCGCCGCGCTCATCGGGCTTTTTGCAATTCCTCAGGTCCTGACCATGTTCGCCAAGGGCCGCAACACGGCAAATGCCGAAGTGATCGAAGTCGAAAAGCACTCGATCATGGATGCGGTGCGTGAGCTTCTGCGCCGCCCGAGGGCGCTGAGCATCGGCACCATTACCGGCTCGGTCATCGGGCTGATCCCGGGCGTCGGTGGACAGATCGCGGGTTTGGTCGCCTATGACCAGACCAAGAAGTTCAGTCCCGAGCGCGAGAAATTCGGAAAGGGCCACAGCGAAGGCGTGATCGCAGCGGAAAGCGCGAACAACGCCATGGTCGGCCCCAGCCTTGTTCCGCTTTTGACGCTCTCGATCCCGGGGTCGCCGACTGCGGCGGTGCTGCTGGGCGGCCTGTTGATCCACGGGATTTTTCCCGGCACGGACCTTTTCGACAACCACCCGGATGTTGCCTGGACCTTCATAAATTCGATGCTGATCGGGCAGGTGTTGATGTGCATCTTCGGTCTTTATGTCGCGGGCCTTGCCGCCCGGGTGGCGCAGGTACCGCAGAGCGTCATGGCCGCAGTTGTTCTGGGCCTGGCTGTCTTCGGAAGCTATTCGGTACAGTCCAGCATGGGCGACGTCTATGTCATGGCGGCACTTGGCATCATGATGTACTTTCTTGAGCGTTTTGGCTTTTCAGCTGCGCCACTGGTGCTTGGCCTGATCCTTGGCCCGATTGCCGAGGCGAACTTCATTCAAGGTTCGATGATTGCAGGGGCCAGCGAAGGGATGGCCAGCTATTTCCTGACCGGAACGCTGAATATCGTTCTGATCGCAATCGTCATCGCTTCGATCGCCTATTCGGTCTGGATGGAGCTTCGCAATCGTCGCTACACATCAAAAGAGGAGATCATGGCATGAGTTCCGTCAGTCTTCCACGCGCGCAACATATTGTGGCGTCCGGCGTCATTGCTGCCGTCGGGATCTGGGTGGCATGGGTCAGCTATACCCAGCAACCGGCCGAAGCTTTCTTGTTCCCACGCCTGATTTCGACTGTGTTTGTCGTTCTGGCCCTGTGGACGTTTGCCAAAGCGCTTCTGGGCTGGACCAAGGTGGGCAACGGCGTCTCGCGCAAGGATTTCATTTGGCTTCTGCCAGGACTGATTATCGCGCTCATCTACATCTTTTGGGCCGCCAAGGCGCTTGGGTTTTACACCGCCGGAACGATCACATTCTTCTTGCTGCTCAGCTTCTATGACCCTGCACCGCATGGCGAAATCAAAACCTGGACTAGGCGTGTTATCATCACGATCGGGTATTTGGCCGTAATGTATGGGCTCTTCGCCATGCTCCTCAAAGTTTACACGCCACGAGAAGTATTTTTCTGAAAAAGACCGCGCGAAAAGCGGCTTACGCAAATCCAAGGGAGGATCTGAAATGAAACATCTACTGGCAGGCGCTGCACTGGCGCTGATGTCCCTGACCGGTGGCGCGGCCGTCGCGCAGGACTACCCCGAACGCCCGATCATGATGATGGTCAGTTACGGTGCGGGTGGCGCCACCGACTTTCAGGCGCGCATCGTCACCATGACTGCGGGAAATGAAGACGCGCTTGGAATGCCCATCGCGATCATCAACAAGCCGGGGGCCGGTGGCCGTGTCGGCTGGAACTGGTTTGCGACACAGGCCGAGGCTGATGGCTATACGCTGGCGGCTTACAACATCCCGCATTTCATCGCCCAGTCGATCAAGGGCGGCGTTGAATATTCGGCAGACAGCTTTGAGCCCATCGCCAACTGGGGGGCGGATCCTGCGGTATTCGTCGTGGCCAAGGACAGCCCCTTCAATTCCATGCAGGAGGTGGTGAACTATGCCAAGGAAAACCCGGGGAAGCTGACCTTTTCGGGTGCGGGCCTGTTCGTCGGGCACCACATCGCCGCTTTGCAGCTTGAGAAGGAAGCCGGGGTCAAAATGGCGTACATCCCGACCAAGGGCGGCGGTGCGGCGGCCATGAAAGCCGTGATTGCAGGCGACGTCATGGGCGGCGTGAACAACCTGTCCGATGCGTTCCGCGCACAGGAAGCCGGAAATGTCAAAATCCTTGGCGTGTTCGATCTGGAACGCAGCGCGTTCCTGCCGGACGTCCCCACACTGAAAGAGCAAGGCTTTGACATCGACAATGCCAGCGTGAATTTCCGCGGCGTCATGGTCCCCAAGGGCACCCCGCCAGAGGTCATCGACAAACTGGCCGCTACAGTCCCGGAAATGTTCAAAAACGCGCGGGTGGCAGGAAAAATGAAAGCCGGTGGATCACCCATGCACGTCATGACCCGCGAAGAGGTTCAACAGATGTGGGCCGCACGTCAGGAAACCCTGCAAGAGCTTCTGGCGGGTCTGTAACGATTTGAGCAGTGGCACAGGATGGGGCGGTTTCCGCCCTGTCCCCACCAATAGGAATTCAATGATGAATGCACATGATGACATCGCCCAAGTCAGTTTGATCATGACCCGTGCGCGCACCGCTCAGAAAGAATACGAAACCGGCGCCACCCAGACGCGCTATGACCGCGCAGCAGCTGCCGCCGCCTGGGCGATCATGGAGCCTTCACGCAACAGGGCTTTGGCCGAACTTGCGGTCAAGACGACAGGACTGGGCAACGTGCCGGACAAGGTGATCAAGAACCATCGCAAGACCCTTGGCCTGATGCGCGACATAAAAGACGTCAGAACCCATGGGATCATCCATGAGGATGCAAGTACCGGCATCACCGAGATTGCGCGCCCAATCGGGGTGATTGGCGCCGTGGTGCCGTCGACGAACCCGGCAGCCACACCCGCCAACAACATCATCAACGCGTTGAAATGCGGCAACTCGGTTGTTGTCGCCCCGTCACCCAAAGGCGTTGCAAGCTGCGAGCTGCTTTTGCGTTACATTCATGCCGAGTTCGACAAACTGGGGCTGGATCACGATCTGGTCCAGATGATTCCCCCGCCGGGTTCCAAGGCCAAGACTCAGGCGATGATGGAGCTCTGCGACCGGGTGATCTGCACCGGCAGTCAAAACAATGTGCACCGCGCACAGACATGCGGCACCCCTGCGGTGGCCGTCGGTGCGGGCAATGTCACCGTGATCGTCGATGAGACAGCTGACCTGAAGGCCGCTGCCCGGAAGATCACGGCCTCCAAGACTTTCGACAATGCGACCTCCTGTTCGTCCGAGAACGCAATCATCGCCGTCGACGCAATCTATGATGATTTCGTCGCAGCCCTTGCCGATGAAGGAGGCGCATTGGTGAAGGACGAAAACCAGATCGTCTCAAAGCTTTGGCCGGATGGGCATCTGAGCCGCGAAGTGATCGCACAGGACGCCGACAAGATGATCAAGGCACTGGGCATGGTTGGTCAGGTGCCTGAAAACACAAGGTTCCTTGCAGTTGAAACCAAGGGGATCGGTCCGGATCATCCGCTTTCGGGTGAGAAACTAAGCCGCGTGGCTGCGCTCTATCGTGCAAACGATTTCGAGGACGCCCAAGCCATTGCCGCTCAAATCTTGCGGTATCAGGGCGCGGGGCATTCCATCGGGATACACACCGCCGATGATGCCCGTGCGGTGGCGTTGGGTGCCTCGATGCCCACCTGCCGCGTAATCGTCAATCAGGCTCACACCTTTGCGACCGGAGGGTCATTCAACAACGGCATGCCTTTCTCGCTTTCGATGGGGTGTGGCAGCTGGGGTGGCAATGCGATTGATGAAAACCTGCATTGGAAACACTTTGTCCAAAGCACCAAAGTCATCCGTGAAATCCCGGCAATCGAACCTTCCGTCGAAGATATCTTCGCGGATTATTGGGCTGATGCGGGGACATGAGTATGGACGATCAGACGCCCCCAGGAGGGACAATCCGCAGCTGGCTGGACGAACGCGCAAGCACCATCGGTGATCGTGATGCTTATCTGTTTTTCGACGGAGAAGCTGCGCTAACCTGGTCATCCCTGAGGGATCGGGCACGAAAACTGGCCGAAAATCTGACCGCGCAGGGATTGGACAAGGGGGCCAGCGTTGCCATCCTTCAACCAAATGGGCGCGAGGCGATCGAATGCCTTTACGGCGTGCTCTATGGCGGGTTCCGCGCAACGGTCATCAACCTTGTCGCCGGGGACGAGGCCATTGGATATGCGCTGGGCCATTGCGACGCACGAATTGCGTTTGTCGGCGACGCGCAGGCCGATCTGTTCGACAGAGTTCGCCCCAAAGAGATGACGCGGTATTCAGCCTCTCGTTTCGATAAGGCCCCTGATCTCCATGCGCTTGGTCCCGATGACGACGCGCTGCTCATGTATACCTCAGGGACAACCGGTCGCCCGAAGGGGGTCGTGCACAGTCACTTCAGCCTGCTGGCAGGCGGATGGACCCCTACCGTTGCGCACAAGCTGACACCGGCGGATCGTGGTCTTTGCGTGCTTCCGATCTATCACATCAACGGGCTCTGCGTGACCGTGCTGAGCGCGCTTGTTTCCGGCGGTTCCCTGGCCGTGGCCGAAAAGTTTTCAACGCGCAAATTCTGGGACCAGTGCCAGAGCGCCAAAACCACGTGGTTTTCGGTGGTGCCGACCATCATTTCGCACTTGCTGCATTCCGAATTGACACCCGCGCAGGAAACCAGAGCACGCCTTCGTTTCGGCCGCTCGGCATCCTCGCCGCTTGCACCAGATGTACAAACCGCGTTCGAAACCCGTTTTGAAGTCCCCATCGTCGAAACAATGGGCCTGACGGAAACAGCCGCACAGATCTTGTCCAACCCGCTGCCGCCGGGCGTCCGCAAGATTGGGTCGCCGGGCAAAGCTTACGGCAACGAGGCATGTATCCTGTCGGCAGATCTGACCCCCCTGCCGCCAAACACCAAGGGCGAAATCGCCGTACGCGGCCCCAATTTGATGAGAGAATATCTGAAGAACCCGGATGCCACGCGCGCGACATTCACGCCCGATGGCTGGCTGCGCACCGGAGACCTAGGGCATATGGACGAAGACGGGTACTTCTTCGTGACCGGCCGTTTGAAAGAGCTGATCATAAAGGGCGGAGAAAACATCGCCCCTCGTGAAATCGACGAAGCTCTATATTCGCACCCTGACGTGATCGAGGCTGCCGCATTTGCACGCCCTTGCAAAACCTACGGTGAACGCGTTGAGGCCGCCGTCAAATTGCGAACGGGGTCAAGCGTTTCATCCGACCAACTCATCGCGATATGCGTCCAACGGCTGGGTGCCTTCAAATCACCTGATAAGGTGCACTTGTTGCAAGACTTGCCAAAGGGTCCATCTGGAAAGATCCAAAGGATTAAGCTGCCTGTTTTGACAAAGTGACCGATTGCAGCCCATAGAGGCCCCGCAAGCAGGCTTGCAATTTCCGATATGCAAACCAGACGGGCCTTCGCAAGGCATTGACCAATAACGGCATTCCCGAGGCTTGGGCCGGAACCAGAGCTTAAAACGATTTGAGCCATTTCATGAAAATTCTCACCGTGACCCTGTCTTGATCGCCGGGGCGGCAGGAGAAGTAGAGCCCACGATCCAATGGAACCCGGCTTTCATCAAGACGATCAACCGACCAAGTTCCAGATCCCACTCTGCCAGAAGATGCCTGGCCAGTGCCTCGCCCTTGGGCGAGTTCTTTGTTTTCCTCAAGCGCCATTCCAGCTTCACACCGAGCTTGCTTCCCATGAAGAACGGCGGGCGATGTACCATCAGGTAGATATCGGGTGGCTTCCCTGTAGCCACTTTTCGATTTGAGCAGGCCCGCCTGCATGGCAGTATGGCCGATTCGATGAAGACACGCCAACGCCGAGCCACCCGTTCAAAACCAACCAACTAACCCGCAGAACTATGGGCGGATACCGCAAAACTATGGGGTATCCGCAGTGCTATGCGCGCACCTACGCATGTGTAGGTCCGCTCATTACGCTGCATTCCCAACATTTATTTCATTGAAGAAAATCTTGGAAGATTGCCCATAACTCTGCGCTTTGTTTATGCATAACTTTGCACGATTTGCCCATAAGTTTGCGTGCCACAGAGAACCCATCGAACAAACCAGCTCCAGTGGCTTAAGGTCGGTGACAAGATCGGCGACGTAACAGAGATCAAACTGAAGGAAACACTCATCAAATCGATCAAAAACGAGATGATATGTATTCCAAATGCCCAGCTGCTCAATTCCGAAGTTGTGAACTACTCACGAAAAGTGGATGGTCGGGGGCTATTGGTGCACACGACGGTGGGGATTGGCTACGAGGAGCCTCCCAAGAAAATCAAAGCGATGCTGATTGAGGCGGCACACCGAACGCAAGGGTTGAGAAAGAGCCCAGAGCCATTTGTGCTTTGGACCCAGTTGGCAGATTACGCGATCAACTATGAAATCAACGCGTACACTTCTCGTGGATCGAGTTTACCAAAATTTTGTCGGATCTTCGCGAGAACATTGTCGATGTTTTTAACGAAAACGAAACTCAAATAATGACTCCGTCTTACATCGCTGACCCACCGGAACCCAAAATACCTTCAGCTGATTGAGTGTGAGCTTGCTCACATATCTGACTAACAACTCGTCAGGGTCATCTATGAAACTTCAAAAACGCAACACCGCCGTCGTCGGATTGGATTGATTGATATTGAGCAATGATTAGAATCAAACAAGAAATCTTCAGAACTCAGCGAGGCTCCGGATGATCAAGTGGGTACTTTCCGCAACTGTAGTGCTTCTGCCTGGGTTTGTTCACGCAGCCGGGATGGAACAGTGGGGTGAGTCCGGCGACTGGGCAATTCTCATCGATCCAGAAAAAGGCAACGGTTGTCTCGCGTGGAGAGCCTTTGAAGACGATATGACAGTAGAAATTGGCGCTGCACCAAACCAGGCTGGCGGCTTTTTTGCCGCCTACAATCCGGCCTGGGTTCAAGTCGAGGACGGTGCGACAGGCATAGTAAGATTTGATTTTGGTGATGCGCAGTTCGAAGGTGAGGCCGTAGGTGTCTACAAGAATGGCGTGCCCGGTGGCTACGCATTTTTCGACAATCCGGCATTTGTAACCGAGTTTGGAAAACGCCAAAGCGTTACGATCATTGGCGAAAGCGGAGCCGAAGTCGAACTCGATTTAAGCGGATCCGCAAAAGCCATTGAGGCCGTTCTGGCGTGTCAGGCGGAGCAGCCAGATCCGCTGAAGAATTAGGTCGCGACCGATTACTGCAATTGGTTGATGTCTGGCACGCAAGGTTGCCTGTTTACTGGCATTGCATCAGCGCCCTCTGGAGCCTTGTTCCTAGACCCACCCACGTCCAGCTTGAACTTCGGTGATGAAAGCTGACCTGTCACATCAAACGGCCAAGCGCTGCGGGAAAGGGGTTTGCCCACGCGCCGTGGCTCCGCTCGTATTGCAATCGTATCGTTCAGCCAGTCCACTTGTCCCCTGGCCACCAACTGAACAGATGCTGTTTCAATGACGATGGAGTTTGAACTGACCCGCCCGGCCTGAATATCAACCGGAGCAACCACGCAAGTGATGTCGGTGTAGCCTTGTCTGAACTCTTCTGAAAACAGCCAAGGGAAAATACCTAGCCCGGCCAACTCAAGAAGACTGGTACTAATGTAACCTTGCGACATCGACAAAGACGCTTTGCCGCGCATGGAGTTGATGAAGGCCTTGCCCGAGGCGGTACTACCCGAAACGTTGAATTCACCACTCAAACGCCCGTAGGCATCAATTCCAATCCCTAACTCATCAAGGATCTCACCGAACTCCCACCCTGAGGTCGACCCCGACAATGAAAGCCAATCAGGTGAGTCAATCAGATCCATGACCGCCCGCAGGCTGAAGGTTCCGCCGCCATAAGCCATCTGAAGAGGTCCGAAATCCACGGTTCCGTCTTTTGCAGACAATTGGCTGGAAACAGATGTTACGCCTTGCTGGCCTACAATCTCTTTGAATTCGATCTGTACCTCGACGTCAGCTTCTCGCAGCACGCGTTGCACATCCAGAAGATCGGCAGGCTTCCCTTTTTCCTTTGGCAACACCAAGGGCTGGACGTTTGTCTCCTTCGACAAAACCAAAGGCTGAACTTCGGCTTCAGGTTCTTTTGGGGTTTCCCCTACCAGGCTTTTGAATTGGTCCAGCACGGCAGTCAGGTTTTTCAGGTCGTTGAGATCGAGCCTCTCGCTGGTAACGTTGCCGCGAACAACAGAAGAGCCATCCGGAAATTTTGCATCGAAAGCCGCTAGAAGCTGCGAGGAGCCAGCTTCGAACTCGATTGCAGCATTAAAGTCCTCGCCCTGCTTTGAGGTTTCAGCATCAATGCCGAGTGCGCCAATTTCGATAGGTTGCAGGTTGAGCGCGTTCAGAAATTGAGCACCATCGCCCACATCCAGGTTCACGTCGAAATCAAGCCCGGCCAGCCCTTTGAGCTCATTGACCGACAACGCAAGGTCGAGCGCCCAAAGATCGGTGTCATAGCTGGTCGCGTTGAACCTATTTAGTGATACCGGGCCTCCCGCATTGGATATGCTGAAGTCCGCCTTAATACCGCCAAACTGGTCGACAAAACCTTCGTCGAGATCGGGCAAAATCAACTTGGCAGGCCCATTCAGCATGCCATCGAAGCTCACGTCCTGAAGCTGAAGCAGGTCGAGTATTTCGCCTTGGGCTTTTAGCACCGGCTCCTCAATTGGGCCGGCTTGCAAGGTAATGCCCAACATCGCGAGGCGGCTATCCGGCATGCGGCGAATGCTCTCAATAGAGGCTGGGCCGATCACGTCCAACCCTTGGTCAAAGGCGTTGGTTTCGAACAGTAGCTTCTCGAATTCGAAGGAGGCGAGGGATCCAACCATATGCATTTCAAAGCCAGTGAACTTCAGATCTTGGATACTCTTTGCTGCTTGAGGCGGCTGCCCCTCTGGGTGAAGGCGCGCATTGAAAAGCAGATCGACGCCTTTAGCTGTATAGAGGTCATCTATCGAACCTTCAGCTTCGAGTTTTTGCCCATCTTCAAGGCTTACGGTTGTAGTAAATGCTTCGATCTTTAGGGCGTCCTGAGACACAAGCTCAGCTTGCAACTGGCCATTACCTTCCAGAACGCGTTCCAATCCCATGACATCGAGAAAGTCACCGAATTCGCCAGTATCCATCTCCAGGACAGCCCGGTAACCGCCACCTTCGTCTTCCGCGAATGGCTCGCCATCGTAGCGGACAGTCATTTCTCCAAAGTTGGCTCTCGTCGTAAACGGCGCGTCATGGGGATAGTCGCCCTTGATTTCAAAACCTTGACCGTTGACCGAGCCGGAACCAGAGACCTTTGTTCTTTTTCCGTTATCTACTTGTTCAAGCGCAAGCGACTGAAGGTCAAACACAAATGAGAAGCCCGAGACCTTGTCGTCGATGTTTAACCCGATTGATGTGAAATTGACGTTCTTGTCGCTGAGAAAAGTAAGAATCCCACTGTTTTCTTTGCCACCAACTTCGGACGTTTCGAGTTCGGCCTCAGCATCCTGATTGTCCTCTGCAAGCGATCCGTTGGTTTGAGGCGTTGGCATTGGTCGGCTTTTTCGCCAGCTTGTTGTCCCATCCGTGGCTGTAAGAAAGTTAGCCTGAAGACCGTCCACCAAAAGGTTGTCAAAGTGCAGACGTCCGTTGGCCAAGGCGGCAACGTCCAGTTCCAGTTCAAGCAGTTTCAATTCTGCAAGAGAGGTCTCTGGCAGTGTCTCGCTCGGGATGACCACGCCGCCGACATAGATGTGGGTAATGCGACCTAGTGCGACGCTAACATCGTCGTTGACCAGAAGCGGCTGCCCAATTTGTTCCGAAAGAGCCTTTTCCACAAGGTTGCGTCGCATATCTGAGAACAACGGCGCAGCAAGTAGCAACCAAACAAAAGCGATTGCTGCAAAAGCGAGTAGCGCAACGAGTCCAATTATCCTAAACAGCCAAGTTCTCATTTGCTTCCCTGTGATCGCTTTCATAATTCAGTTTAACCGCAAATCGGGAATCTCCAATCTTTCTGGCAACTAAGGATATAGTGATTGCTATGTCGCGTTGGTTGCGTCCGTAGGATTGCATCCTATTTTCTGAGTTTTGGTGGCCTCTCGCCCAGGTCAGCTCGTTCACAAAGAAAGTCCATGGGTTTGTGCTGTGCTATCGGGAGTGTCCACACTCGCGCCTAGATTTTCCGCCCTTTGATCACACAAACGGGCTGAACGCGTCTGGCAATTTCATCAGCTCTGCCGCGACTTTGTTCCCGATTGCGCAGTGCGGTGTTTTTTCGTTGCTGGCGTTCAGTCGTCCTGACAGATGGAGATAGACTTATAGTGCATAGTGCCGTGGAGGCAGAAAATTCAGGCACTAGTATTTGCGCATGCAACGAACGGCAACTTCGAATCGCCCCAGTGCGGCATCAAAGTAGACTTCATAAAACTTGAAAAGGGCCGTCCGCGAAACTTTGCAAAGTCTGCTTTCTGCGCGTCGCAGACGTTCGCGAGAATCCAAGCAAAAAGGCCGCATGGAACCCAAGGTTCCTTAGGAAGGCCCTTTGCGTGATCGAGCAACGCAAAGGACCATAACCGCAACGACTAAGCCAAAAACTGATTGAATTCATCGCTAAGGCAGACAATCGCGCAGCGCAAAACTATGGGCAAACTATGCAAACTTATGGGGTATCCGCAGTGCTATGGGGCTCCCTACACATGATCAGAAATCCAGATTCTCAACACTCAAGGCGTTTTTCTGGATGAACTCCCGACGAGGTTCCACGACGTCACCCATCAACTTGGTGAACAGATCATCCGCCTCGACCATGTCATCCACGCGCACTTGCAGCAGCGTCCGCGCATCCGGGTCCAGTGTCGTTTCCCACAGCTGGTCAGGGTTCATCTCACCCAAGCCTTTATAGCGCTGCAAGGACAAGCCCTTTTCACCCTCTTCCAGAATGGCGCGCAACAAGTCCAGCGGACCGTGGATCATCTGGCTGCGATCACGGCGGTTCAAAGTGGCCGGAGAGTTGTAGATCTCTTGCAGGCTCTGCGTAAAGCTGCCGGTCTTGCGCGCCTCGCCCGAGCGCAGCATCGGGCCGTCCAGCGTGCGAACCTCTTCGACACCGCGCAGGATACGGGCCAGCCGGATGCCGTGATCCTGTGTGATACGACCCTGCCAACCGCGTTCGTACTCCAACGCGATCAGATCCAGCCGTGCGGCGACTTTGTCAGCCACACCTTGCAGGTCAGCATCAACAGCGCCAGGCACAAAGGCTCCTGCAACGGCGGACTGTTCCAGAATATGACGCGGGTAATGCGTTGGAAACGCATCCAGCACACGTTTAAGCTGACGCGCCTCATCCACCACGCGGGTCAGGTCCTGGCCGATGATTTCCTCACCCGAGCCGAGTTTCAGAACCGCGCCTTCGACGCCCTGATTGATCAGATAGTCATCCAGAGCGGCCTGATCCTTCAGGTAAACCTCTGACTTTCCGCGGGAAACCTTGTACAGCGGCGGTTGCGCGATATAGAGGTACCCGCCCTCGATCAGCTCAGGCATCTGCCGATAGAAGAAGGTCAGCAACAGGGTCCGGATATGCGCGCCGTCCACATCCGCATCGGTCATGATGACGATCTTGTGGTAGCGCAGCTTTTCGATGTTGAACTCATCGCGGCCAATGCCCGTACCCAGCGCCATGACGAGGTTGCCAATTTCCTGAGACGATAGCATCCGGTCGAACCGGGCGCGTTCGACGTTCAGGATTTTCCCCCGCAGGGGCAGAACCGCCTGCGTCAGACGGTCCCGGCCGGTCTGGGCGGAACCACCAGCCGAGTCACCCTCGACCAGGAAGACTTCGGTTTTCGATGGATCCTTCTCGGAACAATCCTTCAGCTTGCCCGCCAGATAGTTCACATCCATCGCCGTCTTGCGTCGGGTCAGCTCGCGTGCCTTACGCGCAGCTTCCCGGGCCAACGCAGCCTCGATGATCTTGCCGACGATATTCTTGGCCTCGTTGGGGTTTTCTTCGAACCACTCGGCCAGTTTTTCGTTCATCAGACCTTCGACAGCCGGGCGGACCTCGGAGGAAACCAGCTTGTCCTTGGTCTGGGACGAGAATTTCGGGTCGGGCACTTTCACCGACAATACGCAGGTCAAACCTTCGCGCGCATCATCGCCGGTGAAGCTGACCTTTTCCTTTTTCGCGATCCCGCTGGACTGCGCATAGTTGTTGATCGTCCGGGTCAAAGCCCCCCGGAACCCAGCCACATGGGTCCCGCCGTCGCGCTGCGGAATGTTGTTGGTGAATGGCAGTACCGTTTCGTGGTAGCTGTCATTCCACCACATGGCGATCTCGACACCGATATCGTCGCGCTCACCCTTGATATAGATCGGCTCGGGCATGGCCGGCGTTTTGGATCGGTCGAGGTATTTGACGAACTCCTTTACGCCGCCTTCGTAGAACAGCTCGGTCTCCAGCCGCTCGGCAGGGCGTTCGTCGATCAGGATGATCCGCACGCCCGAGTTCAGGAATGCCAGTTCGCGCAGCCGTTTTTCCAACGTCTCGAACGAGTATTCGAGATTCGAGAACGTGTCGGTCGACGCCAGAAACCGCACTTCGGTTCCCGTACGATCGCCGCATTCGCCGACAACCTTCAGATGCTCTGCTGTTTCACCGCCCTCAAATCGCGCCACGTGCTCTTTGCCCGCGCGCCAAATGCGCAGCTCCAGCCAGTCCGACAGGGCGTTTACTACCGAAACACCCACGCCATGCAGTCCGCCCGACACCTTGTAAGAGTTGCTGTCGAACTTGCCGCCCGCGTGCAGCTGGGTCATGATGACCTCTGCCGCTGAAACGCCTTCTTCCGGGTGGATATCAACCGGAATTCCGCGGCCGTTGTCGCTGACCGAAACGCTGGAATCCGCGTGAATTTTCACAGTCACATGGTCGGCGTGACCCGCCAGCGCTTCGTCAATTCCGTTGTCGACAACCTCATACACCATGTGGTGCAGGCCCGATCCATCATCCGTGTCCCCGATATACATCCCGGGGCGTTTGCGAACGGCCTCTAAACCCTTGAGAACTTTGATGGAATCTGCGCCGTATTCTTGAGGAGCCTGTGCGTCTTCGGACATTCAGTCAGTACCTATATTATTTTGGTACCTTATACGTTTTCTGGTGGGGATTGTCACGCGATCCCCCAATATTTTGTGTGTGCTCAAGTCGTTTTCTGCCCATCTGAATCCACCTCATAACCGGTCGATGTCAGAAGCGATATCCGTCGCGATTTCCAGCGCATCGACATCCTTGCGTTCGGCCGATAACCGAAGCCCCAGAATGTCCGACTGATACCGGGCCGCCAGCCGATCCGGGTCATGTTCAGGCCGGATTTCACCGACGGCCTGGGCGCTGCGGAACAGGTCGGCGAAACACGCCTTCATTTCCGCCATGTGACGCGCGGCCTGATCCGCAAGCGCATGATCCTTCGCCTGCAACTCGGCATATGTCTTTGCCAGCATGCAGGCCTTTGCCGGGTTCTCGACCGCTTCGATGACCAGACGTGGTTGCGCCTTAAGCGCCTCCTTCGGCCCCAGTCTTTCAGCAAGGGCTTTCAGGCGCGCCACACCTTCTTGCGTGTAGCTTTCCAGCGTCAACGCATAGAGCGCGTCCTTCGACCCGAAAGCCGCGTAGAAACTGCCGGGTTTCAGCTTCAATTCCCGTTCAAGGTCCTTCAGCGACGTACCAGCCCAACCCTGACGCCAAAAGATGTCACGGGCCTTCTCGATCAACGCGTCGCGATCATATGCGGGTTTGCGGGGCATCGGCATCACCAATTCTTGAACGTTCGCTCAAATATATACTTGAGTGATCACTCAAGAAACCCTAAATACCACCCATCGCGCCAGAAACAGGAGTTCCGACATGGCCACTTTCCCGTCTCATGACATAGAATCCGCACCCGAAGCATCCAAACCACTGTTGGAAAAGTCCCAGGCCGCTTTTGGCCGTTTGCCGGGCCTGCACAAGGTGATGGCAGAAAGCCCACAGCACCTTGAAGGCTATCAAGTTCTGCACAGCCTGTTCTTGCAGACCGATTTTGACAACGATGAGAAAACCGTCGTCTGGCAGACCATCAATGTGGAAAACGAATGCCATTACTGCGTGCCCGCGCACACCGGCATCGCAAAGATGATGAAGGTATCAGACGAAATCTCCCAGGCTCTGCGCAATGAAACCCCACTGCCTTCGCCCAAACTCGAAGCGCTGCGCAGCTTCACCCTGCAAGTGATGGAAACCCGTGGCAACCCGACCGAGGAACAGCTTCAGGCGTTCTTCGACGCGGGCTATTCCCATCGTGCGGTTCTGGACGTGGTGCTGGGCCTTGCACAAAAAACCATGTCAAACTACGTCAACCACATGGCTAAAACACCGGTCGATGAAGTCATGCGCGGTTTCCTGTGGGAGCGCAAAGTCAACGAACCGGCCTAAGCCGCCACGACCGACCCCTCATCGCCTTCGGTCACGATCAGCGTCTGGGCCCGGTCACTCAACTCCTCAAACAGTTCAGGCCCGGTGCCCGTCATCCAGGCCTGAGCACCCAACGCACAAATCTCGTCATAAAGTGAAGCGCGCCGACCCGCGTCCAGATGAGCGGCCACCTCATCCAGCAAAACGATCGGTGGCGCACCTACCATTGCAGCCAAAGCTCGGGCATTGGACAGGATCAATGAAACCAGCAGCGCCTTCTGCTCACCGGTCGAACAATCCTTGGCGGGAACACCCTTGGCAGCAAAGACGCCATACAAGTCTGACCGATGCGGCCCAACCAAAGTCCGACCCGCAGCCAAGTCCCTGAACCGGCTTTCATTCAAAGCCTCGCGCAGATCCTCTGCCGTTTCGGGCATCGCGCCTTCGGTTTGCACCAATTCCAACTCGGCAGACGGAAAAGCCGTTTCCGCCTGATCCTGCGCCACCCTCAGATGGCTTAACGCCGCCAATCGCGCTGTGTGGATACGATGCCCCATCTCGGCCAACTGACCCTCAAGCGCAGCATACCAATGCGCGTCCCGAACCTGCTCTTTCAGCAAACGGTTCCGTTCGCGCATCGCTTTTTCGTAAGCCAGCGAGGCCTCTGCATGAGACGGATCAAAACTGAGCGCAATGCGATCAAGAAATCGGCGCCGGCCTTCGGCCCCTTCAATCCACAGGCGGTCCATGGATGGAACCAGCCAGACCACCCGCGCAAGTTTACCCAGATCAATCTGGGTGGCGGATTTTCCATCAATCCTCACCTGCCGTGCTGAACCCCCCTCAGACCAGGTTTCGATTTCGAAATTCTGACCCTGCGATTGCAACAGTCCCGACAGTTTCCAGCCCAACGCCTCGGGCCGCCGCGTCATCTCGGCCGCGCTTGCCCGCCGCATTCCGCGACCGGGTGAAAACAAGGATACCGCTTCCAGAATATTGGTCTTGCCCGCCCCGTTCGACCCGTGAATAGCCACCGGCCGCCCGTCCAGAGACAACCGCGCCAGCTTGTGAGACCGAAAATGCGAGACCGTAAGCTCGGTCAGGGCCAATCCCATGACCCCTCCCTTCATTTTTTCAAAAATACTCCCGCCGGAGGCATCGCACGTCCGCGCGATCAGACGCGCATTGGCATGACGACGTAAACCGCACTCTGATCATTGCCTTCGCGCATCAGGGTCGGGTCGCCAGCTGAATTGAACATGAACACCGCATTCTCTCGATCCACCTGAGACGCGATCTCCAGCAGATATTTGGCATTGAACCCGATCTCCAGACGCTCATCACCATAGGCGACCGCCAGTTCTTCCTCGGCCGCGCCACTGTCTGGTGCGTTCACCGACAGGACCAGCTTGTCGCCATCCAGTTGCAGCTTCACCGCACGCGAACGCTCGGAAGACACCGTTGCCACCCGGTCCACAGCCTGTGCGAACTCGGCAGCATCCACTTCCAGCTTGCGCGTATTTCCTTGCGGGATAACGCGCGTGTAGTCGGGAAAGGTTCCGTCGATGACCTTCGAGGTCAGCGTGATATCCGGCGTGGCGAAACGCACCTTGGTTTCGCTGACCGAAACCGCGATATCCATTTCATCATCGTCCAGCAGCTTGCGCAGTTCGCCTACGGTTTTACGCGGGACGATAACGCCCGGCATACCCTCTGCACCATCCGGCAAATCGGCATCGATCCGAGCAAGCCGGTGGCCGTCGGTGGCCACGCAGCGCAGCACCTTGCCGCCATCGGATCCGTCGGCCACATGCATATAGACACCGTTCAGATAATACCGGGTCTCTTCTGTTGAGATTGCGAATTTCGACTTGTCGAACAACCGTCGCAGCAGGGCAGCCGAAGCCGTGAAATTTGATTGATACTCCGACGACGCCATGACCGGGAAATCCTCTTTCGGCAGCGTCGCCAGCGAGAAATTCGACCGACCCGCCTCAACCGTCAGACGCCCTGCCGCGCTGTCCGCGGTCAGCGTGACCAACGCTCCGTCGGGCAGTTTGCGCACGATCTCGTGCAAGGTGGTCGCGGCCACGGTGGTGGCACCGGCTTTCTCGACCTGCGCCGGGGCTTTGTCGACCACTTCGATATCCAGATCGGTCGCGCGAAACAGCGCCTGATCGCCTTCCGCCTCAATCAGGACATTCGCAAGTATGGGAATGGTATTGCGGCGTTCCACTACGGATTGGGCCTGCGAAACGGCCTTGAGAAGGGTGCCGCGTTCGATGCTGATCTTCATACCCTCAATTCCTCTGACTTGCGTACCGACATGGGCGGGACTGGCACGTTAGCGGTTCCACCCTGAGGCACAAGGATTTTTTACGGATTTCTGGGTTGGATTGCGTCCAGCGTCAAGGGCAGCGTGCCTGACAGGCACCAGTTCTGATCCAACCGTGGACTAATGCGCACAAGAAACGCCCCGGACCCAAGGAACCGGGGCGGTTGCCTGCATTAAAGGCGCGGATCAGGCTTCAAGCGACCGGCGCAGCATTTCGACGTCTTCAGCGATCTGACCGTCGGTCAGCTTCAACTCTTCAATGCGCTTGACGCCATGCATGACCGTCGTGTGATCGCGCCCGCCAAAACGGCGGCCAATCTCGGGCAGCGACCGGCTGGTCAACTGCTTGCACAGATACATCGCCACCTGACGCGGACGCGCGTAAGAGCGCAGGCGCTTCGGGCCGATGATGTCAGAAAGCCGGATGTTGTAATACTCGGACACCTTCCGCTGGATCTCTTCAACGGTGATTTTGCGTTCCGAGGCGCGCAGCACATCCGCCAGACAATCCTGCGTCAGTTCCATGTCGATCTCGCGGCCAACCAGCGAGGCAAAAGCGAACAGACGGGTCAGGGCACCTTCCAGCACCCGAACATTGGTCGAGATGCGATGCGCCAGGAATTCCAGAACGCCATCGGCAATCGCCAGGTCCGGATAGGATGAGCTGTATTGCTGCACCTTGTTCTGCAAAATGCCCAGACGCAGTTCATAATCGGTCGGGTGCAGATCAACCACCAGACCACATTGCAGGCGGGATTTCACCCGGTCTTCCAGATCCTTGATCTCACCCGGGGCGCGGTCGGCCGAGATGATGATCTGTCTATTCTGATCCACCAGCGCGTTGAACGTGTGGAAAAACTCTTCCTGAGTGGAATCCTTGCCGGCGATGAACTGCACGTCGTCAACCATCAAAACGTCAACCGAACGGAACAGGTGTTTGAAATCCATCATCCGACGCTCGCGCAGGGCCTGCACGAACCGGTACATGAACTGTTCCGCTGACAGGTACAGAACGTTGAGTTCCGGATGTTTGGTTTTCAGCTCCCATGCAATGGCGTGCATCAAGTGGGTCTTACCCAGCCCCACGCCGCCGTACAGAACCAGCGGATTGAAGGTCACCGGCCCACCCTCGGATACTCGGCGCGCGGCCGCATGGGCCAGTTCATTGGGCTTGCCGACGACAAAACTGTCAAAGGTAAAGCGGGAATCCAACGGGGCAGCCTGAAGCGATTCCAATGTATCCTGCGCCGGGTCCTCGCTCGGCGCGGCGACAGGTTCAGGCTTTGCCAACGGTGGCGTATCGACAGCTGGCTTAGGCCGTGCAGGCGAGTTTGCAGCGACGCGGAAATCCAGACGCTGCACAGTTTCACCTGCGGTGTTCAGCTCGTATAAAATGAGGTCGGCAAAATTCTGGCTGACGTAATTGCCCATGAAATTGGTCGGCACCGAGAAAACCGCCACGCCGTCCTGAAGCTCCTTGAATTCCAAAGGCTCGATCCAGGTCGTATAATTGTTCCGACCGATGGCCTTCAGCAACTTGTTACGCAGTAGTCCCCATTTTTCTTGTGTCATTAAGCGCCTCACGCATCCCATTCTTATTGGCCTGTCAGCCTTATTCATACGAAGCCGGTTTCCCGGTGTTGTATTCACACGCAATAGGTATCCAATCGCCAAACCAGTCGGCTTGGCGGGACCATCCCGATGAGCTCGGCAACCCCCAATTCTGACGCTCAGCAATAACGGAACGTCCCGAAAATCGGGTTGCACGTCGCAAACTCAATTTTTAGACAGGGCCAAGATCACCGGATTTATTCCGGCTTCCATGGCAGATCGGCAGCCTGGCTCAAGCCAGTCGTCGACAATTGTCCCCAGATCGCTCTGATGCCCGTCAGTTCGATCGGGAAAACAGCCTGTCCCCCCAAGCGAGTGAATCGCTGACATCAGTCGTAGCAATTCCGAGAGGGGCGCGGCAACGAAACTCTGATATTGACTCGGGTCTTTGGGCGAAAGAATCTCTCGGTTTTGTGAAGGCGCGGTTTTCTGGCAACACGACAAAAGGCGCCGTGATGCACGACGCCTTTTCAGAATGGTTCAGCCTTTCTGACGTGACCTTGGGTCACCCAAAAGCTTAGCCCAGTGCTTTGACGCGCGCGGACAGGCGCGACATTTTGCGGGCGGCGGTGTTCTTGTGGAAGACACCCTTGGTAACGCCGCGCATTAGCTCGGGCTGAGCCGCACGCAGAGCAGCAGTCGCCGCGTCCTTGTCGCCGGATGCGATCGCTTCTTCGACTTTACGCAGATAGGTGCGGATGCGCGAACGACGCGCTTTGTTGATTGCAAAGCGCTTTTCGTTCTGACGCGCGCGTTTTTTTGCCTGAGGCGAGTTTGCCATGTGAATCTGACCTTCGTTCGGTACGTTAATCTTGGGTTGCGCGCCACGGACATATCCGCACCGGATCAGAAATCACGAGTATGAGTCGGGCCAAGCGGGCCGCACGCGCATGTATAACGGGGGTCTTTAGCCAAGTTCAAAGGGATTGCCAAGTTGATTCTTGGAACCATGGCCAAGAATATGGGGCGGGCTTAAAACACCCGCCTCAGAGGTCCCGCGCTTTACTTGTCGCGGAATTGCGCCGTGCGCTTTTCCAGGAACGCGGCCATGCCTTCCTTCTGATCTTCGGTCGCGAACATCGAATGGAAGACACGACGCTCGAACAACATACCTTCACTCAGCGGAAGCTCGTAGCTGCGGTTCACCGCTTCTTTCGCGGCCATTGCAGTCAATTGCGATTTCTCGGCAATCTTCTGCGCTGCGCTCACGGCCTCTTCGATCAGCTTCTTGGCCGGCACCACCCGGCTGACGAGACCCGCACGCTCGGCTTCGTCGGCATCCATGAAACGCCCGGTCAGGTTCATGTCCATCGATTTGGATTTACCCACGAACCGCGTCAGACGCTGACTTCCACCCAGACCGGCAATGACGCCCAGATTGATCTCGGGCTGGCCGAATTTCGCAGTGTCCGCCGCGATGATGAAATCGCACAGCATGGCAAGTTCACAGCCACCGCCCAGCGCATAGCCCGCAACGGCCGCGATGATCGGCTTGCGAATCGCGGTCACACGATCATTCGCATCGGCAAAAAGGTTGATGTTGTAGACGTCGACAAAACTCATCTCGGACATTTCCTTGATGTCCGCGCCGGCGGCGAAGGCCTTGTCCGATCCGGTTATCACGATGCAGCGCACCTTGTCGTTGCTGTCCGCATCTTCCAGTGCAGTGCAGAGCTCACCCAGCAACTGGGTGTTCAACGCGTTCAACGCATCCGGTCGGTTGAGTTTGATAAGTGCGACGTGGTCTTCGATTTCGACGATGATCGTCTCAAAAGCCATGAGGAGAAAGCTTCCGGTTGTTCCGTTCAGGTACGATTCCTTACCACGCGAAAAACTTGGATCAAGCTATCTTTGGCATTGCGCACAATAGAAGGATGAGCGACCGGACTGGGTGATTCTCTTGATCGGCGCTCCGCACCCTTCGGTCCGGCAGGCCTCGCCCTCGCGGCCATAGACATCAAACTTGTGCTGAAAATATCCAAGTTCTCCATCGGCTTGGCGGAAATCCCGCAGCGAAGACCCACCGGCTTCGATGGCGTCCTGCAACACCTGCCGGATGATCGGAACAAGCGCCGCAACGCGGGGCGCGGAAATCTGTCCGGCTTTGCGACGTGGCGACACTCGGCCGCGATAAAGAGCTTCGCAAACATAGATATTGCCCAGACCGGCAACGATTCCCTGATCCAGCAGGGCGGATTTGACAGGGGTGTTCTTGCCTTTGAACGCCTTGATCAGATGTTGGTCGTGAAAATCGTTGCCCAAGGGTTCAGGCCCCAGAACCGACAGCAGCTTGTGATCTTCGGCGTTGGCCGTTTGCAACAGGTCCATCGCGCCAAACCGGCGGGGATCGTTGAAGGTGATGCGCGCGCCGTTGGCCATATGAAAGACCACATGGTCATGTTTTTGCACGGCGGGATGGTCATGGACGAATTGCCCCAACGGGTCACCCGACACCGTCATCCGCCCCGACATACCCAGGTGGATCAGCAACGTCTCACCGCTGCTGAGATCCGCCAGAATGTATTTCGACCGCCGCCGCAGCCGCTCTACCCGCTGCCCGGTCAGCCGTTCTGCCATACGTTCGGGGAACGGCCAGCGCAGATCGGGGCGGTTCACATCAGCCCGTTCGATCACGACCCCTTCCATGGCAGGACTCAGGCCGCGTCTTACTGTCTCGACCTCAGGTAATTCGGGCATTACAGGGCTCCTAATTCAAAGGGCCGCATTGTGCCCGCCTCTCTTGGCCCTATAACAGAGGCGAAAATCGACAAACGGCAAGGCAAATGTCCGACAACATCGACAAGACCACTCATTTCGGTTTCGAAACCGTCCCCGAGGCCGAAAAGGCAGGGCGCGTACAGGGCGTGTTCAACTCGGTTGCCTCGAAATATGACGTGATGAACGACGTCATGTCGATGGGCATCCACCGGGTCTGGAAGGACGCGATGATGGACTGGCTGGCGCCACGCCCCGGCCAGCGGCTGCTGGACGTGGCCGGTGGCACGGGCGACATCTCGTTCAGGTTCCTCAAGCGCGCGGGTCACGGCCACGCCACGGTCCTGGACCTGACCGAGCCGATGCTGATCGAAGGGCGCCAACGTGCCGAGGCAGATCAGATGTCGGGCAGCCTGAACTGGGTCGTGGGCGATGCCATGGCCCTGCCCTTCGAAGACAATACATTCGATGTTTACACGATCTCGTTCGGCATTCGGAACGTCACCCGCCCGCAAGAAGCTTTGAACGAGGCTTACCGCGTGCTGAAACCCGGCGGCCGTCTGATGGTGCTGGAATTCAGCCAGCTGCCCAATGAGGGGCTGCAGAAGCTCTACGACCTTTACAGCTTCAACGTCATCCCGCGCATGGGAAAACTGATCGCCAATGACTATGACAGCTATCAGTACCTAGTCGAATCGATCCGAAAATTTCCCGATCAGGAAACGTTCCTGAACATGGTTCGCACAGCAGGTTTCGAAAACGCCAAATACCGGAACCTGAGCATGGGTATCGCCGCGCTGCATTCCGGCTGGAAGATCTGACACATGCGTGGTCCCCATAACATCATCCGCCTGATCCGCACAGGCGCCACGCTCGAGCGCACAGGCGCCATGAACGTGGTACTGGATGCGTTCGAAGCCCCGCGCGCCGTACGCATCCTGGCCCACGCATTGGGCAAACCCTTTCAATGGCTTGGCTACAAAGGCGACCCCGGTATGCCACCGGCAACGCGCGCCCTGACGGCGCTTGGCCCCGCCTATATCAAATTCGGGCAAGTGCTTTCGACCCGCCCTGACGTCGTTGGAAATGAACTGGCCGAGCAACTGCGCGTTCTGCAAGACAAGCTGCCCCCTTTCTCCAAAGCCGACGCGATGGCCGAAGTCGAGAAAGAACTGGGTCAGCCGATCTCGGACATGTTCAGCGAATTCAGCGAACCGATTGCCGCAGCCTCGATTGCGCAGGTTCACAAGGCCAAGCTGACCAGCACGGGCGAGGATGTCGCAGTTAAAGTCCTGCGTCCGGGGATCGAACGCGCGTTCCGCAAAGATGTCGATGCGTTCTATTTCGCCGCCCGGATCGTCCAGCTCTTCGCCCCCGGCGCGCGCCGTCTGCGACCGGTGGAGGTGATCGAGCATTTCGACGGTGTCGTGCGCGGCGAACTGGATCTGCGTCTGGAAAGCGCGGCGGCCTCCGAATATGCCGCCAACACCAAGGACGACACCGGCTTCTGGCTGCCGCCCGTTGTGTGGTCACTGTCCGCGCGGCGCGTCATGACGCTCAGCTGGGCGGACGGGATCGCGCTGGGTGACAATGATGCTCTGGATGCCGCAGGTCACAACCGCAATGATCTGGCCGAACGTGTCCTGCGCCTGTTCCTCCTCCATGCGCTGCGCGACGGCTTTTTCCACGCCGACATGCACCAGGGCAACCTCAAGGTCGCCGCGAACGGAGACATCATTGCCTATGACTATGGCATCATGGGGCATATCGATGAATACACGCGCCGGGTCTATGCCGAAATCCTGTTTGGCTTCATCCGCCGCGACTACAAACGTGTGGCCGAGGTGCATTTCGAAGCCGGCTATGTTCCCGCCAACCAGGACGTGGACGAGTTCGCCCGCGCCCTGCGTGCCGTGGGCGAGCCGATCTTCGGCATGGATGCCACGCATATTTCCATGGGGCGGTTGCTGAGCTATCTGTTCGAAGTGACCGAACGGTTCGGGATGGAAACACGAACCGAGCTGATCCTGCTGCAACGCACCATGGTTGTCGTCGAAGGCGTTGCGCGCTCACTCGACCCTCATATGAACATCTGGGAAGTCGCCCGCCCCGTGGTCGAAGACTACATCAAACAATCCATCGGCCCTCGGGCGGCCCTGCGTGATTTTGGGAAAACCGCAATGGTGCTGGCCCGCTTCGGCCCGCGTCTGCCGGCCCTGGTCGAAAACGCACTGATTGCGCAGACACAGAAGGACGAACCGCAGACGCCCACCTTTTGGTCCTTTGCTCTGCCCGCCACGATCGGCGCCGCAGCAGGTGCGGCGCTGGTCTTGCTGATCAACGCGCTCAGCTGAACCAATCCGCCTGCTTCATCTGGCCACAAATATCCTCGGGGGGAATCGCGCCCTGGCGCGATGGGGGGCAGACAGCCCCCCGCACCCCTTCCGGGTCAGAGCCGCTCGATGGCGATGGCAATCCCCTGACCGCCCCCGATGCACATGGTGATCAACCCTTTGGATCCGCCGGTACGTTCCAGCTCGTACAGTGCTTTCAGCGTGATGATCGCACCCGTGGCCCCCACAGGATGCCCCAACGCAATCGCACCGCCGTTGGGGTTCACCTTGCTCGCGTCCAATCCAAGCTCCTGATTCACAGCCAGTGCCTGCGCGGCGAAGGCTTCATTGCTTTCGATCACGTCGAAATCTTCCGCTGACAGACCCGTCTTCGCAAACAGGTTTTGCACTGCCGGAACCGGACCGATGCCCATGACTTCCGGCCGCACGCCTGCATGCGCATAACCAATCACACGCGCCTTCGGTTTCAAACCGGCCCTTTCGGCCGCATCCGCTGTCGCCAGCACCATCGCCGCCGCGCCGTCATTGATGCCTGAGGCATTCCCGGCTGTCACACGCCCGTCCTTCTTGAACACCGGGCGCAGACCGGCCAACGCTTCGGCGGTCGTCGCCTTTGGATGCTCGTCGACTTTGAAATCGACCGTGTCCCGCTTGACCTTGACCTGTACCGGAGTGATCTGGCTGTCGAAGTAACCGGCCTCGATCGCCGCCGCCGCACGTGTCTGGCTGTCCAATGCGAACGCATCCATCTGTTCGCGGCTGATCTGATGCTCATCCGCCACGTTTTCGGCCGTCACCCCCATATGTCCGGTGCCAAAGGGACAGTTCAACGCGCCCAGCATCATGTCCAGCGCGGTGACGTCGCCCATCTTTGCGCCCCAGCGCGCCTGCGGAACGATATAGGGGCTTCGGGACATGCTCTCTGCTCCACCTGCCACCGCAAAGTCAGCATCGCCCAGCATCAGGGACTGCATGGCTGACACGATCGCCTGCGCGCCCGATCCGCACAGGCGGTTCACGTTCATGGCCGGCGTACCATTGGGAATGCCCGCCTGCATGGCGGCGACGCGCGACAGATACATGTCACGCGGTTCAGTGTTGATCACATGACCGAACACCACATGCCCGATCTGCGCCCCCTCAACCCCTGATCGCTCAAGCGCCGCTTCGGTCGCGACAGTGGCCAGATCAATCGGCGCGGTTGAAGCCAGCGCACCACCAAAGGTGCCAATTGCGGTGCGGGCACCGTCGAGAATAACGATATCGCTCATGAGCTACTCCTCCTGAATTTCGCTGCATTATGCATGCGCAGAATGGCACTGTCGCCCCAGACGTCCCGTCACGGCGGGAATTGACATTGCGTTGCGCAGCCCCCATGGATTCCGTCATGACGGAAGACACAGACGATATCCTGAACCTCCTGCCCGCCCGCCTTAAAGAGGCACGCCGGGCCAAAGGCCTGTCCCTGGAAGCGGTCGCCAATCTCAGCGGTGTGTCCCGGTCCATGGTCAGTCAGATCGAACGCGGCGAAAGCAGCCCGACGATCTCGACCTTGTGGAACCTGACACGCGCCTTGCAGGTGGATTTCGCCGGTCTCTTGGAGGGCACAAAGACCACGGACCAGATCGAGGTGCTCAGAAACTCCGAAGTGCCCAGCATCGACAATATGGGGCAGAACTGCCGAATTCGCATCCTGTCACCGCCGGAAGAGGCCGGGGGTCATGAAGTCTATGATATCGAATTTGACAAGGACGGGGCCCTGAACAGCCAACCCCACGCCCGCGGCGCCCGTGAACAGCTCACCGTGCTGGAAGGTGCGGTCAGGGTCACTTCAGGCAATGCGGTGACCGAATTGAACCAGGGGGACACGGCCCGATATGCCGCCGACATTGCGCATTCCATCTGTGCCCAAGGGCCAGCCCGGGTATTCCTGATCGTAAAAAACGCCTGACATCCGCAAAATTCCGCCTTCACGGATATTTTTCCTTCATATTGAATTTCCCCTATTTGGGAATTTCATCCGCTATGTTAGATGTGCGACTCAGTTGAACGGAGGTCGCCATGGCAGATGTATTCCTGTCCCATATCACGGACACACTTGCGCAGATCGAATCTGAGGGTCTTTACAAACGCGAACGAATGATCACCTCACCTCAGGGCGGTGAGATCACTGTGGGCGGCAAGCAGGTGATCAACCTCTGTGCCAACAACTATCTGGGTCTGGCGGATCACCCGGCGCTGATCGAGGCCGCGACACAAGCGATGGGGCCCAAAGGATTCGGCATGGCGTCGGTTCGGTTCATCTGTGGCACGCAAGACATTCACCGCGAACTGGAACAACGTCTTGCCAATTTCCTGAACAAGGACGACTCCATCCTCTTTGCCGCTTGTTTCGACGCCAATGGCGGGCTGTTTGAACCTCTGCTGGGACCGGAAGACGCCATCATTTCGGACAGCCTGAACCACGCCTCGATCATCGACGGCGTGCGGCTGTGCAAGGCCAAACGCTATCGCTATCTGAACAACGACATGAATGACCTCGAAGCCTGGCTGAAACAGGCGCGCGAAGACGGGGCGCGGCATATCATGATCGCCACCGATGGCGTGTTCTCGATGGACGGCTATCTGGCCAACCTGCCAAAAATCCGGGAACTGGCCGATAAATACGATGCAATTGTCATGGTGGACGATTGCCATGCGACCGGTTTCATGGGGCCGAACGGGGCCGGCACACCCGATCATTTCGGCGTCGATGTCGATATTCTGACGGGAACCTTGGGCAAGGCACTTGGGGGGGCAATCGGCGGCTATATCGCCGGGCCGCAGCCAGTGATCGACCTGCTGCGGCAGCGGGCGCGGCCCTATCTGTTCTCAAACTCGCTGCCGCCCTCGATCGTCGCCGCTGGGTTGGAAGCGATCCGCCTGGTCGAAGAAGGCGACATGCTGCGCGCGCAACTCTTCGGCAACGCCAAATATTGGCGCGCCGGGCTGGAAAAGCTTGGCTTTGACCTGCTGCCTGGGGAACACCCGATCATCCCGGTGATGCTGGGTGAGGCTCAGCTGGCACAGGACATGGCGTCACGGCTGTTCGACGAAGGCGTCTATGTTTCGGGCTTCTTCTTCCCGGTCGTCCCACGCGGGCAAGCGCGGATCAGAACGCAGATGAATGCGGCTCTGACCAGGGATGAACTGGACCGCGCCCTGTCCGCATTTGGCAAGGTCGGCAAAGAGCTGGGGGTCATCAAATGATCCTTCCATCGGTCATCGACGTGATCGGCGACACCCCCATGGTCGAACTGTCGCGCGTGTGTGCCCATCAGAAGCTGAACGGGCGGATCATCGCCAAGCTTGACTATTTGCTGCCGGGGTTTTCGAAAAAGGACCGCGCGGCGAAGTCCATCATCGAAACGGCGCGCGCAGACGGGACTTTGTCACCGGGGCAAACGGTGGTCGAGCTGACCTCGGGCAATATGGGCACCGGGCTGGCCATTGTCTGCGGTATTCTGGGCCATCCTTTCGTGGCTGTCATGAGCGCCGGAAACTCGATCGAACGCGCGCGTATGATGCGGGCCCTGGGGGCCGAAGTTGTCATCGTGCCCCAGGCCCCCGGCAGCAAACCCGGCGAAGTCTCTGGGGCCGATCTTGAACTGGTCGATGTCGAGGCGAAACGCATCACGGCCGCACGCAACGCGTTTCGTGCGGATCAGTTTGGCCATTCGGGAAACCCCAAGGCCCACGAAACCGGGACCGGGCCCGAGATCTGGGCGCAATCCGAAGGCACCGTCACGGCATTCTGCGACTTTGCAGGATCGGGCGGAACGCTTGCCGGAGCGGCAGAGTATCTGAACCGGCACGGCGTGCGGTGCTATGTCGTGGAACCTGCGGGCGCGCGCGCTTTGGCCGGTGAGCCGGTTTCGACCCCGGACCATCCCATTCAGGGAGGCGGTTACGCCATGGGTGATCTGGTGCATTTGAAGGATAGCCGATTGGCCGGACATCTTGCTGTTTCGGGGAAGGCCGCGCGGGATTGCGCCCGACTTCTGGCCCGGACCGAGGGCATATTCGCCGGCTATTCGGCAGGCGCGAATCTTGCCGCGGCGATTGAACTACTGCGCGGCCCCGAAGAAGGCGGCTGTGTCGCCATCGTCATGTGTGACAGCGGCCTGAAATACCTGTCGACCGATTTGTGGGAGTAAACATATGCGACCCAACACAATGAAAGCACTGGAAAAATCCAAACCCGAAGAAGGGTTGTGGATGGTGCAGGCCCCGATCCCCGAAATTGGCCCCGATGATGTGCTGATCCGTATCAACAAGACGGGTATCTGCGGCACCGACATCCATATCTGGAACTGGGACGAGTGGGCGTCTCATACCGTGCCGGTTCCGATGATCACTGGCCATGAGTTTGCCGGAGAGATCGTCGAGATCGGGCGCAACGTGACCGGGCTTGAAATCGGCCAGCGATGCTCGGGCGAGGGCCATCTGATCACCACCGACAGCCGCCAGAGCCGCGCCGGAAAGTTTCACCTGGATCCGGGAACCCGGGGCATTGGAGTGAACGAACAGGGCGCATTTGCCGAATACCTGAAACTGCCTGCCTTCAACGTGGTTCCCTTGCCCGACGACATACCGGATGAGATCGGAGCCATCCTCGATCCGCTGGGCAATGCGGTGCATACTGCCCTCAGCTTTGATTTGCTGGGAGAGGACGTTCTGATCACGGGTGCGGGCCCCATCGGTATCATGGCCGCTGCCGTCGCTCGTCACGCGGGTGCACGCAACGTGGTCATCACCGACATCAACGCAGACCGATTGAAACTGGCCGAACATGTGGTTCCTTCGGTGCGGACCGTCGATGTCTCCACCGAGGACTTGCGGGACGTCATCGCCGAGCTTGGGATGAAGGAAGGGTTCGATGTCGGGCTTGAAATGTCCGGCTCGCAAGCCGCCCTGGACCAGATGGTCGAAGCCTTGGTGATGGGTGGAAAGATCGCGTTGCTGGGGATTCCACCGGGCAAATCTCCGGTCGACTGGTCGCGCATCGTGTTCAAGGCGATCACGATCAAGGGGGTCTATGGGCGTGAGATGTTCGAAACGTGGTACAAGATGATCGCCATGCTGCAAAACGGTCTGGATGTGTCCCGCGTGATCACGCATCGCTTTGCGGTTGATGATTTCGCCAAAGGGTTTTCCGCGATGAAATCAGGCCTGTCCGGCAAGGTTGTTCTGGACTGGGCCTAACGCGCTGGAAAGTTGCATGTTCAGCCCCTAGACAGGTGCAGAACTTGCACAAGGGAGGCATGAGATGGGCGAGAACAAAGACGATCGTCTGTTGCAACGGGGGGTCGAAGACACCCTAGTCACTGATTTCGCCGAAACGCACCGCAAAAGCTATGGCGACTTCCTGCAACTGAAGACGCTGCTGAACCTGCAAAAAACCTTTCAGGACCCCGCACAACCTGACGAGATGCTGTTCATCATCATTCATCAGGTCAGTGAGCTGTGGCTGAAACTGATGCATCACCAACTGGTCGAGGTCCGCCGGTTCCTGCAACAAGACGAATTCGGGCCCGCCATGAAAAACCTCGACCGTATCAAGGCCATTCAACGGCAATTGATTGCGGCCTGGGAAACCCTGCTGACCATGACGCCGGCCGACTACATGACGTTTCGGCAGGCCCTCGGCAACTCTTCCGGGTTTCAAAGCTATGGGTACAGGCAGATCGAGTTCATTCTGGGCAATAAGGATGCCTCGACTCTGAAAGTGCACGAGCATGACCCCGAGGTGATGGAGATGCTGAACGCCGCCCTGACCAAACCGTCCCTGTATGACGAAGTGTTGCACATGCTGGCCCGACAGGGGTTCCACGTTCCAAAGGACTTGATCGAGCGGGACTACTCTGCACCCTATTCCGGTGATCCGCGCGTGGTTCAGATCTGGGTCGACGTGTTCCGCAACACGGACAAATATTGGGATCTGTATGCGCTGGCAGAAAAGCTCATGGATGTGGAAAGCCTGTTTCAACGCTGGCGCTTTGACCACGCCACGGCGGTTGAACGTGTGATCGGAATGCAACCCGGTACCGGAGGTTCCAGCGGCGTGGCTTTCTTGCGAAAAGCACTTGAGTTGCGGTTCTTCCATGACCTCTATGATGTGCGGACAGAACTCATGTACAGCGGGCAGGGCTGAGCCATGCTGTATCGCGGATTTTCACAAGCCGAACTGGAGCGGGAATACTCTCCCAGTTCGATGATCGGTGGCGACCTGACCCCTTATCTGGCCAGCTATCAAACGCTGAGTGCGCAAGCCCGTGCCGAGCTGCCCGTTCAGGCCAACCTGGCCTATGGCGACACCCCGGTCCAGGTGCTGGATTTCTTTCCTGCGAAGGGGGCCGGCGCCCCGTTGCATGTCTTTATTCACGGTGGGTATTGGCAGGATCTCAGCCAGCGCGAATCGGCCATGATGGCCCCGGCGCTGATTGAAGCCGAGCAATCCTTTGCCACCTTGAACTACACGCTTGCCCCGGATGCGCGGCTGGATCAAATGGTCGACGAATGCCGCGACGCCCTTCTGTGGCTTGCGTCACAAGCCGGGGCACTGGGATTCGACCCGACGCGGATCACCTTGTCAGGGCACAGTGCCGGCGCCCATCTGGCAAGCATGGTCATGGCGACCTCGGCCGGCGCATTGGCCCGCGCTGGGCTGCGTGTGCGTGACGTGCTTCTGATCAGCGGCGTCTACGATCTGGAACCCGTCAGTTTGACATCCGTGAATGACCCGCTGCACCTGACCCCAGTCGAAGTGAACGATCTGTCCCCGATCCGCAACCTGCCCCCACCGGGCCCTCGCTATCATGTTTCAGTGGGGGAACGGGACACCGGCGAATTCATTCGTCAAAGCCGCGACTATGCGGAACGGCTGCGCAAGGCCGGGCACTCGGTCAGCTTTGCCTTGAAACACGGAATGCACCATTTCGACATCATCCTGCATTCCGGAACATTCCTGCCCGACACGTAATGAGGCATTTTTCAAACAAAAACAGCGGCCCGAACGGTGCCGCTGTTTTTTTGTGTCCATCCCGCTTGGGATCAATCCAGGGTACGGGTAACTTCTTCGCGCTCGAATATCTCGATCACGTCGCCCTGGCGGATATCGTCGTAGTTCTCGAACGCCATACCACATTCCTGACCCGACTGGACCTCGGCCACTTCGTCTTTGAAGCGCTTCAGGGTCTTCAGCGTGCCTTCGTGGATCACCACGTTGTCGCGCAGCAGGCGAACGCCTGCGGAACGGCGGGCAACACCTTCGGTAACCAGACAGCCGGCAACCTTGCCGACACCGGTAACCTTGAAGACTTCGCGGATCTCGGCATAGCCGATGAACTTTTCTCGGATCTCGGCACTCAGCAGGCCGGATGCGGCCGCTTTCACGTCGTCGACCAGGTCATAGATCACCGAGTAGTAGCGGATCTCGACACCCTTTTGGTTCGCCGTGTTCCGCGCCGATGCGTTGGCACGGACGTTGAAGCCAAAGACCGGCGCGCCGGAAGCCTCCGCCAGACCGACATCCGTTTCGGTGATCGCGCCCACACCCGAGTGCAGAACGCGCACGCGCACTTCTTCGTTGCCGATCTTTTCCATCGCCTGAACGATGGCTTCGGCAGAACCCTGCACATCGGCTTTGACGAGGATCGGCAACTCGGCCACGTTCTCGTCTTCTTTTGCCTTCTGCATCAGCTGCTCAAGGGTGGTTGCGGCACCAGCGGCGGCACGTTTGTCCTTGGCGGCTTGTTCGCGATAAGCGGCGATTTCGCGGGCCTGCGCTTCGGTCTCGGTCACGTTCAGAACGTCGCCCGCTTCGGGCGTACCGTTCAGGCCCAGAACCTCGACCGGAACCGAGGGGCCAGCTTCCTTGACGCGCTCACCCTTGTCGTTGATCAGCGCACGAACCTTACCGTACTGCTCACCCACAACGAAGATATCGCCCTGACGCAGTGTGCCGTTCTGAACCAGAACCGTGGCGACCGGGCCACGACCCACGTCCAGCTGCGCCTCGATCACGGCACCTTGGGCGGCGCGGTTCGGGTTTGCCTTCAGTTCCAGAATCTCGGCCTGAAGCGCGATGGCTTCCAGCAATTCGTCCAGACCCTGACCCGTGATGGCCGAGACTTCGACGTCCTGAACCTCACCCGACATTTTCTCAACGATCACTTCGTGTTGCAGCAGATCGGTGCGGACCTTGTCCGGGTTTGCATCCGGCTTGTCGACCTTGTTGATCGCCACGATCATCGGTACTTCGGCCGCTTTTGCGTGGTTGATCGCTTCGATCGTCTGCGGCATCACCGCGTCGTCAGCCGCGACGACCAGAACCACGATATCCGTGACCTGAGCACCGCGCGAGCGCATCGACGTAAACGCCGCGTGGCCCGGAGTATCCAGGAAGGTCAGCGTGGTGCCGCCATCGGTTTTCACCTGATACGCGCCGATATGTTGGGTGATGCCACCGGCCTCACCCGCCACAACGCGCGCGTCGCGGATTGCGTCCAACAGCGAGGTCTTGCCGTGGTCGACGTGACCCATGATGGTGATGACCGGCGGACGCGGCTGCAGATCGTCTTCGCTGTCTTCGACCTCTTTGATGACGTCTTCAACATCCGAATCGGATACGCGAGTGACCTTGTGGCCAAATTCTTCGATGATCAGTTCCGCGGTGTCTGCGTCGATGGTCTGGTTCTGCGTGACCATCATGCCCATCTGCATCAGCGATTTGACCACGTCAGCCACACGCTCGGCCATACGGTTGGCCAGTTCCGAGACCATGATCGCCTCGGGCAGCTGTACGTCGCGGATCACCTTTTCCCGTTCAACGGCACCGCCCATGGCTTTCTGACGCGCACGCTCCTGCTTGCGCTTCATCGCGGCCATCGAGCGCTGACGGTTGCCCTCGCCACCGGTCGCCTGACCCAGAGTCAGCTTGCCCGAACGGCGGTTGTCGTCGCGACCTTTGCCACGACCACGCTGCTCACGTTCGCGATCCTGTTTGCGCGGCGTGGCTGCCGGCGCAGGTTTGCTGGCCGGGGCGCGAGCCGCTTTGGGCTCTTCAGGTGCGGGCGCGGCAGCGGCGCGTTTGGCGGCTTCTTCCGCCTCTTTGCGCTTGCGCTCTTCTTCCTCAGCCTTCTGACGCGCACGCTCTTCGGCTTCGCGCTGTTCGCGTTCTTTGGCTTCCTGTTCCGCACGGCGGCGGGCGCGCTCTTCTTCGCGCGCCTTTTCAGCAGCCTCGCGCGCCGCGGCCTCTTCGGCCTCACGCGCTTTGGCCGCTTGCAACGCCTTCATGCGGCGCGCCATTTCCGCATCGGAAATGCCCGCAGGACGACGCGACGGATCACCCGAAGGTGCAGCACCGCCACCCGGCTTTGCTGCGCCCGGCTTGGGAACCACCACGCGTTTGCGTTTGGTTTCCACCACGACATTCTTGGTGCGTCCGTGGCTGAAACTCTGTTTCACATTTCCGGGGCGTGCCCCGCCACGAAGACCCAATGTCTTTTTGCCGTCATTATCGCTCATAAAGCTCTTTACCCTTCCGCGCGGCCCCTGCCGCCGTCATCCGTTTCGCGCAAGCCACGCAGGCGCTGCGCTTCCTCTACAACACGTTTGGCGAGTCCGCCAGAGGCCAAGGCCGCATGAATCACCGTTTGGCGCCCAAATGCCTGTCCTAATTCGTCTGCCGTCAGCCAACCTATGTATTTCCCGAAGTGCGGCGTGCTCAGTTTGGACTTGCCGCGCCCCGATCCATCGGCGGCCTGAATCAGCACCTGCGCCTCTTCCCGGTCCAGCCACGTCTTGACCTTTTCATACCCCGCGACCGCGTCGCCGGACTTGCGCGCCAGGCTGAGCAGCTCGACAACGCGGCGCGCGATCTGCTGTTCAACCTTTTCCGCCAGGTCCTTGGGCACAGACACCTGCGCCTTGAACCCCCGCGCAAACAGTTTCTTGCCAACGGCCTTGTCCAGGGCGGCACGATCCGCCGCCACATAGACCCCCCGCCCGGGCAGTTTCGCCGCGACATCCGGAAAAACCTGACCGTCCGGCCCCGCCACAAAGCGGATCAGCCCGTTTTTGGGCTGCACCTCGCCTGTGGCGATGCACTTGCGCTCGGGTCCGTCGGACCGATCCTTATGGGCGCCACCGCGACTCATACACGCCACCCGAAGCCCGAGATCAGGCCTCGACCTCCTCGTCTGCTGCGTCGCCGTCGACGTCTTCTTCCGCCTGTTCCAGCTCGGCCGGATCAACCCAACCCAGCAGGATACGCGCCGTCATGACCATATCTTGCGCCTCTTCCAGCGTTACGCCGAAAGGCTCCAATACACCGTCATCCTTGACACGCTCACCATCGACGGTCGTCCAGCCACCGGCCAGTTCCCAGTCGGCGCAAGTTGCAAAGTCTTCCAGAGTCTTCACGTCGTCCCTGGCCAGCGCCTCTACCATCTGGGGTGTCAGACCTTCGAATTCAATGAGACTGTCCTCGGCCCCCAATTCACGCGCCGCATCCAGTGCCGCCTTGGCCTGTGCTTCCAGGAATTCGCGGGCGCGGGTTTGCAGTTCCTGCGCGGTACCTTCGTCAACGCCGTCGATGACCAACAGTTCCTCAATCTCGACATAGGCAACTTCTTCGAGGTTGGTGAAGCCTTCCGAGACCAGCAGCTGAGCAAAGAATTCGTCCAGATCCAGGCTGTCCATGAACAGTTTGGTACGGGCTTCGAATTCCTTCTGGCGGCGGGCCGATTCTTCGGCCTCGGTCATGATGTCGATGTCCAGGCCGGTCAGCTGGCTGGCCAGACGCACGTTCTGACCGCGGCGACCGATGGCCAGCGACAGTTGTTCTTCTGGCACGACAACCTCGATCTTGCCGGCTTCTTCGTCCAGAACCACCTTGGAAACCTCGGCAGGCTGCAACGCGTTCACCAGGAAGGTAGGCTGGTCTTCGTTCCACGGGATGATGTCGATCTTTTCACCCTGAAGCTCGTTCACGACCGCCTGAACACGGCTGCCGCGCATACCAACGCAGGCACCGACGGGGTCGATCGAACCATCATAGGAAATCACGGCGATCTTGGCGCGCGAACCGGGGTCACGGGCCACGGCCTTGACCTCGATGATGCCGTCATAGATTTCCGGCACTTCCATCTTGAACAGCTCGGCCATGAATTCCGGCGCTGTGCGCGACAGGAAGATCTGATGGCCACGCACTTCGCGGCGAACCTCTTTGATATAGGCGCGCACCCGGTCATTCGGGCGATAGCTTTCGCGGCCGATCTTGTCGTTGCGGCGCAGAACCGCCTCGGCACCGCCCAGATCGACGATGACATTGCCAAACTCTTCGCGCTTGACCGCACCGTTGATGATGGTACCGGCGCGATCCTTGAATTCTTCGTACTGACGGTCACGCTCGGCTTCGCGCACCTTCTGCAAAATCACCTGCTTGGCGGACTGAGCCGCGATCCGGCCCATCTCAACCGGCGGGACCTCTTCGACGAAGACGTCACCAACCTCGGGCGCTTCCATATACTGCTTGGCCTGCTCGACGGTCATTTCGGCCTGATAGTTCTCAAGCTCCTCATCTTCGACCACGGTACGGACGCGGGTAAAGGTCGCCTTGCCGGTCTTGCGGTCGATCGACACGCGGATGTCCATCTCGGCGCCGTAGCGGCTCTTGGCGGCGCGGGCGAGCGATTCCTCCATCGCTTCGACAACCAGACCGGGGTCGATCATCTTTTCGCGGGCCACGGCCTCGGCGGTCTGCAACAGCTCCAGCTGGTTGGCTGAGGTGATTGCCATCAGTTCGTCTCCTCTTCGGACCCTTCGGTCTCAATCTCGTCGAAAGCGTTTTCGTTCAGGGCACCGGCGTCTTTGCGCTGGCGCAGCATTTCCTTGATCAGGTCATCGGTCAGGACCAGCTTGGCGTCGCTCAGCCAGTCGAATTGCAGACCGATGGTGATGGTTTCATCCCCCTCGGGGATGTTGATCAGAACCTCGTCCCCTTCGATCCCCGCCAATTCGCCCTTGAAGCGTCGGCGGCCGTCAATCAGTTCGGCGGTCTCGATCTTGGCCTCATAGCCTTCGAAGGTCTCGAAATCCTTCAGACGGGTCAGAGGGCGGTCGATACCGGGGCTGGACACCTCAAGCGTATAGGCATCAAGGATTGGGTCCTCGACATCCAGCGTGGCGCTGACCGCGTTGGAAATCTCGGCGCAATCATCCACTTCGATACCGCCATCGGGCTTGTCGGCCATGATCTGAAGCGTAGTCTGCTTGCCGCTCATCAGGCGGATACGGACCAGCTCATACCCCAGATCTTCGATCACGGGCGTGATGATCTCGGCCAGTCGCCGGTCAATGGCAGCTTTTGCTATCAGGTCGTTTGTCATCTGGTACTCTACCCTGTCAGTCGGGCACAAAAAAACGGGCGCGCGGCCCGTCGAATTTTCCGGTGGAGCCTTGGACCAGAAGTCCAACGCGCCGCTGTTGAAACTGCATATACGCAGGATGGCCCGAGTCTGCAACCCCCTGAGGGATTCGCATTCGGATTTACACCATCCACCACCGTTCGGCGATGCGGCCATCGTCCAGCGCACCGTTCCCGGCAATCTGCCGCGGCATCCCGACAGCATCCGATACGGCAAGGGCCATGTCGGCCTCGGACGGGTGGAACCGGACACCGCGCGTGCCTCGCATTCCGGCCCGATCCGGAAGCGCCGCGATATCGACATACCCGTCCCGCAGCGCCTCGGCGCGCACGGCTGGGTCCGGGATTACAATGACTTCAACCGCGTCAGCCCATCCGGCCTGACCATCTTTGTAATGCCCCTCGACACGGCGGCCCAGAAAATGGCGGCCATCTTCTGCCCGTTCGACACGATAGCAGCCGGTGCCGTAGGCTTTGCGCAACGGGGATACGGTTTCACCGGCGCGCGCAACAACAAAGCGGCTGTCGGCCAACAGGAAAGGCAATCCCGGATTTGCCTCGGCGAGTTCAAGCCGCAGGCGGTTGGGGGCAAGCGCCTCGGGCCTTCCGATTTCGGCCAGAACGGCCAGGACATCGGCAATCTGCAAGGGTTCGCCATCGTGAAAGACCGCGTCATCACGCAGATCAAAGTTCCAGACCCGTGCGTCGGCGTCGGTTTGCCAGCCGGTCGCGAGCTCACCACGCAACGTACCATCCGGGGCGATTTCGGTCATTGTGTCGAAAACGGCTCCACGCGCCACTTGCTCGAGGCTGTCATCGCGCGGAACAGCCAGACGCAATGTCCCGCCTTTCTTGGGCGTACCAGCAAGGGATGCTCCTGTCGCCGCCAGCAATGCGGCAGCGGCACCAGAGGCAAAGAGAGCACGGCGATCGATGCGGGTCATGCGACACCCTCCGCCACACGGTCCATGATTCGCACCAGTTCCGCGCTGATGCCCGGCTCGGACAGGGCGTGCCCCGCCTGACGAACCATCTTCAGTTCGGCATTCGGCCAGCGTTCCGCCAGCGACCAGGCGGCCTGCGGCGGGCAGATCATGTCATAGCGCCCCTGCACGATATGGCCGGGGATATGCGCGATCCGGTCCATCTGATCCAGAATCTGCCCGTCCGTTTCCAGAAACGCCTTGTTGGTGAAATAGTGATTCTCGAGCCGCGCAAAGGTGCGCGCGTATTCGCCGGGGCTTTCGCCAACCGATCCGTTGGTGTGGATCGAGGCCAGCGCGTTTTCCCAATGCGACCAGGCCCGCGCATACAGTATCTCTGTCGCGCGGTCGCCCGAAAACAGGCGTTTGTTATAGGCGGCAATGGTGTCGTTCAGTTCAACCTCGGGCAGCAGCGAGGTGAATTTCTTCCATTGCTCGGGCCAGAACCGCCCGGCGCCACCGCCGTAAAACCAGTCAAGCTCGGCCTGAGTCGCAAGGAACACCCCGCGCAACACCAGTCGAGTGACGCGATCGGGATGGGTCTGGGCATAGATCAACGCCAGAGTCGCCCCCCAGCTTCCGCCAAAAGCGATCCATTCTTCGATCTCGAAGAGTTTGCGCAGCCGCTCTATGTCGGCCACCAGATGCCACGTCGTGTTGCCCTCGACCGAGGCGGTGGGGCGCGACCGGCCACATCCGCGCTGGTCAAACAGAATCACCCTGTAGGCCTGAGGATCGAAGTATCGCCTCATGGCCGGGCTGCACCCCCCACCCGGCCCCCCGTGCAGGATCACGACGGGTATGCCGTCAGGATTTCCGCATTGTTCCACATAAATACGGTGCCCATCGCCCATATCGACCATCCGCTGGTCGAAAGGGTCGATCGGCGGGTACAGATATTGAACTGCGCGCTTTTGGTCCGGGTACTTGTCCATTATGGCCCTATATAGTCCTTAAGCGTAAAAGAGCACACGGAGACAGGAATGCAAGCGCATCCGAACACGGTGGACCCGTCCGAGATCGCAAAATTCGAGGCGATGGCCGCCGAATGGTGGGACCCGCACGGGAAATTCAAACCATTGCACATGCTTAACCCGTGCCGGCTGGACTATATAACGCAGCAGATCGCCGGAGAATTCGATCGCGACCTAAAGTCGCCTGTGCCGTTCGAAGGCCTGCGCCTGCTGGATATCGGCTGCGGCGGCGGGCTGCTGAGCGAACCCATGGCGCGGCTCGGTGCTGAAGTTGTGGGTGCCGACGCCGCCGAGGGCAACCTGCCCGTGGCCCGCATCCATGCCGAGCAATCGGGGCTGCAAATCGATTATCGCCACACAACCGCCGAGGACATGGCTGCAGCAGGCGAACAATTCGACGTGGTGCTGAACATGGAGGTGGTCGAACATGTGGCCGATCCCCTTGGCTTTCTGACCGCATCGCAAGACTTGCTGAAACCGGGTGGCTTGCTGATCTGCTCCACCATCAACCGCAACCCGAAATCCTATGCGATGGCGATTTTCGGGGCCGAGGTCGTCATGCGCTGGCTGCCGCGCGGCACCCATGAATGGAACAAGTTCATCACCCCCGATGAGCTGTTCGACCTGCTGCGCCAAGCCGGGTTGGAACCGGTGGACCGGAAGGGTTTTGTGTTCAACCCGATCCTGTGGAGCTGGTCGATCTCGGACCGGGACTTGAGCGTGAATTACGTGACGGCGAGTGTGAAGCCGGGGTGAGGTAGGTTTTTTGATTCGATCTTTAAGTTACGCGCCGTGGCGCGCGGTATTTTTTGGTGCGGCAATTTCCGCTGCTACCTTGTTCGATAACACACTAGCCACAGCAGAAGAGAATGCGGGCGTGTTCGTGTACGAACATGAAGGCGTTCCGCTGTATGGCTATGTAAGCGATCCTAAGGTTTCTGAGGCGACTCAGGAAATAGCAGATCGTTACTTGGGTTCGAACTCGAACAACTATGATCTGGTAAGGGCGTTGTATTTTTTCGTCTTTATTGACCCCGAGATAGTTTCGGATGGCAAGTTTGTGAAACCAGTGGAAATAGAACTGACGGAGGAGACGACAGAACCATTTTCCAAACACGAACTCTCTGACGAAGGATGCAATGTAGGGAGAATATTCTCCACGAATGAAGAAGAAAAAGGAGAGTATTTGGTATGGCTTGTTCATGGTGGGCAATATGAGGGCAAAGAAGGAATTGAATCTTGTCTTCTTTTCGCGGCGGCGGCTTCGGCCGGAATTTGGTTGGGTGATTTTCCAGCTTTGGATCCCCGTGATTTACGGCAGCTTCTGGATAGAATGCTCTTAGAATGAAGTGGCCGTTTAGTCCGCGGCACATTGCATGAGCATCAAGCCTGCCAGCGCCCGACCACACCAGTCCTGGATCCACCTTGGGACAACGGTTCGCTGATCCCTACTCCCCCTCCAACTGCAACCGCAAATCCCGCAGCACGGGTAACGTGCTGCGCACCCGTTCCAGCCCCAGCTCTCCGACGACACGGTTGATCAGCGGCGCGATCGACGAAATCGCCTGATCCCGCGCACGGCGACCGGCGGGGCTGATCGCGACCATCTTGCGGCGGGCGTCGTCCCAGTCGGGGCGGATGTGGATGTATCCGGCCCATTCCAGCTTGGCCAAGGTGTTGGTCATCGCTCCTCGGGTCACGTGGAATGTGTTGGCCAGTTGCGCCGGGCTACGCTCGTCCCCGACGAAAACCAGATGATTCAGCACAGAGAAATGCGAAATTTCCATACCCTTGGGCAGCACCCGGCTGAGCCGGTTGCGCAACAACTGATCCGCGGTCAGGATCTCGCTGAACAGCGTGACCGCAAGGGCGTTGGTGTCTTCCGTCATTGTTCAGTTCTGTCAGGGTCCAGTGAAAGACCGGATATGTGTCAACGACGGCACGCGGCGGCGTGCCTCTGACACAGAACTATCATCCAAATCGAAAATGTGAATGCCCGGATCGGTACCTGCGTCGATCAGCACCTCTCCCCAAGGGGCGACAACCATGCTGTGCCCATGGGTAAAACGCGTCTTTCCGCGCGTTGATGGGTGTTCCCCCGTTTGCGCGGGGGCCAAGACCCAACAGCCTGTCTCGATCGCCCGGGCCCGCAACAGCGATCCCCAATGCGCGGCGCCCGTAACAGGTGAAAACGCTGCCGGAACGGTCAGGATTCGCGCGCCTGCCTGCGCCAAAGCCGCATGCAGGTATGGAAACCGGATGTCATAACAGATGGTCAAACCCACCTTGCCAAAATCGGTTTCGGCTATGACCGCCTTTTCGCCGGGGCGGTAGTTCTTTGATTCGCGAAACGTCTCGGTCTCGGTGACTTGCACGTCGAACATATGAATCTTGTCGTAACGCGCCACGATCTGACCTTGCGGATCGATCATGAAAGACCGGTTGGCAAACCGCCCGTCAGCGTCATGAGTCTTGATCCCCAGTGACCCGATCAACACCCAAACGCCCAGTCGGGCGGCCTGTTCCCGCAGGCCGGCCAAGGTGATGTCGTCTTCTTCGTGCTGAAGAACCTCGTTTTGCCGCGTCGTACTGTTTGACACGCAATTCGTGACCTCTGGCGTCAGGATAAACCGCGCACCCTGCCCTGCCGCGTCGGCCGCCATGGCGCGCACCATGTCCAGGTTTTCGACCGGATCATCCGACGAGGTGATTTGCAGCAGCGCGGTCTTCATCAGGCCGCAAGCAGACGGTCAAGCTTGCCTTGCCGCTCCAGCTCGTAAAGGTCGTCGCAGCCGCCCACATGCTGTGTCCCGATGAAAATCTGAGGCACGGTGCGTTTGCCGCCTGCGCGCTGGATCATCTCGGGCTTGCGTTTGGGGTGCATCAGAATGTCAACTTCCTTGAACTCAACGCCTTTCTGCTTCAGCAGACGTTTGGCCGCGTGGCAAAAACCACAGAGCGGCGAGGTATAGATTTCTACGGGTTTCATGTTCCGGTCCCTTTGGGTTTCGTGCGATCTTGGGCGAATTAGGCATCCTTGGCAACGCGCGCCAGTGCCAACACGAAAATATGATTTGCCCCAGCGGCCTGACACGCACGCGTGCACGCCGCCAACGTCGCGCCGGATGTCATCACGTCATCCACCAGCAGGACATCGCGCCCCTTCAAATGCAGTGCCCGCCTTGGGTGGATGTCAATTGCGCCTGCCAAGGCTTCGTCCCTTTCCCGCGCGGTCTTTCCGTCCAGCACCGGGGTCCGCCGTTTGCGCACCAGCAGATCCGGCATGCAGTCCAACCCGGTTTCTCGCCCTAGGTTGCGTGCCAGCAGCGCAGACTGATTGTATCGCCGTTTCAGCAGGCGTGACCAATGCAACGGCACCGGAGCAATCACCATACGGGGACGCAACAGCTCGCGCCCGGCCTGCGCCATCCAACGCGCAGCGGGGCGGGCCAGTTCGGTACGGTCGCCATGTTTCAAAGCCAGAACAAGTGACCGCGCCTTCCCATCATACATCAGCGCAGCGCGGCCCGCGTTCCAGGGCGGAGGGGTATTCAGACAATCGTCGCACTCGGTCCGGAACCTGTCTGCGCTTCCGATCACGGGCACACCACAGCTTTCGCAAACCGTGCCACCGATGAACGGCGTATCCCGCCAACACGCCCCACACAGGCCGAAATCGGATTCCGTCAGCTCTCCGCAGCCCATGCAACGCGGCGGGTAGATCAGAGCAAGGGCAGTTTGAATCCGCTGCGCAATGCGATACTTGCGACCTATGAAACTGCCCGAGCCCACCGCACCCTCTCTTTTCGACCGTAACGCCATTCTGCATCATCGCGCCCGCGCGAAGGACGACGCCTTGTTCTTGCACCGCGCCGCCATTGATGAGGTTCAGGATCGGCTCTCCATGGTTAACAGAACCTTTACGGCACCTGCGGTTGTGACCCCTTTTCCACAGCTTTGGGCAGACGTTTTTTCGGATGCCGCCATTGTCGCGGATGACGATGTGCTGTCGCTTCAACCCGGTGCGCATGATCTGGTAATTCATGCGATGGCGCTGCATTGCGCCAATGACCCGGTCGGCCAGTTGATCCAATGCAAAAGGGCTTTGAAACCGGATGGACTGGTTCTTGTTCTATGCCTTGGGGGTGAGACCCTTCACGAATTGCGCGCCGCGCTGGGTCAGGCCGAAATCAAAGTCACGGGCGGGCTCAGCCCCCGAATCGCCCCCATGGCCGAACTGCGCGACCTCGGTGGATTGTTGCAGCGGGCCGGTCTGGCATTGCCAGTGGCCGATGCCGTACCGCTGACGGCAGAATACCGCGATATCTGGCACCTGATGCACGATCTGAGGGACATGGGTGAGACCAACGCTTTGGCTGCCCGGTTGAAATGCCCAACCCGACGCAGAGTGTTCGAAGCCGCACAGCGCGTCTATTCGGATCACTTTTCGACGGAAACAGGCCGCCTTGCCGCAACCTTCGAACTGATTTGCCTGACCGGCTGGTCCCCCGATGACAGCCAACCAAAGCCGCTGCGCCCGGGGTCAGCCCAAATGCGCCTGGCAGATGCCCTGCGCACGAAAGAGGGCAAACTGCCGGATTGACGCGCAACCAAATCCCTTTATCTCAGGTCGGAACACGAAAACTCAGGAATGCTCAAATGTTTGATGCCACTCGTCCCGCTCATGCTCCTGCCGACCATCCCAAGGTCAAGATGGGCCGTGTTGGCATTTTGCTGGCCAATCTGGGCACCCCGGACGATTACACCTATTGGCCGATGCGTCGCTATCTGAACGAGTTTCTGTCGGATCAACGGGTCATCGACTATCCGAAATGGAAATGGCAACCGATTCTTCAGGCGATCATCCTCAGCAAACGGCCATTCAGTTCGGGAGAAGCCTACAAATCGATCTGGAATCACGAGAAGGGCGAAAGCCCGCTGATGACGATCACCAAGGACCAGACTGCCAAGCTGCGCGGCGCAATGCAGGATCGGTACGGGGATCAGGTGATGGTCGATTTCTGTATGCGCTACGGCAACCCCTCAACAAAGTCCAAAGTGCGCGAGATGGTTGCCGCGGGCTGTGACCGTATTCTGTTCTTCCCGCTTTACCCACAATACGCGGGCGCAACCACAGCCACCGCCAATGACCAGTTCTTTCGTGCACTGATGGATGAGGCCTGGCAGCCCGCCTCGCGAACCGTACCGGCCTATTTCGACCAACCGGCCTATATCGACGCCCTGGCGCAATCCGTTGAACGTGCCTATGCAGCGGCGGAGACAAAACCCGATATTCTGGTCTGCTCGTATCACGGGATGCCGGAACGGTATCTGCAACAGGGTGACCCCTATCATTGCCAGTGCGCCAAGACGACACGGCTGCTGAAGGAACGGCTGGGGTGGTCTGACGATCAACTGGTTTCAACGTTCCAGTCGCGATTCGGCCCCGAGGAATGGCTGAAACCCTATACAGTGGATCATGTGGCGGATTTGGCCAGGCAGGGCAAAAAGAACATAGCGGTCATCGCACCGGCATTCTCGGCCGACTGCATCGAAACGCTGGAAGAGATCAACGAAGAGATCAAGGAAAGCTTCGAAGAAGCAGGCGGCGAAACCTTCACCTATATTCCATGCCTCAATGACGATGCGGCGCACATTGCTGCATTGGGCACGGTGATCGAAGAAAACTTGCGCGGCTGGCTGGACTGACCTGCACAGCCTTGGGAAACAAAAAAGGCGGTGGATTGCTCCACCGCCTTTTTCATGAATTCCGTGTCGGATTAGCTTGCAGCAACAGCAGCAGCAACAACGACCAGCAGGATCAGCGGCAGCAGGATGCCCTGCGACGAACCCTGAGTTTCTTCTACAACAACAGGTGCTTCAACAACCGGCTCTTCCAGGTTACCAGCATAAGCGGTCGAAGCGGCAGCAGTCAGTGCAGCAGCGAGAACGAGTTTCTTCATATTAACCTCCAGAATTTGCGCAGTTCCAATGCCCGGAACCACACATCTAAGACTTACCTCGTGGTTTTTTCTAATCAGCATTGACGCTGGAATGCAATTGCAACTTGACCGCTAAGCGGGTTCCCACACGAAAATGTCGTCAAATTAGCAACACTTGCGTGCCGACCTTCGCCATCGAGAACAGCTCGGCAATGTCTTCGTTGAACAGACCGATACAGCCATTCGACGACCGACGTCCGATTTTTCGCGTATCGTGCGTGCCGTGAATGCGGTAATACTTCCAGCTTAGGTATAAAGCGTGTGTTCCCAGCGGGTTATCTGGCCCCGGAGGAATATAGTCCGGCCATTCCGGATTTCGTTTTTTCATCGACGGCGTCGGAGACCAGCTGGGCCCTTCGACCTTGCGGATTACGCTGGTACGCCCGCGCCGGGTGAGTTCTTCGGTCAGCGGAACCGACGACGGGTACAATTTGTACACCGCTTGATCATCCGACCAATAATGCAGCGCTCTTGAGACGGTATCGACCAGAATGGCGCCATTTCTGGTGTTCGAGAAATACGGTTGCCAATCCAATGCCCGGAACCCGGATACGTTGCGGCGAACCGCCGGTTCAGTCTCGGGTGCAGGGCGCAGCGGGTCGCCCGGGATATATTGCGCCAGTGCTGGGGTTGCCAGCGTCGCAGTGGCCCCTGCCAGAAATCCCCTGCGTGTGGGCGAATGAATACGCTTTTTGACCATGACAACGGGTCCTGTGTTTAGATGAGGTCTGAAATCTATGACATTCTATTGCCAGAATGCTTCAGTCGCAAATCAAACCGGCAGAATCATGCGAGTTAGGGCCATTGCGCGTTTGCTCAGAGCCTTCAGGCGCGCTATGCCCTGTAAAGACACAATAACCAGGTCGATCATGACGCGTATCGTTTCTTTACTCTTGATTTGCTTTGTCGCGCTGGCGGCATGTACAGACACCGGCACCACGACCATTGGTGCAGACGGTCGCCCGCTGCCCACGGTCTACAAAATTCGCGGCAACCCGGAAAAGTTGCAGTTCCGTATGGTTGATTCGGTCAATGCCCTGCGCCAGGCCCAGGGATTGCAGCCTGTCCAGCTGAACGCGCAGCTGAACGCAGCAGCGGCGACCCATTCCAAGGACATGGCCAGACAGAACCGGCCCTGGCACTTTGGGTCCGACGGTTCCTCGCCGATCGATCGGGCTGCACGGGTCGGATATTTCGGCACGTTCCTCGGTGAAGCCATTTCCGAGACATACGAAACCGAAACCGAAACCCTTGCCGCCTGGATGCAGGAACCCGGACCGCGCGCCGTGATCATGGACCCCAAGGCCACGCAGATGGGGTTCGCCTGGCATCAGGAAAAAGGCGGGAAAATCTGGTGGACGCTGGAAATGGGAACCGGCGGCTGACCCCGATCACCGTACACACAAAAAAGCCCCCGAAATCCGGGGGCTTTTTTTGTGATTACGCTGCCTGCATGGACTGCGCTTCGGTCAGGATAGCATAAAGCTTGACCGGATCAGGGTTCGCCCGAAGCTTGGTGCACACCGAGGTGTCCCTCAGCGTGCGTGACACAAGGGCCAGCGCCTTGAGATGATCGACGCCGGCCTCTTCCGGAGCAAAAAGTGCAAAGGCGATGTCCACGGGTTGACGATCAACCGATCCAAAGTCGATGGGCTTTTCCAGCATGACGAATACGCCCGAAACCGAATCCAGCTCGGGCAAACGCGCGTGCGGAAGCGCAACGCCATGCCCCACGCCGGTCGGGCCCAGGCTTTCCCGTTCGAGCAGACAGTCGACGACGGCCTGCGAGTCGAGCCCCAGATTGGCGGCTGCTACATCGCCTATTTCCTGAAACAACCGCTTCTTGCTGGAAGCGGCGGATAGTACACGTACTGCTTCGGGCTTTAGTATGCTCGAAAGCTCCATGATCACGCTCCATGGGCACCGCACCCGCCTCGGCGGGTGCCGCCCCGTATCCTTGCCTGTTAAGGATCAATCCAGCCGATATTACCGTCTTCGCGACGATACACGACGTTCAATCCATCCTTGTTCTCATTTCTGAACACCAGCACCGGGGCACCGGCAAGTTCCATTTGCATCACGGCTTCACCAACGCTCAAAGATGGGATTTTAGTTTCCATCTCAGCCACAATCATGGGCTGTAGCGATTCGGGTTCATCGGCCGTGTCCGATTCGTCAGAGGCGAGGATATAAGAGGACGCCCCAAAGAGTTCAACCGGCTCGGACCGATCCTTGTGGTGGTCCTTCAAACGACGTTTGTAGCGCCGCAGTTGTGTTTCCATTTTGTCGCAGCATGCCTCGAACGCCGCATAAATTTCGGTTGCATGCGCCTTGGCCTGAGCGGTCAGCCCGGTGGACAGGTGCACTGTTGTTTCGCATACATATTCATGCGCTGAACGGGAAAAGACGACGTTGGCGTCGGTAGGCCGCTGGGCATATTTGCCCACAACCTCGCCCAATTCGGTCTGCACGTGAGTCTGAAGCGCCGCACCGATGTCGATCTGTTTTCCGCTGATTTGGTAACGCATGTGATCTCCTTCACAATTCACACCCATTCTGACGTCACGTTACGCGACGAACTTGTTTTTATCGGGTGGGGGGTCGAGACACTTTCCGCGGTTGTCTTAACTCCAGCCCTTCAACGAAGGGACAACGATCTCCAGACTGGAACCGGGTAAATGCCATGGGACAATTGAGGCAAGAGACGACGGAAGAGTCAATCAAAACAGGTGTGTATATACGCGATTTCCGCCATGCATCCGACGCAGACCATAACAAGCCTATGAAATACGGAAGTTTTCGCCAAGATAGACACGGCGGACATTCTCGTTCTCGACGACTTCGTCAGGTGTGCCGGACATCAGAACCTGCCCGTCATGCAGGATATAGGCGCGGTCGACAATTTCCAGCGTTTCCCGCACGTTATGGTCGGTGATCAGAACACCGATCCCCCGTTTTTTAAGGTCGGCAACCAGATGCCGGATATCGCCGACGCTGATCGGATCAACACCCGCAAATGGTTCGTCCAGCAAAAGATATTTCGGGTCTGCGGCCAAACATCGCGCTATCTCAACGCGGCGGCGCTCACCGCCGGAAAGGGCAAGAGCAGGCGCGCGACGCAGATGTTCGATCGAGAAATCCGACAACAGCTCTTCCAGCCGTTCTTTCCGCCTGTGAGCATGAGGAACCGTGATATCCAGTACCGCGGCGATATTGTCCTCGACGCTCATGCCGCGAAAGATCGACATCTCCTGCGGCAGGTAACCGATGCCCATTCGCGCACGCCGGTACATCGGCAAAGTCGTAACATTCTGGCCGTCAATCGTGACTTTGCCGGCCTCTGGGAAAACAAGCCCCGCCACGGAATAAAAGGTCGTGGTCTTACCCGACCCGTTGGGTCCCAACAGGGCAACGACTTCGGACCGGTCCAGTGTCATCGAGACATCGCGGATCACCGTTTTCTTACGGTAGGATTTCCGCAGCTTCTCGATGCGCAGCCCGGAATTGCCTTCGGCCACTGACAGGTCGGGTCGCGCCATCAGTTGTTTCCCTGCTGAAGGATCGTCTTGACGCGCCCGGTCATGGTCGCTGTGCCCGTTGTCAGATTGGCGTTCATCTGGTCGCCGCTGATGATGCTGGGGCCTTGCGTCAGCAGGACATTGCCTTTCATCACGATCACACCGGAATCGATCGTGTATTCCGCCCAATCGCCCTCTGCCGCATCGGGCGGGCTGACCAGAACAACATTCTCGGTGGCTTCCATCCGTTCAATCGCCGAGCGTTCCTCGTTATAGATCACGAGAACCCGTTCAGCAGTCAGCCGCATTTCGCCCTGAATGACGACGACATTTCCGAGGAATTCGGCAGAACCGTCCTCCTGGTTGACGTTCAACGTTTCGGACGTGACCTCGACCGGAAGACTCGGGTCGGCATTTGCAGAACCAAAAGCCACCTGCGCCTCCTGCGCTGTCGCGGTTACGGCACCTGCAAACAGAGCAAGGCACAAAGGAACAAAACGAAAATCGAACACAGGTTATCTTTCTGCTTTTTCAGGCTCGTATACCAGCTTCACGCCGTCTGTAAAAACAATATGGACAGGTCCGTCCTTTTTTTCAGTGCCAAAGGTCATGCGTCCGGCGGAAAAATTGCCGATCGGCCCGGTTCCGTTCACCCGCCCCGGCGTGTCGCCCCGGATTTCGTCCAGCGACGTGTTGAGCAGGTCAGTCGTGACCTGAAGTCCGTCGGCAGTGGTAATCACGACGTCGCCGACAAAAGTTGCCGTGCCCTCATCGGGGCGGATCAAACCTGAATTGGAATCCAGAAATATCGTTCCACCGCTGAGAAGCCCCAGACGGCCCCGAAATTCGGATGCGGTCGGGGTTTCATCTTCGCCGCCCTGCTTGGCCTGGATGGCTTCGATCTGGACATCTTCGCCTTTGCGGGTTGTCCCTCGATATTTCGGCTGTGTGACCACCTGTTGCGCCAATCGCTCGTCAATGTCTTTTTCGGCGAATGGCACCGATACGTTGGTTTCGATGCTGCGAGACAGCAGGAACACTGTGGACAGCATCAGAATGGCCGCAAGTGGCAACAGAACCTTCAGGAACTGTACCATGCGGGAATACCTGTCCAATTCGACCTCCCTCAGCCCAGACCGACGCGCAAGCAGTCGTGGATATGCAGAAGACCCAGCGCCTGCCCGGATGCAGCCTCGTCGACCACAAACAGCGAAGTGATCTTGCGATCATTCATGATCGCCACCGCCTCTTCGGCCAATGCGTCCGGTGTTATGGTGGTCGGATTGGCGGTCATGACCTGCTCGGTCGTTTTGTCCAGCAGACCGTCCATGTGTCGCCGCAAGTCACCGTCCGTAATGATGCCCGACAAATGCCCCTGCGCATCCGTTACACCGGCCACGCCGAAGCCCTTTTGGCTAATTTCGATCAGCGCGTCGCTCATCGCGGTGTTCGCCGCGACCAGAGGCAGGGCGTCGCCTGTATGCATCAGGTCGCGCACCGTACTCAGCCGCGCACCCAGTTTTCCGCCGGGGTGGAAGGCGCGAAAATCCTCGGGGCGGAAGTCGCGATACTTCATCAGCGCAATGGCCAGCGCATCGCCCATTGCAAGGGTCAGCGTCGTCGAGATCGAAGGCACCATGCCGAAACCGCAGGCCTCGCCCATCGACGGTATCAGCAGATGCACATCAGCCTGTTTCATCAACGTGCTTTCTGGCTTGCTGGATAGCCCGATCAGCGGAATGCCAAAGCGGCGCGTAAAGGCAAGCAGGTTGGCCAGCTCAGGCGCTTCGCCCGAATTCGAAATCGCCAGCACCACATCGCCTTTGGAAACCATGCCCAGATCGCCATGGCTGGCCTCGGCCGGGTGCACGAAATAGGCGGGCGTTCCGGTACTGGCCAGAGTGGCGGCAATCTTGTGGCCGATATGGCCCGATTTTCCGATGCCACTGATGATGATGCGCCCGGTGGCTTTCAGGATCAGATGCACGGCCTCGGCAAAATGCTCGTCAAGGCTGTCGGCCAGCACATCCAGCGCGCGGGCCTCGTCAGTGACGACCTGGCGGGCGGTTCTCAGGAATGCTTCGGTGTCGGTCATGAGTGTGCAAAGATATCCGTTTCGGGCCAACCGGCGAGGTCCAGCTTCGCACGCATCGGCAGGAAATCAAAACAGGCCTGCGCCATCTCGGTCCGGCCCTCGCGCGCCAGCCGCTTGTTCAACTCGTCGCGCAGGCGGTGCAGATAAAGAACGTCCGAGGCCGCATAGTCCAGCTGAGCATCGGTCAGGGTTTCAGCGCCCCAGTCGCTCATCTGCTGTTGTTTCGAGATATCCACGCCGATCAGTTCCTGGCACAGGTTCTTCAGCCCGTGACGGTCGGTGTAGGTGCGCACCAGCCGGCTGGCGATCTTGGTGCAGTAAACCGGCGCGGCCAGGGTACCAAAGGTGTGATACATCGCGGCGATGTCGAACCGCCCGAAATGGAACAGCTTCAGGACATCGGGGTTTTCCAGCATGGCACTCAGGTTCGGGGCTACGGTCTGGCCCTTGTCCACCTGGATGATATGGCTGTTACCGTCGCCGCCTGACATTTGGATCACGCACAGGCGATCGCGATGCGGGTTCAGCCCCATGGTTTCACAGTCAATGGCCACAACCGGGCCCAGATCCAACCCATCCGGCAGATCGTTTTTGTACAAATGGTTCGCCACCCGACTATTCCTTTGTGCGATATCGCCTCCGAGATAGGCGGTTTGGTCCCCAAACTCAACGCCGTCCGAAAGTCGCGGGCCGTTCGATGCCGAATCCTTGACCATATCCCCATCGGGGGGATATGGATAAGTCATGTCAGACAACGCCCACCAGTCACATCCACAGATCACGGCCCGACTGAAGCGGGCCCATGGGCACCTCGCCAAGGTCATTGCCATGCTCGAGGAGCACGCCCCCTGTTCCGACATCGCCCAACAGTTGTTTGCAGTAGAGAAGGCCGTCACCAATGCCAAACGCGCATTGATTCATGATCATATCGAACACTGCCTGTCCGCTGACGACGATGGCGGCGGGATCGAAGACTTCAAAGCGATTACAAAGTACCTCTGAGCCATGCTGAGTATTCTGAAACACCGCACCTACCGCCACCTGTTCGCCGCCCAGATCGTCGCCCTGACCGGAACCGGGCTGGCCACGGTCGCCCTTGGGCTGCTCGCCTTTGATCTGGCCGGGAATGCTGCGGGCCTTGTCCTAGGCACGGCACTGACGATCAAGATGGTGGCTTACGTCACTGTTGCACCGCTCGCCGCTGCTTTTGCCGAGCGTCTGGATCGTCGCAAGATGTTGGTCGTGCTGGACCTGATCCGCGCTGCGGTTGCAGTGTGCCTGCCTTTCGTGACCGAAATCTGGCAAATCTACGTGCTGATCTTCGTGCTCCAATCGGCGTCGGCGGGCTTTACGCCCGCCTTTCAGGCCACGATCCCGGACGTTCTGCCAGACGAAGCTGAATACACGCGTGCCTTGTCGCTGTCACGCCTGGCCTACGATATGGAAAGCCTGCTGAGTCCCATGTTCGCCGCCGCATTGCTGCTGCTGGTCAGCTTCAACAGCCTGTTCTGGGGTACCGCGCTGGGTTTTGTCGCATCGGCAATGCTGGTTGTCTCGGTCGTGCTTCCGTCACCCAAGCCAAGCCGCCCCCGCGGCATCTATGACCGCACCACGCGCGGCATTCGTATCTATCTGAAAACACCCAGGTTGCGCGGACTGCTTGCGCTCAGCTGGAGCGCAGCAGCCCTGAGCTCGATGGTAATCGTGAACACTGTGGTCATCGTGCGCGCCAATCTGGGCCTGTCGGAAAGCGCGGTGGCCATTGCCCTGGCCGGGTTCGGGGGCGGGTCGATGCTTGCAGCCTTTACCTTGCCCCGCCTTCTGGAACGGATCGAGGACCGTCGGGTCATGGTCGCGGGCGCCGTATTCGCCACTGGCTCCATGGCCGTCGCTGCGATGTTGGCCGCAATTGCTCCTCTGTCGCTCGGGTTGCTGACCGCGTTGTGGGCATTCACCGGTTTCGGATATTCCACCACCCTGACACCTTCGGGCCGCCTTTTGACCCGGTCGGCCCATCCCGAGGATCGCCCCGCCGTCTTCGCCGCACAGTTTACTCTGTCGCATGGTTGCTGGCTGGTTCTTTACCCGCTGGCGGGGTGGTTGATGACCGTGTTCGGCCCGACCGTCACACTCAGCAGCATGGCGACGCTGTCCGTGGCGGGCGTCGTCGGTGCAATCGGCCTGTGGCCGCGCCTCGACCAGGAACCGATCACCCATGATCACCCCGACCTGCCGCCCGATCATCCGCATCTGGCCGGGTCAGGCCCGCACGCGCATCCGATCATCATCGACGATCTGCACCCACGCATCCCGCGCGAACCCTGAGCGGGCGCTTCGACCTGATCTCAACCCGGAATGACCATGAATCAGAGCCCCAATGGACCAGCTTGACCGTCGCATCATCGCCGCCCTGCAAGCCAACGCACGCGCCTCGACCACGCAGATTGCGACCACGCTGGGTGTGGCCCGGACAACCGTGCACGAGCGAATTAACCGGATGGAACAGCGCGGCCTGATCGAAGGATATTCCGTGCGCCTCGGGTCCACCGAAGACACGCCGAAAGTGCAGGTCATCGTCATGCTCGAAGTGCAGCAAAAGGAAACCAGCCGGATCATCAAGCGGCTCGAAGCCTACCCCGAAGTCAAACTGTGCCTGTCGATCAACGGAGAATTCGACCTTATGCTGTCGGCAGAGGCCCCAAGGCTGGAGGATCTGGACATTCTGGTCGATGACCTGGCGAAAATTCCCGGTGTCTTGCGCACCAATACCAGCGTTGTTTTCGGGCGCAGGATAGATCGAAACTGAAACGGCGATAACTCTCTGTAAACCGATCGTTGGCTAGCTTGGCCGGGAGAGATCAGAATCCCGGACCGGCAGAATGCCAAATCAGAAGTTCCCGCTGTTACTCATATTGGTGCATGTGCTTTTGGCGCAGGCAGGGTTTGCCATGCCAGATGCCAAAACCGGTGACCTGTGCGATCATGCCGCGCGCCGCGCCGCTTTGTCCGAAGGCGTGCCCTTGGACGTGCTGCGCGCCATCTCGCGCGTTGAAACCGGGCGCAGGCTGGACGGCCGGTTGCAGCCTTGGCCCTGGACGATCAACGTCGGCGGTCAGGGATACTGGTTCAAGTCCGAGGTCGAAGCCAAGGCCTATGCGTTCAAAATCTTCAAATCGGGCGCCCGCAGCTTTGATGTCGGCTGTTTTCAGATCAATTATCGCTGGCACGGCAGAGCCTTCCGTTCGATCGACGCGATGTTCGATCCGGATGAGAACGCGACCTACGCCGCCCGGTTCCTGAATGAACTCCATGCCGAGCTTGGATCGTGGCCCGCAGCCGCGGGGGCTTATCATTCCCGCACGACGCCCCTTGCCGAAGCTTACAAAGAGCGGTTTCAAAAGGTGCTGGAACAGCTTGAAGGGGCCCCCCGAACCCGGGTTGCGGGCACGTCTCGGGATCCGTTCACCGGGGCCGGACTCCCCTTGATCCACATTCCGACGGCCTCGCCCCGCACCGGCGCGCTTGGGTCTCTGGTGCCAGCCGCAGGCGCCGCAACCGCGTTTATCGCCTTCAACTAGGAGTTTCGCGTGCCCAAGGTAAACATCCAGTCGCTGTTTTCGCCTACTGTCCTGCTGGCGATTGCGCTGATGACGGTCATCGTCATGATGATCCTGCCCATGCCAGCCTGGGTTCTGGACGTGGGGTTGGCGGCCTCCTTTGCCCTGGCCATCCTGATCTTCACCCTGACGCTGTTCATTGAACGCCCGCTGGACTTTTCGTCCTTCCCCACGATTCTGCTGGCGTCTTTGATGTTGCGCCTGTCGCTGAATGTGTCGTCGACGAAACTGATCATCGGGCAGGGGCACACCGGCCCGAATGCGGCAGGAGACGTGATCGAAGGTTTTGCCAGTTTCGTCATGGGCGGCAGTATTTTTCTTGGCCTGGTGGTGTTCGGCGTGCTGCTGATCGTGAATTTCATGGTCATCACCAAAGGCGCCGCCCGCATGGCCGAAGTCGGCGCGCGCTTTGCGTTGGACGGGATGCCCGGCAAACAACTTGCGATCGACAGCGACATGTCCGCCGGGGCAATCGATCATCAGCAAGCCAAGGAACGGCGAGAGCTGGAACAGCAGGAGACGACATTCTTCGGTTCGCTCGACGGCGCGTCGAAATTCGTGAAAGGTGACGCTGTCGCCGGGCTTCTGATCACGTTGCTGAACCTTGTCATGGGCCTGGTCATGGGCGTCGTCGTACATGGAATGCCCGTGGCCTCGGCGTTCGAAACCTATGCGATTCTGACCGTCGGCGACGGGTTGGTGTCCCAAATTCCCGCCGTCATCATTTCCATAGCGTCTGCCCTTCTGCTGGCACGGGGCGGCACGCAGGGGGCCACAGACAACGCCATCTTTTCTCAACTTGGCCGCCACCCGGCAGCATTGTCTACCGTGGCAGTGCTCATGGTCCTGTTCGCTCTGGTGCCCGGTCTCCCTTTTCTGCCGTTTATCCTCGGCGCGGCCATTCTGGGATACGCGGCTTACAATGTTCACCGAAAGCAGCAAGACGCAGACGCATCGGCAAACCTGCCCTCGACCGAAACCGAAGCGCCGTCATCCCAGGCTATCGGCGACATCCTGGACCTGGATGATGTCCATCTGGAGTTCGCGCCGGATCTGGTCAGCATGGTTCTGAACCCTGGCACGGGGCTGGACGCCCGTATTGCCAATATGCGGACCTATGTGGCGTCGACCTTTGGCCTGATTCTGCCCGAGATCCGCCTGACCGACCGCGCCGACCTGCCGACCGGAACGTATGTGATCAAGGTTCAGGGCGTCGAACAGGCACGCAGTGTCTTGCATCCCGATCTGGTCCTGGCGCTCGTGCAGGACGGGTTTGACCTGCTGCCGGAGGGCAATGACGTGACCGAGCCGGTCTATGGTGCTCCGGCGCGCTGGATCCTGCCGAAAGATCAGGAGGACGCCGCGCTGAGCGGCGCCACCATAGTCTCACCGCCTGAGATTCTTGCCACCCATCTGCTGGAGATCATCAAACAGAACTTCTCGCGCCTGCTGACACTGAAATCCCTCCGGCGCCTGCTGTCGGAAATGACCCGCCTGAGCGACCCGGTACGCGCCGAAGCCAACCGCAAGCTGCTGGATGAACTGATCCCCGACAAAGTGCCGATCGACACGTTGCACGCTGTTCTGCGCCTGTTGCTCGACGAACGTGTGTCGATCCGCAACATGGCGCTGATCCTTGAAAGTGTCGCCGAGGCGCGGCTGACCACAACCCAGCCCGAAGGCATCTGTGAACTTGTGCGTCAGCGTCTTGGCTTTCAGCTGGTCGCGGACATGAAGCGCGAGGATGGTTCGATCCCTCTGATACAGTTGGCCCCGGAATGGGAGGACACATTCGCCTCTTACCAGATCGACGCCCCAAATACCGGCATGGATGTCGCGCTGCCCCCAAACGTGTTCAACAAACTGGCCGACGGAGTTGTGAGCACCATCGCCAATTCCGCTGACAACGGTCTGTTTCCGGCCGTCGTGACCTCGACCCGGCGCCGTCGGTTGCTGCGCACAGTCATGCAGGCACGCGGCGTGTCCAACCCGGTGTTGTCCTTCGAAGAAATCGGGCTGGAAGCCAAACCTGCCTTGGTCGGAACTGTTGCAGCGTGATTGCCCTGCCGCCAGAAATGCTGTCGCAGCTGGCCGAAGCAATCTGGCACGCCTTTGTCGTGTTTCTGCGCGTCTCCGCTCTTGTTTCGCTGCTTCCAGCTTTCGGTGAGCGCAGTATTCCGACACGGGTAAAGCTTGGTGCTTCCGTTGCTTTCACGCTGATCATACTGCCCGCTGCGCCCCCCGTCAGAATTGATCCCAGCCTTTGGGCGACCGTGCAACTGGTCGGCACCGAAGTCCTGATCGGGCTTGTCCTGGGGATAGGCCTGCGCCTGTTCGTTCTCGCGCTGCAAACCGCGGGGTCTATTGCGGCTCAGTCCACGTCATTGTCGCAACTGTTGGGTGGAGCGGCGGCCGATCCGGTCCCCGCCATGGGATACCTGCTGACCCTGGCAGGGCTGACACTTGCCGTAATCATGGACCTGCACATCCGGGCCGCGCAGTTCCTGATCCAGAGTTATGGCCTGTTCCCAATAGGGCTGGCACCTGATGCCGCGGATTCGTCGCGCTGGGGATTGCATCAGGTCGCCAGCAGCTTTGGGCTGGCTTTTGCACTGGCAACGCCGTTCGTCATTGCCTCTCTGATTTACAACCTGGCACTTGGGGTCATCAACCGGGCAATGCCCCAGCTGATGGTGGCCTTCGTGGGTGCTCCTGCAATTACCTTCGCCGGACTGTTTCTGCTGTTCGCAGGCACACCGCTGATCCTGTCCGTGTGGGCGGACGCGCTGGTTGCCTTCTTCGCCAACCCTATGGGAGCGCAAAGATGAGCGCAGGTGATGACGACAGCGACAAGTCATACGAGCCGACACCGCAAAAGCTGCTGAAGGCGCGCGAGAAAGGTGAGGTTCCAAAATCCAACGACTTGTCGGTTGTGGCGGCATATACCGGGTTTCTGATCGCCCTGCTTACAGTCGGTCAATACAGCGTCGAGCATATGGGCACCGGGTTCATGGTTCTGATCGATCTGTCCGACGCATTTGCACGGCTTCTGACGGATGGGCCATCGCATGCTCCGGTTGCGGGGGTATTGAAGAGTGCCCTGCTGCCTGTTGCTTTGCTGTTCTGCCTTCCTGCGGCGGCTGTTCTGCTGAACTTGATCGCCCAGCGCGCGCTGATCTTTGCCCCAAGCAAATTGAAACCAAAACTTTCGCGTATCTCTCTGATCTCGAACGCTAAGAACAAGTTCGGGCGGGGCGGCCTGTTCGAGTTTGCCAAAAGCACCACCAAACTGTTGATCTACAGCACTTGCCTTGCGCTTTTTCTGAAAGCCAATCTAACCGAAATTTTGTCTGCCAGCGCGGCGCCGGCAAAGTCATCCATTCTGCTGATGATGAACCTGCTGTTTCGCTTTCTGTTCATCGTGATCGCTATCGCACTGGCCATCGGGGTTGTCGATTTCCTTTGGCAATATGCCGAACACATGCGCAAGAACCGTATGTCGCGCAAGGAGATCATGGATGAAACCAAGGATGCCGAGGGCGACCCTCATGTCAAACAACACCGGCGCCAGCGTGCACAGGAAATCGCAACCAACCAAATGTTGGCAGGTGTTCCAGGCGCTGATGTCGTGATCGTAAACCCCACCCATTATGCTGTGGCGCTTAAATGGACACGGGTTGCCGGCAGCGCCCCGGTTTGCGTTGCCAAAGGGGTGGACGAAATCGCCGCCACCATCCGATCCGCCGCAGGAGAAGCAGGCGTTCCGATCCATTCAGACCCTCCCACAGCGCGCGCCCTTCACGCGACCGTGGACATAGGTCAGGAGATCGCCGAAGAGCACTATCGTCCTGTTGCCGCCGCGATCCGGTTTGCTGAAGCGATGCGAAAACGCGCGAAGGAGCAAGCTCGATGACTCATACGCAATTACCCGATCTGGAAAAAGTGACCAACGCAGCGTTTCAGAAGCAATTTCAAGCGCTGCGACCGATCTTGGAGGCCGAGGCACGGATCAAGCAGCAACTTGCCAGATTGGACGGTCAACTCCGTCAGGCGCGCCAAGACAGCACCAAGGTCGAAGGCTATAAGGTTTCAGGGACCGACGTTCTCTGGAATAGTTGGGAGTCCGCGACCCGGAGACAATTGAACCTGCAACTGGCACGAACGCGCGCGCAGAAACTGGCCGGAATGGAAGCTTTACGTGCTGCCTTTGGGCGAAAACAAGCGTTGGAAACATTGCGGAAGGAAGTTCAGCAGGCAAACCGAAAAGCAAAAACCAGAAAACACTTCGGGCCATAGCTTGACCGACCCGGAGTATCGGGCCGATTAGTGTCAGCTATCTTGTCGGTTTACACTCAGGATCAGCACTTTGGACACGTCGTCGCCAAATTCTTTGCGCGCCACTTCCAACAAGGAATTCCGCAATACATCCAGGTTCCCGGATTCTGTAAAAGCCCCGTCAAAACCACCCGTGTTTGCATGGTCAAAAAGAACCTGAAGAAATCCATCCCTGAGTTTAGGTTCGATTGCATAATAGGTTTCTGTAATGGCCGGGTTCGCCTCAAGGCTCAGCGACAGCGTTACCATGGCTTCGATCTGGTCATCTTTTACAACGGGGACGACAAATTGTTTGGTCATTTTCAGATAACCAAAGCTCTCCCCCTCGCCTTTTTCCTTTGATTTCCCTGTTTTTTTGCCGGCCGCCTTGTCCTCTTTGACTGCTTCTTTTTCGGCAACGGCAGTTTCAGGTTTCTTTGCAGGTGCAAGAACCAGACTCGCGCCAATACCCGCACCGAGTCCAACAATCAGAAAAATCACGGGAATCAATTTCGCGACCACGATCTCACCTCAGAACGGCAAAAGGGAATCAAGAACTTGCTGACCATAGCGGGGTTGCTGGACATCCGTTATCTGCCCTCTGCCGCCATATGACACGCGCGCTGACGCGATTTTGTCATAGGTTATTTCGTTTTGCCGCGAGATGTCCTGCGGGCGGACATATCCCGTCACAAGAAGCTCTCGCAGTTCGAAGTTGACCCGCAACTCCTGGGATCCCGATATTGAAAGAACTCCGTTCGGCAACACATCCAGCACTGTTGCGGCAACACGCAGAGTCAGTTTTTCGTTTCTCCTGACGGATCCCCGGCCAGAGCTCGAGGAATCCGCCTCAATCGAAACGGCTTCATCCAGTGACGCGCCCTGGGGCAGGTTCTTTTGCACGCGCTGAGGCAGGCCGAAGAGGCTGGGTACTTCGAGATTCTCGGAACCAGATCTGGATCGTCTGGTGTTGTTCGAAATTTCTGCCTTCTCGTCCAGCTCGATGACAACGGTCAGGATGTCGCCTTTCTTGATCGCCCGCTGGTCGCCCAGCAATGAATGCTGCCCGCCGCTCCACAAAGAGGATCGGTCGACGTTTCGCTGGGGTTGGGTGTGCAATGGCAAACCCGGCCACAACATTGCAACCTGTTCCGGGGAATCCTCGTTGGGTGTGAAACTTGGCGGTTTGCCCAAATGATCCATTCGACCACATGCGGACAAGGCAAAAGCCGTCAGGATAAGGGTTTTTGGCAATCCGTGCATCACTGTACCTCGATTTGACCGTCCGGACGGATTCGGCCTGTTACGGTTGTTCGGGATGAAAGGTTCATGACCCGAATGCGATCCCCCGCCGCGCCGCGCCCCAAGGCCCGGCCCTCTGTGGTGATCGACAAGGGTTGGCTACTGAACACCAGCACGACCAGATCGTTTCGATCCACGATGGCAGGTGGCCCGACATCAGAGCCGCGAATTGGCCGACCGGGGTAGAGCGCCACCCGGGCCTCTTGTCCGATCAGAAGATCAGGGTCTGAAATTGCATCGGCAACATCTGTTGGCTTTAGCTCGAGATCGGCCGCAGAAATGACTTCCTTGGCCCGTATCGTGCGTGTCGGCACCACAATGTCAGCCTGTGCGGCAATTGGCGCCAGCAGCACCAGAGAAAGAACCAGATGTCGCATCACCGTACCTGCGTTGTCGCGCTCATCATCTGGTCCACCGCCGTGATGACTTTGGCATTCATCTCATAGCCGCGTTGCGCTTCGATCAGCTCGGTAACTTCGCGAACGGCGTCAACCGAACTGTCTTCCAGATAACCCTGCCGCAAAGTTCCCAGACCGTCTTCGCCCGGCGTACCTAGTACCGGAGCGCCGGAAGCTTCGGTTTCCTTGAACAGATTGCTTCCGACGGCTTCCAGGCCCTTTGCGTTCGAAAAACTGGCCAGCGTAAACTCCCCAAGCAACTGACCTTCGGGGGAATCGTCAAAATATGCATAGACCTCGCCCGACGCATTGATCGAAACAGAACGCGCATCGTCGGGGATGGTGATTTCCGGCGAAACCGCAAACCCGTCAGAGGTGACGATCAGACCTTCTGCCGACCGCTTCAAACTGCCGTCGCGCGTATAAGCGGCCTGACCGCTGGGCAAGGTCACCTCCAGATATCCGCGACCTTCGATTGCAACATCCAGATCGCTCCCGGTGGCTGACAAGGCGCCTTGTTCCAATTGCACTGTTACCGCTGCCGGTCGCACACCCAGACCCAGTTGAATACCCGTGGGCAGAACCGTTCCGTCCGACGCGTTCACGGTGCCGGCCCGCGCCATCTGCTGATAATGCAGGTCGGCGAATTCGGCCCGTCGGGCGTTGTAGCCGGTGGTGTTCATATTCGCGAGGTTGTTCGAGATCGTCTCGACCCGCATCTGTTGCGCTGTCATCCCGGTGGCGGCAATTTTAAGGGCCCGCATGTCTAACTCTCCTCATCCAAATCAGCGCATCAGCGCCTTGAGTGCTCCACGCACGCGCTCATCTTCACTCTCAAGAAAGCTTTGCCCCAGCTCATAGGCGCGCTGGATTTCCACCAAACGGGTCACTTGCTGAATCGCGTTCACGTTTGACCCTTCGAGAAAGCGATGCAAAACCACCGGCTCGTCGACCGGCTCGATTGCACCGTCGGTGCGGAAACGAGTGTTTCCTTCGCGTACAAGTTCGTTCGTGTCGGCGACGTTGAAAACGCCCAACTGACCCAGAAGTTGACCATCGACACTCAGCGTTCCGTCGCTACCGACATCGATTGACGCGGCATCAGGCGGGATGAACACAGGCGCGCCATTGGCATCGAGCACGCGCGCACCATCCATTGAAACCAGATCGCCATCGGCATTGGGAGAAAAACTACCAGCCCGCGTCAGCCGGTTGCCGTTCTCGGTTTCGACCATGAAGAACCCGTCGCCCTCGATGGCAAAATCAAATTGCCCGCCGGTTTGCTTCAGCACACCCTGCTGCGTTGACGAATTTCGCGCCTCGGCCCTGCTCATGGAAAGGGAGGGGCTGTTCGGCATATCTCGAATGTATTCCGAGAACACCAGCCCCTGCTGGCGATAGCCGGTCGTGTTGGCATTTGCGATGTTATTCGCCACCAGGCGCATTTCATTCATCAGCCCGGACTGGCGGGACAGGGTGACATAGGCGGTGTCCATCAGCGACCTCCTGCGATCAATGGAACAAGCGTACCGGTAAAAAACGTAACAAGGGTCTGAGTCATGAAACCCATCGAGATCCAGAACACGACGACGATGGCGATCAGTTTGGGAACAAAGGTCAGTGTCATTTCCTGTATCGACGTCAGGGCCTGAAACAGACCAACGATCAGGCCTGACACCAAAGCAACTGCCAGAATCGGAACCGATGTGATGACGGCGATCCAGAGAGCCTGACGCACGATGTCATAGAAAAGACCTTCGCTCAGCATGGTATCAGACCGGCATCCGAAGGATTTCCTGATAGGCCTCGACCACCTTGTTGCGCACGATCACAGCTGTCTCGACGGCCAGTTCGGTCTGTGCCAGCGCCTGCACCAGCGCGTGCGGGTCGGCCTGCCCCACCATCGAGGTCTGCGACATCTGCTCGCTGTGTTTCAACGTGGATGCAAAGTCCTGAAAACTTGCCTTCAGCCCCTGCACCATGCCCGAGTGATCTGGGTCGGCCTGGGTTGCAGGACGGGCGCCGGCATAATTCTGCGCGGCGGTCAAGGATCGGATGTCCATTCTGGCTGTCCTTTATTTTCTAAGCAGTTCCATCAATGACGACGACATTTGCCGTGTTTGATCGAACATCTTGAGGTTGGCTTCGTAGCTCCGCTGCGCCTCACGCGCGTCGGCTATTTCGATCATCAGATCGACATTCGATCCCAGATAGTGACCACTGGCATCTGCCAACGGGTGACCGGGGTCGAAAATTCGTGTCAAGTCGCGTCGATCAAGCTTTACGCGGCCAGCTTTCACCACGTTCCGACCCTCTTTTTCCATGGTCTCAAACGGCACCGTCTTGCGCCGGTACCCGGGTGTATCCGCATTCGATATGTTTTCGGACACGTGACGCAGACGGGCTGCCTGCGCACGCAGGGCGCTGGCGGATGCAGCAAGTGAGTGGGAAAAATCGCTCATCCCCGGCCTCCTTATCCACGCCCCAGACTGGTGCGAAGGATGTTCATCGAGGATTTGTAGATCGCCAACGCGCGGTCGTGCTGTCGTTTGACATCGACCGATTTCAGCATTTCTTCTTCAAGCGATACGCCGTTGCCATTTGGATCACCCGACGAAGCGGCCTGGTGCTCTGCCCAGGGCTGCGCACCTGTACCGCCGTGCAGATGACCCTGCCGCGTGGCCATCATGGTCACTTCGCGTCCCGAGGTTTCAAGTGCTTTATGGAAGGGCTCGATATCGCGCGGCTGGTAGCCCGGCGTATCCGCATTGGCCATGTTGCGCGCAATCACTGCCTGCCGTTGCCCGGCATGGGTTGCCATTGCGTACGCGGTCTTTAGGACGTTCAAGTCATAGAACATCGGGGCTTCTCCCTCGATCAATTTCAATCAAGGCTTAACCCCGATTCCTTTAGAAACCGTTTTCAGAACCCAATTGGAGAACCCAAGATGTCTGATCTCGACCCGATGCTTCTGAAACATGAGTTCGATCGGATGACTTCAATCCGCCACGTGGGCCTGGTCAGCGGCGTCGCACAAGGGTTGATCGAGATCAGTGGCCTGAACGAACATGCGCGAATCGGAGACTTGCTTACATTGCGGCGGCGCGCAGGGCCCGATCTGGCCGGTGAAGTGCTGCATGTCGGTGCAGACCATATCCACATGATACCGGGTTCCGCCCCTGACGGTGTCAGCCTCGGGGATCGTGTGTACCTTGATCCCTCGCCGGGTTTCGCGCCCGCATTGCACTGGCTTGGACGCGTCATTGATCCGTTTGGCAAACCGCTGGACGGAAAACCTCTGCTGAACGGGCCACAGGATCGCGACATCATGCAAGCCCCACCGCCTGCGGTGGCGCGCAAGCCATTGGGAAAGCGGATGGCCACCGGACTATCTGTTCTCAACACCATGCTGCCGATTGTACGCGGTCAACGCGTTGGGTTGTTTGCGGGATCAGGTGTAGGGAAATCGACGCTGCTGTCGACGCTGGCGCGCTTCATGCAGGCTGACGTGGTTGTGGTGGCTCTTGTCGGCGAACGTGGGCGTGAAGTGAACGAGTTTGTTGCCCGCGCCATAGGTCCGGAAGCCATGAGGCGCACGATCGTGGTCGCCGCGACGTCCGACCAGTCTGCATTGGCGCGCAGACGGTGCGCGTGGTCGGCCATGTCGGCGGCAGAGTTCCTGCGGGATCTGGGGCTGAACGTCCTGTTTCTGGCCGATTCGGTAACCCGTTTCGCGGAAGCGCACCGTGAAATCGCCGTTGCCATGGGCGAAGCCCCGTCACTCCGAGGCTATCCGCCCTCTGTCACCCCCCTGATTGCCAACCTGTGTGAACGCGCAGGCCCCGGCACGCAGGAGCAGGGTGATATCACCGCCGTGTTCAGCGTCCTGGTTGCGGGGTCCGACATGGATGAACCCATCGCCGACATTCTGCGCGGTGTGTTGGACGGGCATATCGTACTCAGCCGCGAGATTGCCGAACGCGGGCGCTTCCCGGCCATCGACCTCAGCAAATCCGTATCCCGCAGCCTTCTAGAGGCCGCGTCAGAGGCCGAGAACCGGATGATCAACGAAACCCGCAAACTTGTTGGCAGCTACGAACAATCCGAAGTCATGATAAAGGCCGGGCTGTATTCAGAAGGATCAGATCCGCTCTTGGATCAGGCCGTGCGCGTTCATGAGGAGTTGGACGCGTTTTTCGGCAAACCCGATTCCGAAGGGATTGAAAACAGCTTCAACCGCTTGTCCCTGATTCTGCGCCGTGCCTCGGCCGGCCTGCCGCGTTAGTGAACTCGGAACAGTTTTAAGTATTAAGGCCGCCTTAAGACCTACGCTGCTATCCCGATAGTCGGGTGATAAAAAGGTGGTGGAGATGGGTGCGCAAACCAATGCGGCGCCAATCATCATCAAGAAGAAGCGTGTATCGGGTGGCGATGGCCATCACGGTGGCGCGTGGAAAGTCGCGTATGCCGACTTTGTGACGGCCATGATGGCCTTCTTCATGTTGATGTGGCTGCTGAACGCAACAACGGAACAGCAACGAAAAGGGTTGGCGGATTATTTCGCACCGACAATCCCGCTAAGCCCAGAATCCGGCGGCGGGGACGGGGCGTTTGGCGGCGACAGCATGCTGTCTGAAGAAGTGCTGCTGCGGGACGGTCAGGGTGCCACGACCACAAACCCGACTGAATCGCATCAGGCCCGTGGCTCGATCGGAGTGAATGCCGAGGGCGGCGGCAAAGGAGACAAGGAAGATTTCTCTACGTTGGAGGCGCAACTGCTGGGGCGCACGGGTGAAAGCGAGATCTCGGACAAACTGCTCAAGCATATCGTCACACGAGTCACGGATGAGGGACTGGTGGTGGAACTGTTTGACACCGACGATCAGGCATTGTTCGAATCGGGCTCTGACAAGCCAACCAGCTTTCTGCGGTCCCTGGCCCTGATCATCGCCCGAGCCTCGGATCTTGTCGTCAATTCGATCGCTGTCGAAGGGCATGTCAGCGCGTCTCCGGTTGTGCAGGCGCGCAACACAGCCTGGGAACTGTCCACGGCAAGGGCCCAAAAATTGCGTCAGTTGCTACAGGACAAGGGCGTTGCGGCACAAAGAATGGATCGTGTTACGGGCCATGCAGACCGAGAATTGTTCGCCGACAATCCCATGGCTGCGCGGAACAACAGGATCGAAGTGATCTTTCTGCGCCAGCCCTAAATGATAGAGCGTATTTTACATGTTAGCGCGCTGTTAAGGGGCAGCGCGTTACCTGTTGCATCAAAGACGGACGCAACAGAAGGGCGCACCCATGACCATTTCCTCTTCGCTCAATGCCGGTGTGGCGGCGCTGAAAGCCAATGCCAACAGGTTGGCGACGATTTCCGACAACATCGCGAACTCTTCAACCTATGGATATAAACGGGTCGAGACGGATTTTCATTCAATGGTCACGTCGGGCCAGGGTGGCAGCTATTCGGCAGGCGGCGTGCGGACGACAAGCCAGCGCATGATTGATCAACGCGGGCCATTGGTCACAACCAGCAACTCAACCGATCTGGCAGTTCGTGGGCGCGGCATGTTGCCTGTGCGCCCCAGTTCGCAGATCGGGAATAATTCGAACGAGATGCTGCTGACAACAACCGGGTCGTTCCGCACCAACGAAGAAGGGTATTTGGTTACCGAATCCGGCCTCGTTCTTCTGGGGTGGCCCGCGGCATCTGATGGCACTATTCCACCGGTTTCGCGCGACACACCCTCCGCGCTTGTACCCATTCAGCTCAGCGTGAATCAGCTGTCGGGTTCTCCAACCACGGAAATGAAACTGCGTATGAACCTTCCGGCCACGGCAACAGATGCGGGCGCGCCGGGCGACATTCAGCCTTTGTCGGTCAAGTATTTCGACAATCTCGGCAAGTCTGAAAGCGTCGATATCCAGTTGATTCCGACCGTTCCTGCAACCGGCAGCAGCAATGAATGGCGGATGGTATTGCGCGATTCAGCCTCTGGCGGGGCCGTCGTGGGGGAATACAGGCTGACATTCACCGACAACCGAACGGCCGGGGGAACCCTCGCAAGCGTGACACCTATTTCAGGTGGTGCTTATGATCCAGCAACGGGCAGTGTCATGGTCAACGTCGCCGGTGGACCGATGGAGATCAATATCGGCCAGATCGGGGATACCGACGGCATAACCCAGCTATCCGACACCTTTGCGCCGGTTTCAATCACACGCGATGGCTCTGCCGTGGGAACCATGACCAGCGTTCAGGTGGACGAAAACGGCTATGTCTACGCGCGCTATGATACAGGTGTCAACCGCCGCATGTTCCAAATCCCGCTTGCTGACGTTCCCAATCCTAACGGCCTGACCGCGCTGGACAGCCAAACCTACGAGCCGTCACGAGAAAGCGGTACGTTCTTTCTTTGGAATGCCGGCGAAGGCCCGACAGGGGATCTTGTTTCTTTCGCGCGTGAGGAATCCACCACGGATGTGGCGACTGAGCTGACCTCATTGATTCAGACGCAACGTGCTTACTCGTCCAGCGCCACGGTGATCCAGACAGTGGACGAGATGTTGCAGGAAACGACAAACCTGAAACGTTAATCCAGCTCTGACCCAAAGAAAGGAGCGGCCTCATGAACATGTCGACAGCACTCAATAACGCATTGGGCGGGCTGACTGCGGCCAGTCGCGGGGCCGCTGTGGTGTCCGGGAACATCGCGAATGCGCTAACCCCCGGCTATGCGCGCCGGTCCCTGGAACTTGCGACAAGTCCTATATCCGGAAATGGCGTACGCACCGTTGGCGTGATCCGGCATCAGGATCCGGTTTTGACCGCCAACAGACGTTCGTCTGATGCCGAACTCGCCTTTCGGTCGGACGTTTCAGATTTTCACGCGCGGTTCGAACAACTGGTGGGGTCTCCTGATGACGGCCCTTCGCTGTCTACCCGTCTGTCCTCGTTGGAAAACGCCTTTATCACGGCGGCCAGTCTGCCTGACTCGATCGAACGGCTGGATCAGGTTGCGCGCTCGGCCCGCGATCTGACCAACGAGCTGAACGCGGCGTCCGAAGGCGTACGCCAGGCACGCTCGGATGCTGATCGAAAAATTGGCGCCCAGATCGATACCCTGAATCAGACTCTGAAAGATATCGAAGACCTGAACGCCAAGATTCCCGCCATTCAAAACTCTGGCGGTGACATCGGTGCCCTGCTGGATCAGCGGCACGTCCTGATCGACCAAGTCAATACCCTGATCCCGGTCAATGTCGTGCCTCGCGCAAATGATCAGGTATCCCTGTACTCGGAGGGCGGGCTGATCCTGTTGGAAGGCACGGCCTCGGAGTTCACTTTTTCCACGACGGGCGAAACAAAGCCTCATATGACTGTGGCAAATGGTCTGTTGTCCGGTCTGGAGATGAACGGAAACCCGGTACGGACAAGCGGAGATAACGCTCAAATCCGCGGCGGGGCACTGATGGCGCAGTTCACCATCCGCGACGACTTGGCAGTCGAGGCGCAGGTTCAGCTCGATACGGTTGCAAGGGACCTGATTGAACGATTTGAAACGCCCGGTTTGGATTCGTCGGCTCTTGTGACAGATCCTGGTCTGTTCACCGACGATGGCAACCGATTTGATCCTGCATCTGTTGTCGGACTTGCATCACGGATCTCACTCAATTCAACCGTGGACCCTGACAATGGCGGGGACAGTTGGAAACTGCGCGCGGGTCTGGGCGCCGCAACTCCGGGTGACCCTGGGCAGGCTGCTCAATTGCGCGCTTTCGGGCACATATTGAACGACGCACGTCCGGTACCTGGCGGGCTGTTCGGCACGGGAAACATGCGAGCTGCCGAGTTGACCGAGGCCCTGCTGTCGAAAGCGGGCGCACACGCCCATGCCGCAGATCAACGCAAGACTTTTGCAAACAGCTTCCAGCAGCAAATGGCGCAGATCGAGGCCGCGCAGGGCGTGGATACCGATCAGGAACTACAGCGGCTCATGCAGGTCGAACAGACTTATGCCGCAAACGCTCGTGTCATCTCGGTTGTTGACGAGCTTATGGAAACTCTTCTGAGGTTGTGACCATGAATATCACTTCTATCGGCGATTTGGCGCGAGGAATGACCTTACGAACCCGCGCAACAGATATCAAAACCCAGATCGAAACCCTGTCTTATGAAATGTCCACCGGGCGGGTACAGGACGTCTCGGGGCGGCTTGGCGGGGATTATTCGCAAATTCTGGATCTCGACCGCAGCCTCGCCAGACTCGACGCCTTTGGCATCGCAACGTCCGAAGCGGCCCTGTTCACCGATACCATGCAACTGAGCCTGAAAACCTTCGGAGATTCGGTCGGAGACATGACCGCGTCTTTGCTGGCTTACGGAACCGCCAATCAGCCCGTCAATCATGAACAAGCGTCCCAACAGGCGAAGAATGAGCTGGACACGATGATCTCGGCACTGAACACGTGCGTAGGAGGGCGCAGCCTGTTTTCCGGTACCGCCACCGATGTGTCGCCCCTGCAATCTTCGAACGAGCTTTTGACGGCGCTGAAATCGCAGTTGACGGGGCTTGCGACGGTCGCTGATATCAGGCTGGCGGCAGAAAACTGGTTCAATGACCCAGCCGGTTTCGACGCCGTGATTTATCAGGGGTCAAACGGCACCCTGTCTCCGATGCAGATTTCGGAAAACGAAAGCGTCACGCTGCCGATCACGGCAACGGACCCGGCGTTCAAGGCCGCACTCAAGGATGTCGCCGTTGCGGCGCTGGCCACCGACAGCGCATTGGCACTTTCGCCCGATCAACGCACCGCTTTGTTCACGCAGTTAGGGGTCGATCTGGCCAACTCACAGGATGCCACCGTCAAGCTCCGGGCAAAGGTCGGGGCGGCCGAAGCCCGCATCGAAGAGGCGGCAACACGCAATTCCTCGACCCGAACCAGCCTGGAATTCAGCCGGAACGAACTGATCGCGGCCGATCCTTATGAGACGGCAGCGAAACTGCAAACGGTGCAATTTCAGTTGGAAAGCCTGTATTCCGTAACCGTTCGCAATGCGAACCTGTCGCTGGTGAACTTTCTGAGATGAGGGCGCTGATATTTCTCCTGCTTCTCCTTCCCGGCATGGCTTGGGCAGGGACAATCCGTCTCAAGGACCTCGTGGATTTTGACGGTGTACGGGGCAACGATCTGGTGGGTTACGGCCTGGTGGTCGGCTTGAACGGAACTGGCGATGGGTTACGCAACGCGCCTTTCACCGAAGAAATCATGTCCAATATCCTCGAACGCCTTGGCGTCAACGTCACAGGTGAGGATTTCCGGCCCAAAAACGTGGCAGCGGTATTGGTCACGGCCAGCCTGCCGCCCTTTGCACGGGTGGGTGGTCAAATCGATGTAACGGTTTCAGCCATAGGCGATTCAAGCAACCTGTTGGGTGGAACATTGATCATGACCCCGCTTAACGCAGCCGATGGCCAAATTTATGCGGTCGCGCAGGGCACAATCCTTGCAGGTGGCGTTTCGGCTGAAGGAGAGGCAGCCTCGGTCGTGCGTGGGGTGCCAACTTCGGGCGTGATCCCATCCGGTGCCAGGGTCGAGCGTGAAATTGACTTCGACTTGTCAACTCTCACTCAGATGCGCCTTGCACTCAGAGAGCCCGATTTCACAACAGCCGCGCGCATCGAAACCGCGATAAACACCGAGTTCAACAGAACCGTGGCAATCATGCGAGATTCCGGCACGGTTGAGATCAACGTCGCGGCGACGCAGGCGGTTTCGACAGCCCACGCCATAGGGCGTATCGAAAACATTCTGGTCGAACCTGAATCGAAAGCGCGCGTTGTTGTTGATCAGCGCTCTGGCACCATTGTCATGGGGCAGGAGGTCCGAATTTCGCGTGTTGCGGTGTCTCAAGGCAACCTGACTCTGACGGTTCAGGAAGCACCGATTGCGGTGCAGCCCAACCCGTTCGCCAGAGGTGAAACAGTGGTCGTGCCACGTACAATCGCAGGGATCGAGGAAGAAGAGGGAACCGGCCTCGCCGAAATCCCCGAAGCCACCACCCTGTCCGAGGTTGTGGCAGGTCTGAACGCGCTTGGGGTCTCGCCTCAGGACATGATCGACATTCTGAAAACGATCAAGGCAGCAGGCGCGCTGCATGCGGAATTCATCGTCAGGTGAAGGGCGCCGCCAGTTGGATGGGCGTGCTGCTGGCACGCCCGCCAAAGCTTGTATCTATTTCGATTTCCAGCTGTCCAGCCAGCGCCGAAATCTGTTGTGTCGCTCTTCTATGGCGTCACCCGCCGCATAAAGGCCGTCTTCCACGTTTTCGATCATCGGATCAATCCGTGCTTGCCGGAACCTGCGCCAACGCACCCACATCGCCCAGACGAACGCCGCAAAGATCGTCAGGAAGATGATATTGAACCAGGGAATGATCCGAACATCCGGCCCTTCAACGTCTTTGATGAAAATGGCGTTGGGAAAGATCGACATGAATTCGTTGCGCCACCCGTAATGAGTTACGACCACCCATTTCGGGTTTTCCTTGGTGGATTTCGCATCATTGGCCTCGGTGTACAGGTTCGCAGTGTCGAACTTGAAATACGGGGGCCATCCCCAGCCGGTATCCTCATTTCGGTACACGATGGGTTTTCCGTTGGCCCGCACTGCCTGAATGAACTGCACATCCCGGTTGGACAGGCTGGTGGATTGATCTTCCGGCTCTGACCAGAAGATCCGGGTCCAGTCGTTCAGATCCTGCCGTTCTTCATAGGTGTTGACGATGCGCACAATGTCATGCTGGGGCAGAGAATATTGCAGGATCACGGCAATCGTACCCCAGAAAATGATAATGAACGCCCATTTCACATAGGCCATGCCTAAACCCTCACATGTAATTCACGATGTAGATCAGCGCGCCAATCGCCACCCACGGCACAATATAGACACCCAGGATCAGTTTACGCCGAAACGAGTTGTCATACACATGCAATCCGCGTTCGACAAAGGCTTCTTTGTTGCCCGTCTTGCCCTTTTCGTCCCACCAGTTCTCCAGTTTCCGCCGGCGTATGCCGCGCGAATAGAAAGACAGCCCGACATAGGCAATCGTCTGGATCACCAGCAAGATCAGCAAAAGGCGCAATAATCCAATCATTTCAACCTTTCCTCACCGAACCCCACGGACCAACCCGGGCAATTATGTCATCGCTGACCCGATCGTCGCCGCTCATATCCGGCTCATGTCCGAACAGGGCGGCGCGGGCGCCTTGCTTGTCCACCTGATATTCGCGCGCAAGGAAGTCGGCCACATAGGCCTTCTTGCTCTCGGGCCAGCCCGAATATGTTCGGTAGAACAATTCTTTGTGGCAGATGAACATCTGGCGCGGGTCCAGCGGGGCCAATTCGGACAACAGCATGTTCACCAGATCACGGTTCGGTGTATCGGTCGCCCGCAAGGTGTAGAAGTAGGCCGGGTGATCCGAGGTGATGCGCGGCCAAGGTCCGCCATCCTTTGCCCAGCGCAGCAATTGCGCAAGGCCGTGATAGGCTTCGGGCAGGCGGTCGGCATGGTTGCGCGCCAACCGGCGCATATCGCTGCGATCCAGACCCGCCATATCCACGCCCGCATCCGCAGCAGCAGAAACCGTCAGAAAATCCATCTTCTGTTGCAGGATCACGCTCGAGTTCACGCCCCGCGCTTCGATGATCGTTTCGACAAGGTTGTTCAGCCCAAGGAATTTGGCGATCTGATTACGTTGCGCCTTTTGAAAGACGTGTTTCAGCGGAAGATCGTCTGGTACGTCTTCCATACAAATTGCGGCCGGGTGATCCAGATCCGGGAACAGATAAAGCCCACCGAAATGCGCTGTCCAGAAGTTGCGCTGCTCGAACGCGGTATGGCGCAAGCGGACGGGGTTTCGGGTCACGTCACCGGTTTCCCTGGCCGTTTCGATCATCTTGGCGATCAGCACATCGTCGAACCAGGCGTCCTCTTCGGTTTTGAACCGCTCGACCATGCCCGCCAGTTGTTCGGCCTTGCGCAGGGTGCCGCCTGCGGTGTCAGCCTCAATCTCAATCTTGCGCAGGTTCAGAAGATCGCGCGGCGTGCTAAGTTTGATGACCGAGTTCACCAATTCTCCGGCCACCGCATCGGTGGCGGTCAGGGCAAACAACTGCGCTTCGTTCATCTCGATGAATTCCCGCAGGATATCGCGCGAGGTCGAGAATTTGACGTTCAGCAAAGGCGCGCGTTTCTGCTCGGTCGTCAGCAGGATGAACTGCCGGTTGACCCCGTTGGGGTTGAGGTAGAGCGAGTCGTCCAGCTCAATCCCCACCTCGGGCGAATAGCCCGAGATATCGACATGGAAGTCCGTCAGCTCCGTGGTCTTTCCCGCCAGATGCTGCAGCGCGCGATTATACCGCTCGACCAGAGCCGGGCTGGAGATGTGGACGAGGTTGCCAAACATCAGGCCTTTTTCGATGAGGCGGATCATAAACCAATCCTAACATCGCAAGGTAATCTTTCACCAGTTGACGTCAGGGACTTGAAGTCTGCCACAGAACGGAAATGGAAGTAGATGCTCATCTACCTTCACTCCGACTATTCGCCCTTATGAAAACGGGTATCCTCAAGTCTTCGTGCTCAGCAACAAGCCGAGGCTCAATCCAATGTGGAGTTTTTCGAGACCTCTTCTTGGGAAATCTGTCCTTAACAGTTTTTTGGACCACAGCGTCAAACGTTTCGTTAACCCAGTCGATTGCATCCACGTTCCATTGGAACCACTCTCTGTGTATCTCTAGCTTATCTTTCATTGAGATCGCTTGCTTTTCTGCGCGATTTAGTCTTGCGACAAACATGGTCTCTTCGCCCAAAGGATGAGCTGTATTGGCTTTATTTCTATGCTCATACAGAGATAACCGCGCCCTTTCGGAAACGTTTTTCAAGTTATCTCGGGCGGGTTTCAATCGATAGTGGCTGGACGCCTCGTGCCTCATGTATTCTGAGTATTTGTAGCCGGCACGATCTCGAAGCGCGGCAAATCTCTCTTCTGCTTTCTTGAAAATCTCGGCAACTACGGGATCACTGGTTTTGTTTTTTTTGTCCTTCAAGTTCACTAGTTGGCTAAATTCGAAAACCTTTGCAGAAAACAAACGCAGAAGCACATTGCTCTGTAGGTAAATCAGTTGGTCAACAACTTCGTTGTTCTCAGTTTCATGCCATGAAAGCATGTACAGACGAGCAATCGTATTGATTTCACTCACTGCATAAGCTGTTACCGACAAAGCTGCTCGCTGGTCTTCTGGAATGCTGTTGAATTCGCTCCAAGTGAGACGGTATTCCGCAACATATTCGATCGCCTTCGGGGCATTCATCCCTTCCCCTCCAGATACCGCCGCTTGGCCTCTTCCATCCGGCCCATCTCACGCACCGCGTTTTCGATGGCGACCTCGTCGCTCTTGTCGGCATAGCGGAACTCGCTGTCGGCGTAGCGGTTGATCTCTTGGATCACCATCTCGACCGTGATCGGTTGGCGCAGGTCCTCGATCATCGCTTTCTTGGTGTCGTAGTCGCGGAACAGGAACAGGTCGGGGTTTTCCATCCATTCGTCGGGCAGTTCGAAATCCATCGCGCGGACCTTGACCGCGTCGGTGATGTTCTTGATCGCGCGACCGGTGAAACGCTCATCCGCCTGTTGGATCGCCTTGAGGTAGGTGCCCAACTTGGCGATTGTGTCCATCTGGCCGATCTCGCCGGACACCCGGTCATAGACCTGCAACAGAGCGTCCTCATGTGGGCGGGAATGGCTTTCGAAACTGGCGGCGACGGCCTTCTTGATTTCCTGCGCGGCGTAAGCTTCGTGTTCGCCCAGCGGGATGTCGTGGTTGCGGCCCATCAACAGGTGCAGGATGTCGATGTAATCCTCGCGCGTTTGCGGCCCGTCCACCAGGAACCGCGCGCCTGCGCGCTGGCGCAGGGCGTCGTCCACATTCTCAGGGTAGTTCGAGAACATGCCAAAGGTGCAGTTGCCACGCACGACTGTGTTGGCACCGGCAAAGCTCTCCATCAGCACGGCGGTGATTTCCAGCTGCCCGGCTGACGATTGCCGGTCGCCGCGTTTGCCTGCCAGCTGGTCGATATCGTCGATAGTGCCAAAGCCGATGACCGAGGGGTCGATGATCGTGTTGATAAAGGCCTTGGCGTTCTGACCGGATTTCCCCTGATAGCTGTCGATATTGTCGGTACTCAGGTTCTGATAGCGGAACGGATAGCCCGCGTTCTGGCAATAATCGTTGATCAGCCCGGCCATCATCTGGATCAGGGTGGTCTTGCCGGTACCCGGCTTGCCGTCGCCCATGAAGGTAAAGATGAACCCGCCCAGTTCCGCGAACGGGTTCAGGCGGCGGTCGAAATCATAGGCCATCACCATCTTGGCCAGCTTCATCGCCTGATACTTGGCGATATGGTTGCCCACCACCTCGTTCGGTTTCTTGAACGTCATGGTGAGCGTTGTGGATTTGGCTTTTGAGGCCGGCTCAAACCCCCGGATCGTCAGGTCATCAGCCTCGATATGCCAGGCGGCGTTCCGGAACGGGGCCAGATGACCTGCGGATTGGGCACGCAGGGCGGCCTTGTCCATCAACTGCTCGGCATAGGCACTGGTGGCAGCGATCAGGTGGGCATCGTCGGGGGCGTGTTTGGCCAGCGTCTGGTCCAGCTCCCACAAAGCACCATGCAGGGCGAGTTGGCCATTGTCGGTCAGGACCTCTTCGACCTCACCAATATCGACGGTGGTTTCGCCCAGATGCGAGGACATCAGGTAAGCCAGCGCATTGCCGAACACGTGCGATGTAATCAGGGCCTCAGCCGTCAGCAATTCCGAGAATTCCGTCTTGCGGGCGGCGGGCAGATCCCCGGCCAGATTGGCCCGTTTCAGATCCGCCAGCGGGGTCTGTTCCGCATAGGCCTCGGCCACGGCCAGAGCGATGGCAATGGCGCGTCGGATCGCCTGCTGCGTGGTTGCTTGCGGCGGAGAGACCAGCGTATCGCCATCATCTGCGGCCTCAATCCGGTCGACCAGATGTACGCCATCTGCCCGCGCCACCCGGCGCGTGACCAGCCCGGGCGTGGTGGACCGAAACCGCCGCCCTGTTGACACGCCGGGCGACCGTTCAACCGCAGCTTCAACCGGTTTGGCAATCCGTGGCGCGTGCTCGAACCCGTTCAGCAAGGCGGTCGCTGCCGGATAGTGCTTGCGAATATCCGCCTCGCGCAATTCCATCTGATCTGACGTCAAATTCATTTTCTTCCTCGCAATGCCGGGCTGAAGCCCGGCCTACTTTTGTCGCGTAGGGCGGGCTTTAGCCCGCCACCCGCTTTAATACCGCAACACCTGCCCCGACTTGCTGACGACGAATTTGCGCACATCGGCAAAGCCTGGCGGGTTGCGCTCGGCCAGCACCTGAAACGGCCGCTGTGGCAGGATGATCGACCGCTGGGTGCGCGTAGCCCCGGTTTCGGCCCCCTGCCCGCCGAACGGGTCCAGCGCAAAGACCTCGCGTTCGACGGTGGAAAACCAACCTGCGCGTTCTTCGATCACCTCTTCGCTTTCCAGCTCCTCAGTGGTCCAAGCCAGCGCCCAATCCTGACCTTCGGGCGCCTGTGCGTCCTCCAACACCTGCCGCAGGGGGCCGGATTGCTCGGTATAGGCCGAGGAATACATCGGGCCCACATGGATGCGGCGCAAATGTTTGGGATGGAGGTCGTCGAAATCCTGATCGAAGCCTTTGGCAATGGTCACCAGTTTCAGACCGCCTAAGCTTTGCGCCATCAGATGCGCCTGCACCTCGGGCCAGCGGCGTTGGTCCTTGGGCAGGGCAGTTTTGCCGCTGTCCTCCAACTGCATCAGGTAAATGACCGGCAGGTTGATCTGGCTGTCATAGACCGCCCAATGGATCAGGAACTTGCGCCGCTCGCCCTCATTCCCGATCCAGTGACATTCGGGATCGTTGCGGGCCCAGAACAGCTGACCTTTCAGCAATTCCTCGTAATAGAGCCTTTGGGACAGCGCGAATTGCAGCTTGGTGGGGATGTCCTGATCGCCAATGATGGTCCGCACCATGTCGGTTTTCAGGTCGTCTTCCGAGGGCATATTCGCCAGATGAACCTGCGCCTGCTGCGCGTCATTGGCCATGGTCAACAACTCGGCCGCCACCGGAAACCCGCTGTCGCGCTTGTCCATGGCGAGGCTGCCAAAGAACCGCCCCGTATCGCGCCCGACCAGCAGGTATTTCATGGACAGCGCGCGGAAGGTGTAGAGCAGCCCCGAAAGGTAGCGCGACACGATCCGCACCTCTTGCTTTGAGATCGCGCCTTCGGCCTCCATCGTCGCGGCCACGCGCAGGAGGTGGACGGTGATCACCTCGAATTTGCGGAAATAGCGTCGCGAGGCGAAGGTGTCGGTCAGGCCGACATGGTCTTGGGTGGGGTTAGTCAACGGTTTCGTTCCACAATCGGTGAGCAGAATGAGCCAGGCTAGCGGCTACAATGCAAATGGCAATCCATCCAAACGGCCCCCCTAGAACTGCGTACATCACTGAGAACACGAGCCAGAAACCGCCGAGAACGACGCACCAAAACCAGTTATCTGGAGCCACTAGAAAAGTAAGCAATTCCAGAAGTTCCAACCTCAACCCCCATACAAATTCTTATCATGCTTCTCGACAATCGAGGCAAACCGGCGGGCAAAGCGTTCGTCCGCCTTGGCCTTTTTCTCCAGCACGTCGCGGGCAAAGACCATATGGTCCTCATGCGCCTCCAGCATGTCGGCCATTTTCTGGTTGGTCGCGGTGCCGATGGCGGCCATGGCCGTCTGCGCCTCTTGGTCGGTCTGAACGCCGATCTCGTTGATGCGGTGGGCCACGTCCTGCTGCTGCGCGGTTTTCAGCGATTTGGTCAGGGCGTCATACAGCACCACGCGCTGTTGTGTGTCTGTCTGCAGCTTGTTGATCAGCACCATCTGCGTCGCCGCCTGATTTTGCAGTGAATCGACCCAGGTCTTGCCCTTTTCAATGTACCGCTCCAGCGTTTGGCTTTTGGCCAGCTTGACCTGCTCTTCCTGAACCTTGGCGTTGTATTGCTTGTTCAGCTCAGCCAATTCAGTCTCTAACTGGGTCCGCGCGGCGGCGTCCTGCTCGACGCTGATCTTGTTTTCAAGCGTGATGATCGTCGGGTCCATACCCTGAATTTCCGCCCGCAACGCTTCCAACTCGGCCACGGTTGCTTCGCGGTCGTCCAGCGTACCGGTCAGGTTGTCCTCGACCTTGACGCGCTGTTCCTCCAGCACGGCCAACTGCCCTTGCAGCAGTTTGACGATCACGTCGGATTTGGCGATCAGGTCTTGCAACTTGTCGTCGATATTGGCGGTGCGCATCCGCTCCTGCCGCATCGACTCGGATTTACCTTTCGAGAAGATGCCGACAAACGACTCCCACCCGGTTTTCGAGCGCATCTCGTCAAAATCCTTGGAAAACGCGCTGGTGACGTCGTCCAGCCCCATGATCAGCTCGGCGATATTGGCATTCATCACCTCGGTATGGGCATGCACATCTTCGAGCGTGGCGTTTTCGATGTCGATATCGGCCTCGGCAGTGCCGATCTTGGCGCGGGCCGCTTCAATGCGCGAGGTCAGCCCTTCGATCTGAGACTGGCTTTCGCGCACTTTGGCTTGAGTCTCTTCTATCAACGCTTCGAATTGCTGGTTCGACATCGCTTCTATCCCTTTTTTCTTCTATTACCCAATAAGATAGGAAATGTTACACTGATTTACATCCCCTGGGTCTCAAAATTCACCCAGACTTTGGCAAACTCCTTGGCAAAAAGAAAGGCGAGACCGGACAATGAAACGCGCAGATTTCGGGTGACTCGATTAAATTAACTTGTTAAGTAATTTTTTGATCAAATCTGGATTGATTCCACATCCAGAGTGGCCATAGACAATTGAGACATCACCTGTTTGGGTGCGCACAACCCAATTCACGCCGGAGGCTTATCATGCTGGACGCAACGACCGATCTGAAGTCAATCCTGAAGAACCCCGAATTGCTTGTAACCAAAGCCTATATCGGCGGTCAGTGGGTGGACGGTGACAATGGCACGTTCAAAGTCACAAACCCCGCTCGGGGCGATGTGGTCGCCGAGGTAGCAGACGTCAGCCGCGCTCAGGTCGCCGGAGCAATCGCACAGGCCGAAGCCGCGCAGAAAGAATGGGCCAAGCTGACCGGCAAGGAACGTGCAGCCATCCTGCGGCGCTGGTTCGATCTGATGATGGAAAACGCCGAGGATCTGGGCAAGATCCTGACCGCTGAACAAGGCAAACCCCTGGCCGAAGCCATCGGCGAGATCGGCTATGGCGCGTCTTTCATCGAGTTCTTCGGCGAAGAGGCCAAGCGCGTCTATGGCGAGACTATTCCCGGCCATCAGCGCGACAAGCGGATCATGGTGATGAAGCAGCCGATCGGCGTTGCGGCCTCGATCACGCCCTGGAATTTCCCCAACGCGATGATCACCCGCAAGGCAGGCCCGGCTTTGGCCGCCGGCTGCGCCTTTGTGGCGCGTCCGGCCACTGAAACGCCCCTGTCGGCGCTGGTACTTGCGCTGCTGGCGGAACAGGCCGGCGTACCCGCGGGCGTGTTCAACGTGGTGCCCTCGTCACAGGCCAGTGAGATTGGCAAGGAGTTCTGCGAGAACCCCGGAGTGCGCAAGCTGACCTTTACCGGATCGACCGAAGTGGGCCGCATCCTGCTGCGCCAGGCGGCCGATCAGGTCATGAAATGTTCGATGGAGCTGGGTGGCAACGCACCGTTCATCGTGTTCGACGACGCCGATCTGGATGCCGCAGTCGAAGGCGCGATGCTGTGCAAGTTCCGCAACAACGGCCAGACCTGCGTCTGTGCGAACCGTATCTATGTGCAGGTCGGTGTCTATGACGCGTTCGCGGCCAAACTGAAAGCGGCAGTGGAAGCGCTGAAAATCGGCGACGGTTTGACCGAAGGCACCACCACCGGCCCGCTGATCAATGCCGACGCTGTCGCCAAAGTCGAAGAACATATCAAGGACGTGACCGACAAGGGCGGCGCGGTTCTGACAGGCGGCCTGCCCCATGATCTGGGCGGCACGTTCTTCCAGCCAACCATCGTGACCGGCGTGACGCAGGACATGCTGGTGGCGCAGGACGAAACCTTCGGCCCGCTGGCCCCGCTGTTCAAGTTCGAGGACGAAGACGACGTGATCGCCATGGCCAATGACACGATTTTTGGTCTGGCCTCGTATTTCTATGCCAAGGACCTGAGCCGCGTCTACAAGGTGGCCGAAGCGCTGGAATACGGTATCGTCGGCGTGAACACCGGCATCATCTCAACCGAGCTGGGCCCGTTCGGCGGCGTCAAGCAATCCGGTCTGGGCCGCGAAGGCAGCCATCACGGCATGGAAGACTATCTGGAAATGAAATACGTCTGCATGTCGGTCTGATCCAATACGGTCTCTGTCCCATTGCGGTGGGCAGAGACCCCGCGTCCGGAAACGCAATCGCGTCGTCTTTTGACTGTTCATGGCGGCGGCCCAGTCGACGCTGACACGGCTATTCTGCGGATTTGTCGCGGATTTGTTCGATTGCACGGGTCGCGAACTTTCCCTGCAACGAACCGTCCACCATGGCTTCCAGCGCGGGCAATGCAGAGGACGCCGCGCCACCTATTTTCCCCAATGCAATAGCTGCCTCTTTGCGGACAAACACCGACGGGCTTTCAAGAAGCGCGATCAATTCCGGCACCGCTGGCTCTGCCTCGGGACCAAACAGGGCCAGCGATTGGGCTGCCGTCCTCTGATCTTTGGCATCCCCCCGTGACAGGTCCGCCCTCAGGCTTGCTATGGTTTTTTCCGGAGGCAACGCCGCCAGACGCAGCCCGTCGTTCAGCCGGGCGTTCAACTGCTGGTTCTCACCGACCCAGCGAATGATGAAAAAGTAATTCTGAACAGCGTCCTGTATGACACCGGCATGCTTGCCCTTTTGCCATCGGTCGATGATGGCCCTGCCCGCACGGCGATCTCCATTCAGGGCCAGAACCGAGGCTGCAAATGGCATCAGCTCGGTTGCCTGCGGATTTCTGCTCAACTCTTTCTCGATCACATCTGCCGCGCCCGTCAGGTCATTCAATGCGTAAAGAGCCGCCGCTTCGAACAGCGCGTAGTGGCTGGGAGAATTGGGATCCAGCCGGGTCGCAGCTTGTACAAAGGCCAATCCTTCCTCTGGCTCACCGGCTGCAATCAGCGCCCATCCCATCGTCAGATGCGCCTCGGGGTCGCTGGGTTGCAGCGCGATGGCTTTCGCTGCTTCTCGTCTGGCTTCTTCCGTCCCCCGACCTACCCGTAGGTTACTGTCCCAATCCGGAAGGTTGAGACTGACAATAGCCCGGATAACGTGCACCAGGGCGGTATCCTGCTCCATCACATCCCGGTAATATCTGTAAAACAGGCCGATATGCATTTGCGCGCCTGACTCTGCAAACCCATTCCAATGATGAAAGATGTGCGGCCGCAAATGCGCCAGGGCAAGCGTCGCCCAGGCACGCCCATAATCCGGGTCCAGTTCCACGGCCTTTTCAAAATGGGGAATTGCCGCAAGGTTGTCCTGTTCGTTGAACTGCGAATACAACTCCCACCCGCGTTGGAAGGCTTCGCGTGCCGCAATGGTCTGGGTTTCCACGCTTTCGATGGCTTGCCGGCTTTGAGGGTCGAGCGGAAGATCCAGCTCCTGCGCAATTGCGAGAACAATGGTTTTCTGCACTTCAAAGACGTCATCAATCGCGCCATCAAACCTGTCCGCCCAGATCAATCGCCCGCTCAATGTGTCGGTCAGTCGAATGTTGATCCGGAAATCTTCATCCGCACGTCGCACGCTGCCGTCAACGACGTAGCGAACCCCAAGTTCTTCGGCGAAACGTGCGATATCTATGTTTCTGTCGCGGTATGCGAAGGATGAATTCCCGGCGATGACGAACAATCCGGATATTCGGGACAGGTCCGTGATCAAATCCTCAGAGATACCGTTGATCAGCATCTCCTTGGATGCGTCATCGGTGTAATTCGCAATCGGCAACACGGCGATGGAAGGCAGATCCGGTAAAGGGTAAACCATCTGCGCCTCTGAGGCGCGCAATTGGCCCGTCTTCCACGGTTTCGTCAGAAAAAGCCCAACAGCTGCCAACATCACCAGCAGAGCTGCCAGTGGCAGCCAGCGGGATGTCCTCTGCGTGCGGCTTTTTCGCGGGGAAGGCAAAATTTCCGCTTCTACGCGGAAGGCCTGAACCAGGTCTGCGATGTTCTTGACGTTCTGTGGCCCGATCGGGGCAAAACCATAGGGCACTTTGTTGCGCGCATAATCGACGATGGATTGTGAAACAATGATACCGCCGGGATCTGCCAGTGCCTCAAGCCGCGCGGCAACGTTCACCCCGTCGCCAAGGATGTCATCCCCGTTCGAAACCACATCGCCGACATTCAGGCCAACCCGAAACGCGATGGCGTTATCTTGATCGGTGCCCGCGTTTCTCTTTGCAAGATCGGCCTGAATTTCCACGGCGGCGTGAACCGCATCGACGGCGCTGCGAAATTCGATCACAAAGCTGTCTCCCGCAGTGTTCGCGATGCGCCCTGAATGCCGGGCGATCGCCGGCTCTATCACTTCGCTGCGGATCAGGCGAAGCTTTGCGATGGTACCTTCTTCGTCCAGACCAACCAATCTTGAGTAGCCGGCGATGTCGGCTGCCAGGATAGCTGCTAGTCGACGTTTTGGTCGGCTTTCCATAATGCCCAAGACTATCAGGCGGATAATTTGCTGGGAACCAGTTTTCGAGCACACCAAAAACACAACGCCCCGCATCTGGAGGAACGCGGGGCGTGTGTTGCGGCAGTCCGGGAGGAGTGAACTGCCGCGGGATATTCAGAAGCCTCAGTTCACGGCTTTGGCGTCCATCACATCCTTCTCGATGGCTTTGGCCGAGGTGATCTCGATCCGGCGCGGTTTCAGGGCCTCTGGAACCTCGCGCTTCAGTTCGATGTTCAGCATACCGTTTTCGTGGCTAGCACCGGTGACGCGGACATGATCCGCCAGGGCAAACCGACGCTCGAACGCGCGGGTGGCGATGCCACGGTGCAGATAGGTGCGCTCTTTGTCTTCGGCGGCTTTTTTACCTGCCACGACAAGTGAATTTTCTTTCACTTCAACGGTCAGGTCGTTTTCCGAAAAACCGGCAACGGCCACCGAAATCCGGTAGGTGTCGACATCAGTTTTTTCGATGTTGTAGGGTGGATAGCTGGGCTGGGCCCCATCATTGGTCAGAACGCGATCCATCATGTCGGCAATCTGGTCAAAGCCAATGGTGGCGCGGTGCAGCGGTGCAAAATCAAACGTACGCATGTGTCATATCCTCATTCTTGAGCGATTTGCGATAAGCGCCCTCCGACTGGACGGGCGATTTCAGGTACCGGACCCCGTTGTGGCGGTCCGATACACATCACATGGGTAGCGATTTCGCCGAGTTCAACCCCCGCCAGAACTGATGAATTTCGCACCAGATCCTGACTTACCGGACCCGACCTGCAATCGGCGGATCGAAGCCTTGGGCTGAGGTGCATCGCGCCGCATGATGGCCTTGAGCTCGGCGACGATCCCGTCAAGCTCCATGCCAAACCCCACCTTTCTACGGCCGTTCGTGCCTACCGCCGATACCACGGACAGGATCTGCCAGCGCGCACCGTTTTTCGCCAGAATTGCAGACCCGGAAGACCCGAAAGTAATGTCGCAATCAAAGGTGATCAGACCCTGCCTGCGGTCGATGATACGGCACGACCGTTCTCGGGTGATCGCCTCGGACCGTCCCCGCCCATACGAGGCAATGCTGATCTCGTTGCCCGGAACATGGCCGCTGTGCAGCGCAAAAGGGTCGGCGACCGAATACGGAATAGGCTCATTCAGCCGCATCAGGGCCACGTCCAACTGGACGCCTTCGTGCGACAGCGGGTTCTGCGCCCCATAGCTGGGATGAAGGGCGATTTGCGTGACCTGACGTTCGGCCAAAGCGTTGCCGTTGCTGAGGCCTGCACGAAACGTGATGTCTTCGGGCACATATGTCTTCCCGGTTCGACGATCCACCGCACAATGGGCTGCGGTCAGTACCATGTCCTGCGCGATTAACGTGCCGGTGCAATACGAGGCATCGCGGACATCCAGTCGACCGATAGCCTCCCAACCATAAAGGTCATCCCGGTCGGTCAGCTTGCGCTTGTTGGATTGCGCTTGCGGCGCTGTTGCCAAGACGCTCAGGCCCAATAACAAGCTCCAGAAGACTCTCATCATGGTCGAATGAACCTTGCGCCTATGTTCTTGTTTGTTCCCGATCCGGACGAGGAAAGCCCAAATCCCCGCCCCGCAGAAAGTTCGTCACGCAGCAATTGCAGCGAATGCTCAACCGCGGTTCCAATTGCGACACTTTGGCCGTCCATACTGGCCTTGGCCGCAACCACCGATACGATCTGAGGGCGCGCGCCCGAGAAAGAAAAAACGGGTGCCCCCGAAGACCCGAAATCAACATCGCAGGACATGACCATAACCCCGGCCTGCCGATTCATGACCGAGCAGACCTGTTGCAGCGACGGAGCTTCTGACCGGTCATGCGCATAAGACACAACGCCCACTTCAGCGCCACGTTTGGGCTGATCGCCCGACTCAAATGGAATGACGGCGGTATTACGGATCGGCTGCCACAGCTCGATCAAAGCCACGTCCGCGCTTACCCGGTCGGCCGTAGAATCGACGCCATATTGGTAGTCCGGATGGATCACAGCCTGGCGCGCGGTCCGATAGGCCAACGCACGCCCCAAACGCCACCCAGCCAGAAACTCGATATCCGCAGGGTTGATCCGTTGTCCTGATCTTTTGTCGAACAGGCAATGCGCCGCTGTCAGTACAAGCGTCGGCGACACCAGCGTTCCGGTGCAAAACCCTGCGCCGGCGATATCCAACCGCCCGACAGCCATCCACTCGCGCCCGGAATCCGACGTATCCAGGCTTTCCAGCCTGGTGTCCTGCGCCGTGGCCGCCAATGGCAAGACACAGAGCACGATCGCCTTGATCCAGTTGCGCACGCGGTTCTCCGAGACTCACTTTGAAGCCTTTGTCCTACGTGCCGCGTTGGGCGAAAATAGGGCGATCAGGCATCAAAGGAATTTCCCTGGGAAATGATGCGCGCTGGCATCAGCATGATTCACCGCAAGACGGGAACCGGATCCGCTGTTCTCTGCAAGGCCGGTGGCTTTGGCCCGCCCGTCGCCCAGTCCAGCAACTCTACCGTGTGAACGATCGGCAGTTGCGTACCAGAACCGATTTGCATCATGCACCCGATATTGCCGGCAGCAATGATATCGGGCTGTTTCGCCTCAAGTGTTCTGACTTTTCGCTGTTTCAACTGGCCTGATATTTCCGGCTGCATCAGGTTGTACGTTCCCGCGCTGCCGCAGCACAAATGACTGTCGGCGGGTTCGACAACCGTGAAACCCGCGTGTTTCAGCAAGTCTTTGGGATAGGATTTGATCTTCTGCCCATGCTGCAATGAACAGGCTGCATGATAGGCGACGGTCAGGTTTTTGTTTTCCCCCGCCGACAGGTCTAGCTGGATCAGAAGTTCACTGACATCCATGGCGATTGCAGACACACGCGCCGCATCTTCGGCAAGCGGGTCATTGCGAAACATATGCCCATAGTCTTTCACGGTTGTGCCACAGCCAGAGGTGTTGATGACGATGGCGTCCAACCCATCACCGTCCATTTCCCGTTTCCAGGCTCTAATATTGGCGGTTGCCGCCATATGACTGTCTTGCACTTTGCCCATGTGATGGGTCAAAGCTCCGCAACACCCGGCACCGTCAGCGATCACGACCTCGCACCCCAACCGTGTCAGCAGGCGGATCGTGGCGTCATTGATATCGGTGTTCAGCGCCTTTTGTGCGCAGCCCGTCATCAGCGCCACCCGCATTTTTCGTTCACCGCCGGGCGCAAAACTCTGCGGATCATCGTTGCGGCTGACAGACGGGATATGCTTGGGCGCCATCTCCAACATCGCGCGCAGCCGGGCATCAGGCATCAGGAACCGGAAAGGACGGCCCAGCCTGGCCCCGATCAGGGCCCAACGGAACCGCATCGGATAAGGCAGGATCTGCGCCAAAACCCAGCGCAACACGCGATCCGTCAGCGGGCGCTTGTAGTTGGCCTCGATATATTCGCGCGCATGATCGACCAGATGCATATAATGCACACCTGACGGGCAGGTGGTCATGCAGGCCAGACAGGACAGGCAGCGGTCGATGTGCTTGACCGTCTTTTCGTCGGGCACGCGCTCGTTTTCCAGCATGTCCTTGATCAGGTAGATGCGCCCACGCGGACTGTCCAGCTCGTCTCCCAGCACCTGATATGTCGGGCACGTGGCCGTGCAAAATCCGCAATGGACGCAGTTTCGCAGAATCTCGTTCGAGCGCTGGATGGCCGGGTCTTGCAATTGCTCATCGGTGAATGTTGTCTGCATCGCCCTATCCCATCAGCCCCGGGTTGAACAAACCCCGAGGATCAAATTTCGCACGCAAGCCCTTTGTCAGTGCCGATATTGATGTGGGCTCCGGATGAAATCGCCCCAGTTTTCTGATCGTGTCGTGGTCAGATCGTACCAAAGTGGCATGACCTGAAAACGCGCCAAGCCGGGCACGCACATCCGTGCCAGCCGGGACCAGCAGCCAGACAAGACCGCCGCCCCAGTCAAACAGCGCTTGATCCGCTTCGGCGCGCGCCGAAATCTCTGCCGCGTCACCCGGTTTTACCGAAAGCCGCCAGACGTCCCCGTCCTTTCCCTGAAATGGGTGAACGTCGCGGATCCCGGTCCAAGGCGCTGCGGCGTCTCCCTCGTCTGTCACCTCACCAAAATCTGCCAGTAAGGCGGTCAAACGACCGATCCTGTACGTCACCGATTCTGCAAACCCCTCGACCCTAAGCAGGGCATTGCCACCCGCCGGGTCATAGGCGGCACCCGTCACTTCAAAAGGTGATTTCAACGCAGCGGAAAGAACTTCCACCGCTCTGCCGGCATCCCGAACGGCGACGGACAAAGTCGCCGCTTTTTCCGGCTTGGGCAGCACCTTCAACGACACTTCGGTCAGAATTCCCAGTGTTCCCCAAGACCCACCCATCAATTTAACGAGATCATAACCGGTGACGTTTTTCATAACTCGCCCACCGTTCTTGACCACCTGTCCGCGCCCGTCGACGAAACGCACACCTAGCAGGAAATCCCGGCAGGCACCGACCTGAATCCGCCGCGGGCCCGAGATATTGGCCGCGACGACACCGCCGATCGTTGGTTCACCTTGAGTTTCAAGCAAACTTCGGTGATCCATCGGCTCAAACGCCAGCTGCTGACCTTCCGCCTCCAGCACGGCCTGGATCTCTGCCAATGGTGTCCCGGCCTTGGCCACAAGAGTAAGTGCTCCGGGTTCGTAAAGCGAAATGCCACGCAGAGCCCCGGTTTCGATATTCGCTTCGGGGCCGGTGATCGCGCGCGTGCCGCCACCGATGATGCAAACAGGGTCTTTCAATCCGGCCACCATGTCGGCCAGTTCAGATTCTGATTCAGGTTTCATGGCAAAATCCGTTATTAGAGCCTGTTACTCGGCAGCAATCTGCGCGTGGCGACGGGTTTCCGAAACGTTCAGTGGAAACACCTTGGCAGGGTTCAGCAGCCATTTGGGGTCAAAAACGTCCTTGACCGCCATCTGCGCCTCAAGATCGGCAGGCGCATATTGATGCGACATGAGATCCCTCTTCTCGATACCCACGCCGTGCTCACCGGTCAGACAACCGCCTTCGTCCACGCATAATTTCAGAATTTCGGCCCCGAATGCCTCGCATTTTTCCAGATCACCCGGTTTGTTGGCATCGAAAAGGATCAGCGGATGCATGTTCCCATCCCCTGCGTGAAATACGTTGCCAACAGGCAGACCGAATTCTTCACTCAACTCGCCGATACGGCGCAGCACCGTCGGCAGGGCCGACACCGGGATCGTACCGTCAAGGCACATATAGTCGTTCAACTGCCCCATGGCGCCGAATGCGGATTTCCGACCAAGCCATATTTTTGCACTTTCTTCGGCTGACTGGCTTTCTCGCAGTTCGACCGGGTTGTGTCGTTTGGCGATCTCGATGATTTTCGCCAATTGATGGTCAATTTCGGCTTCAGACCCTTCCACTTCGACAATCAACAGCGCATGGCAATCGGGGTATCCAGCGTGCGCAAAGTTTTCGCAGGCTTTTATGCACAGCGTGTCCATGAACTCGATCGCGACCGGCAGAATGCCCGATTTGATAATGTCAGAAACACATTGACCCGCGACTTCGTTGTCGTCGAACCCCATCAGAACCGGCCGCGCGCCTTCGGGTTTGCGCAGAATGCGCAGTGTTGCTTCGGTCACCACGCCCAGCTGACCTTCCGAGCCGCAAATGACGCCCAACAGGTCCAGACCGGGTGCATCCAGATGCGCGCCGCCGATCTCGACAACACTGCCATCCATCATCACCATGGTCACGCCCAGAAGGTTGTTCGTTGTCACGCCATATTTCAGGCAATGGGCGCCACCTGAATTCATCGCGATATTGCCGGCAATGGCACAGGCCAGTTGCGAGGAAGGATCAGGCGCATAAAAGAAGTCTTCTTCCTCGACCGCGTCGGTCACGCTCAGATTGGTGCGGCCCGTCTGCACCCTGATGAAACGGTTGTCATAGTCCGTTTCCAGAACCTCATTCATCCGCGCAACGCCCAGAATGACGCAATCAGCCGTTGGCAATGCCCCGCCGGCCAGCGACGTACCCGCACCGCGCGGCACGACCGGCACGCCTTCTTCATGGCAAATGCGCAAAGCATCCGAGACTTCCTGTGTGCTCGACGGCAGCACGGCCAGCATCGGCGGGCATTTGTAAGCCGTCAGGGCATCGCACTCGTAGGCTCGGGTTTCAGCCGGATCATGGATAATTGCCGTATCTGGCAGAACGCGCGACAGCCGCGAAACGATCGTGCCTTTCCGGTTCAGTACGTCCGGGCTTGGCTTTGGCATTTCCATGGCATCCCTCCCCTTCTTCTCTTTGGTAAAATAATATTACCAATTTACCACTCTGGCAAGTTGCGATGTCCGGTCTTACTGTCGCGCCATGACCTGGATCGAACGTGCCGCCCTGTTTTCCCTTCTGGATTATGCTGCCATGGCGATATTGCTGGGTGCGTGGCTATGGATCGGATGGAAGATCGAACACCCGTCACCACAGAAGCCGTCCGTCGCCCTTGTGATGGATGGCTACCGCCGCGACTGGATGCACGAGATGGTGACGCGCCAGCCACGGATGTTCGATGCGCAGGTCGTGGCTGCCATGCGGCAAGGCAGCACCTTTTTCGCCTCAACCACGATGATTGCCATCGGGGGCGGTCTGGCCCTGTTGGGCAATACCGAGCGATTGGCCGGGGTGGCGACGGATCTTGCCATCGGCAGCGCACCGGCGATGGTCTGGGAAATCAAGATACTTGTGGTTGTCCTGCTGCTGGCCAATGCCTTTCTGAAATACGTCTGGGCACATCGCCTTTTTGGGTATTGCGCCGTTTTGATGGCCTCGGTTCCAAACGATCCTGAAGACCCAAACGCCTATCCTCGGGCCGGTCAGGCGGCCGAGATCTGCGTGACCGCTGCCCGAAGCTTCAACCGCGGTCTCCGCGCCACATATTTCGCCCTTGCTTCGCTGGCGTGGTTTCTCGGGCCGATGGCATTGGTGTTGGGCACAATGATCACATTCGGTGTCCTGTATCGCCGCGAATTTGCATCGCATTCCCGTGCGATCCTCATGGCCCAAACGTCGAACACAGAGACGTGATCCCCAAGCGCGACATTAAACCCTAGGTTCGAACCATGCGATATGTGATTCTCAGCGCCCTTCTGGCTGCACCTGCCCTCGCCGACCCGCCGACAATCGAACAGGTCCGCGCCAGCGCCACCGGTGACACATGGCGGTTCGATGTGACGATCCGGCATCCCGATACAGGCTGGGATCATTACGCCGACGGCTGGCGCGTTCTGGACATGGACGGGAATGAACTGGGAATGCGGGTGCTGCACCACCCGCACGAGACAGAACAACCCTTTACCCGCTCACTTGGTGGCGTGGTGATTCCGGAAAACGTGTCACAGGTTCAGATTCAGGCCCGGTGCAATGTGGATGGCTGGAACGAAGACACGACATTGGTCGAACTGAACTGACCTTCAGAAAATCCCCATGGCCAGGCCCGCACCCAGCGCGGCGCCGATCTCGCGACACCGATCCAGCTGATCTTCAGGAATGGTTTTCCGGGCCAGAATGGCCTCGGGCGTTTGCGCATGCGTGCAGACAATCAGCGGCGACTGGACCTTTTTCAACCGCCAGCCAGTGGCGATCCGTGCGATCTGGCGGGCTGCATTCTCTCCGTCTGATCCGGCGCAAATCATCTGCGCATATGGACGACCTTCGATCTGTCCCAGAACCGGATAATAGCAGCGATCGAAGAATTCCTTCATCAAGCCCGAGATCGCCGCCAGATTCTCTGGCGCGCAGAAAATGTAGCCGTCGGCGGCCAGCACATCCTCCGGCCCCGCTTGATCCGCAGGCACAAGTTCAACCTCGGTCTCAGCCCGCGCCGATTCAGCCGCCGCTTCGGCCATCTGCCGGGCGCCACCTGTGCGCGAATGGTAAACGATCAGAAGCTGCGCCATGTCAGACCCGGTGATAGGGGCCACCAGACAGAATGGTCGCGGCCCGATACAGTTGCTCGGCCAGCATCACACGGACCAGCATATGAGGCCAGACCATCGACCCCAACGAGAGGGAAAAGTCGGCTTCCGCCCGCAAAGCAGGGTCTATTCCGTCCGCTCCGCCGATGATCAGCGCCAGATCCTGCCGCCCGGCATCGCGCCAACTACCCAGTTTCTTGGCAAAATCGGGCGAGGACATCACGCGCCCACGTTCGTCCAGCGTACAGATCACCGCGCCCTTGGGCAGCGCCTTGCGCAGCAACGCGGCTTCGGCCCCCATGCCTGCGTTTTTCTTGTCCTCGACCTCGATCACCCGCGCGGGACCAAGGCCCAGCGCACGTCCGGTCCGGTCAAAGCGGGTCAGGTAATCATCAAGCAGGGACTTCTCCGGTCCGGCGCGCAATCGCCCGACCGCAACTATGCTGATACGCATATCTCTCTCGCCTCCGGCCCTTTAATACGGGCCGGGATGGCGCCTCAGTTCGCCGAGGCGCTGCCGCCCTGAGGCAGCCACATCTTTTCCAGCTGGTAGAATTCGCGCACTTCGGGGCGGAAGATATGGACGATCACGTCGCCCGTATCGATCAGCACCCAATCGCCGGCATCCTTGCCTTCGACCTTCGAGGTGAAACCGAATTCCTGCTTGATGCGATCCGTCAGCTTTTCCGCCATGGCCGAGACCTGACGGGTCGACCGACCCGAAGCAATGACCATGTGATCCGCGACAGACGACTTGCCTTGCAGGTTGATCTGCACGACGTCTTCGGCCTTGTCATCGGAAAGTGAGGAAAGGATACGCTCAAGCAGCTTATCGCTGATTGACTGAGAGTGGGCCATTACACGGGACCCGTCTTCGGCGGGCAAACCCGCCTGTGTATGTAGAGACAGGACATAGTCCTCCTTTGCTGCGCGCCGTGAAACCCCGGCGCCAGGGTACTAATAAGGTAGCAAGGGGAATGCAACATTTCAATGAAAGCGCGTCCGGCCCCGCGCAGGGGTGATCACTCTTCTGCGATTTGTTGCATGTTTGCGTTTTCCGACAAAAGCCGAACCTCGCGCTGCGGGAAGGGGATCGAGATGCCTTCGTCCTGAAACGCATCCCACAGCGCAAGATAGACATTTCCCCTGATATTGGTCAGCCCTTTGGTCGGATCGCTGATCCAGAACCGCAGAACGTAATCCACACTGCTGTCGCCAAAACCGGTGATATGGCATACCGGTTCATGTTTTCCGCCACTCAAAACGCGGGTCACTGCCTTTACAGCCCGGATCGCCGTTGCCCGCACTTTGTGGGGGTCATCCTCATAGCTGGTGCCGAAATCCAGATCCAACCGCACGAATTTGTCGGAATGCGACCAGTTCACCACCTGGTTGGTAATCAGGTCCTCGTTCGGGATCAGGTATTCCCGCCCGTCCCGCGTGACAACCGAGACATAGCGTGCGCCCAGCGCATTGATCCAACCAAACGTATCGCCCAGCGAGATCACATCGCCTGGCTTGATCGACCGATCCATCAGGATGATGATCCCCGATATGAGGTTTGACACCACTTTTTGCAGGCCAAACCCGATGCCGACGCCGATTGCGCCCGACAGCAGCGCAATGCCGGTCAGATCGAAGCCCAGCGTGCGGATCGCAGCCAGAAAGACCGCGCCGTACAGCAGCACCTGAATTCCCTTGGCCAACAACACCTGCATGGATGGGGTGATGTCGTCATTGCTCTGCAATCCACGCTCGGCCGCGCGGGTGCCGATGCGGGCCAGCGTCAACAGGACCCCGATCAGCAGGATGGCCTTGAGAATGCCCAGCAAGGAAATATGCAGGTCACCGACGGAAATCGCGACCCCATCAAGAAATTTGGCCACGTCATCCGTCAGATTCAAAGCAACAAGCGTTGCATAGACCCACATTGCCCACTTGAATATCCGTCGCAGCGTCCGGTTGCGGACAAGCCTCGCGACCAGTGCAATCGCCAGCCACGCAGTTGCCAGAGTTGCAATGATCCCAATGAGATAACTGCGCGACGGCCAGGTAACATGCTGCATAACCTGATACAAGAGCCAGGACAGCAGCACGAAATAGACCAGTGTCAGCCGCTGCATCAGCTGTACCATGGTGCGAAGCCGCCATTTCGGCCATCCGGTGCGTGCGCGCGTCCAGGCATCCCATCGTGGCTGTGTCAGAACTTTCAGAAGGAAAGCCAGCGCCCAAAGGAAAAGGATGATGACCAACTGATACTGCCGCCAGCCCGGCGTAACCACCAACTCGACCAGTTCTTGAAGCTCGGAAGAGAACCCCGCGACCATGTTGTTGTAAAGGTCTGTCAGCGAGCTGGGGATCAGGTCTTGGTTCATACGCGCCTCCTGCACGGCAGCTTGGACAGCAATGCCAGGCGATGCAAGTCTGACACCGGTTTTGAACCTTGATTGCAGCAAAGGCGCGGTATATCTGAACCGCATGAGACTCAATGTGGCCCAAGAACAGAATCTGGAAGACCGTGCGCGTCTGCGCGAACGGTTCTTTGGGGCTGCCCGCACGGTCCTGGCGCGCCTACCCGTCGCCTGAGCCAACTCGCCAGCTATTTCTCATTACATACGGGAGAGGACACATGTCCCCCAAAACACTCTATGACAAGATCTGGGATGCCCATGTCGCGCACGAAGCCGATGATGGCACCTGCCTGCTGTATATCGACCGCCATCTGGTCCACGAGGTCACCAGCCCGCAGGCGTTCGAAGGCCTGCGCATGGCGGGCCGCAAGGTGCGCGCGCCGGAAAAGACCATTGCCGTGCCGGACCACAACGTTCCGACCACACCTGACCGGGTGAACGGTATTGAAAACCCGGAATCGCGCATTCAGGTCGAAGCGCTGGACAAGAACGCCCGGGACTTCGGCATTCACTATTACCCGGTAAATGACGTCCGTCAGGGCATCGTGCACATCGTCGGCCCCGAACAAGGCTGGACCCTGCCGGGCATGACCGTCGTCTGCGGCGACAGCCATACCGCCACCCATGGCGCATTCGGCGCATTGGCCCACGGCATCGGCACGTCCGAGGTCGAACACGTTCTGGCCACGCAGACCCTGATCCAGAAGAAATCCAAGAACATGAAGGTGGAAATCACCGGCAAATTGCAGCCGGGCGTGACCGCCAAGGACATCACCTTGGCCGTGATCGGCGAAACCGGCACCGCCGGCGGCACCGGCTATGTCATCGAGTATTGCGGTGAAGCCATACGCAACCTGTCGATGGAAGGCCGCATGACCGTCTGCAACATGGCCATCGAAGGTGGCGCACGCGCAGGGCTGATTGCACCGGATGAGAACACGTTCGAATATGTCAAAGGCCGTCCGCATGCGCCGAAAGGTGCGCAGTGGGAAGCCGCGATGAATTGGTGGAAAACACTCTACACCGACGAAGGCGCGCATTTCGACAAGGTTGTCACGATTCGTGGCGAAGACATCGCGCCTGTCGTCACCTGGGGCACCAGCCCCGAGGATGTTCTGCCGATCACGGCAACCGTGCCGCACCCCGAGGATTTCGAAGGCGGCAAGGTCGAAGCGGCCCGCCGGTCAATCGAGTATATGGGTCTCAAAGCCGGTCAGAAGCTGAGCGATGTCGAGATTGACACCGTCTTTATCGGGTCCTGCACCAACGGACGTATCGAAGACCTGCGTGCCGCGGCCGAGATCCTGAAAGGCAAGAAGATCAAGGACGGGATGCGCGCGATGGTGGTGCCGGGTTCGGGGCTGGTCCGCGCTCAGGCCGAAGAAGAAGGCCTGGCCGACATCTTCAAAGAGGCCGGGTTCGAATGGCGTCTGGCAGGCTGTTCGATGTGCCTGGCGATGAACCCCGACCAGTTGCAACCGGGCGAACGCTGTGCCGCAACCTCGAACCGCAACTTCGAAGGCCGTCAGGGCCGGGGCGGGCGCACACATCTGCTGAGCCCGGCAATGGCTGCCGCAGCGGCAATCACGGGACGGCTGACAGACGTCCGTGAATTGTTGTAAGGTGCCCTCATATCTAGATATTTGAGGGATTGAACAAATGAGTGACTGGGTCAAATGGCTATTGCTTGGACTTCTGTCCATAGTGTTCGGCATCTTTGTGCTGGGCGCACCGGTCGTGGCATCAATCACCGTGACGGTGGTCACAGGTGTATTGCTGCTGATTTCAGGCGCGTTACAGGTTGTTGGCGGCTTCACCGTCGATGGGGCCGGCAACAAGATACTGTCACTTATCATGGGTGTCGTGATGCTGTTTCTGGGCTGGTCCTTTCTGGATCACCCACTGCAAGGAACGCTGACACTGGCAACTGTCTGCCTGATCCTGTTCATGGCTGGCGGCATTGCCCGCGTGATCCTGTCGTTCCAGATGCGCGGAACGCAATATTTCTGGGCGACGCTGGTCTCGGGCATCATGTCGATTGTACTGGCGATCCTGATCTGGCGCTTTGCCGCAATGGACCCTTCGGTGCTGCTGCAATTGCTGGGCATCCTGCTGGGGATCGAGATGATCTTTAACGGGCTCGGCCTTGTCTTCATGGCGTTCTTCGTCAAGGACGCACCAAAAGAAACGAAACAAGCTTAACGCGGGGCCTGGGCGCGGCCCTCTCCCGCAGGAGTGTGAACATGGATAAGTTTGAAAAAGTCCACGGGGTGGCCGCCCCGATGCCATTGATCAATATCGACACCGATATGATCATTCCCAAAGTGCATTTGAAAACCATCAAACGGTCCGGCCTCGGCGTCGTGCTGTTTGACGAAATGCGTTATCATGATGACGGGCGCGAGAACGAAGAGTTCGTCCTGAACAAACCCGCCTATCGCGAGGCCGAAATTCTGGTCGCCGGAGACAATTTCGGCTGCGGCTCGTCGCGCGAACACGCACCCTGGGCGATCAAGGATTTCGGCATCAAGGTTGTGATCTCGACCAGCTTTGCCGACATCTTCTTCAACAACTGCTTCAAGAACGGCATCCTGCCGATCGTGGTCGAAGAAGAGCATCACGCGATCCTGATGGAAGACGCGCATAAAGGCGAGAATGCCCGCATGACGGTACATCTGGAAGATCAGCAGATCACCACTTCGGATGGTGTCGTGATCGAGTTTGATATTGACCCGCATCGCAAACACTGCCTGCTGAACGGTCTGGACGATATCGGCCTGACGATGGAGAAAGATCACCACATCGACAAGTTTGAGGAAAACGCCAGCCAGGCCCGCCCCTGGGTGTAAGGCCCAAGCGATTCTTTGAACACTCAACCTAACGGGGTCGCCAATGCGGCCCCGTTCTCATTCTTGGGGTTGATTTTCGCAAAACCACAACATCTTGGTCTCATATTGAGATACACGTCGGATTTGCGTCGAAAATGATGCAATCCCGCACCAGTTGCGCCATCATTTTGCCCGAAATCACGTGTTTTCTGCACCCTGTCTTGAGCGAAATGCCGCTTATCGTCCATGTTGGCGCTAAAGAGGCATCCGTCAAAAACTCGAGACGATGGGCACAAGTTGGAATGTAAGTCGGCGAAGATCGACTTATCCGGTTTGAAAAAGGGTTCGGATAGTGATTGCGCGCACAACAGGGGCGGCGATACGCGGAATACTTGTGGCACTGATGGTGCTGACACCCGCGTTGTACCTGCCTGTATCATCGACGAACGGGACCGAGATTCTGGTCTTCCTCGCGATTCTCGCGTTCATCCTGACATTCGCCGAGTACAATTCTGCTTTTCCCAGTTTTATTGAATTTCGCGATGCGCCGCCGGTGAACCGTCTGCGGTTTGTCGGGCTGATGTCGATGGTCACCTTTCTGACACTGGTTTGCAAAAACACCTATGAGCCGACTGAACTGACCGCGTTCGCCTACACCGCAGGTCTGGCCGTCGCGAATGTCGCGGACTTTCCCTATTCTCCGGTTCGGTTGATCGTGCTGATGCTACCCTTGGATGCCGGTCAGCCGTTGATCGAATTGGTTCGGATCGCAGCCAGTGTGGCCTATGTGGCCGCCCTGGTCACCGTCGCCAGCTTTGCCTATGCGGTCAAAATGCGCGGCTGGCCCACGGGCAATGGCGCCTTCAACGTATGGACCAATCTGCCGTTGTTTGATCCCACCAAGGGCGGCGATGTTGTCACCCGCCTGCAACGTGATGGTCGCCTGAATATCTGCATTGGCGTTCTGCTCCCCTTCCTCATTCCGGCTGTCATCAAGCTCATGAGCAGCGTCGTTGCCCCGATCTCGCTGAGCAATCCGCAAACATTGATCTGGACCATGTGCGCTTGGGCCTTCCTGCCCGCCAGCATGATCATGCGCGGCATGGCGACGCTTCGCATCGCGGGTCTGATCGTGGAAAAGCGCCGCGCCTATTCGACAAACGAGACAACGCAAGCCGCATGATCCGTGCCCTTGCTCTGCTGCTGTTGCCTTTCTCGGCACAGGCAGAGGTTTATCGCATCGCCACCTACAACACTGAACTCAGCAGAAACGGCCCCGGCCTGCTGCTGCGCGACATCCAGCGGGATGATGCGCAGGTTGAAGCCGTTGTCGAGGTCGTTGCTGCGGCGCGACCTGATGTCATTGCCCTGCAAGGCATCGACTGGGATCTGGACGGAGCTGCCCTGAGCGCCCTGTCCGAGAAACTGCGCGAGGCGGGCCTGGATTTCCCCTATCACTTTTCCGCCCAACCAAATGCTGGGTTGGAAACGCCGCTGGATCTGGACGGAGATGACCAAACGCAAGGCCCCGGCGACGCGCAGGGCTGGGGGAAGTTCACCGGCCACGGAGGGGTGGCGGTGTTGTCCCGTTTCGAAATCATGACCGAAGACGTTCAGGATTACACCAATCTGCGGTGGAAAGACCTGCCTGGGGCGGATTTGCCATTCAGGGATGGGCTCCCCTTCCCGTCTGAAGCTGCGCACGACATTCAGCGCCTGTCCTCGACCGTGCATTGGGTGCTTCCGATCGAAACCCCGCAGGGGCGATTTAGCCTGATGACCTTTCACGCTGCCCCACCGGTTTTTGACGGACCCGAGGATCGCAACGGTCTGCGCAACAGGGACGAGATTCGCCTGTGGTCGGTTTTGCTGAATGGCGGCCTGGGGCCAGTTCCTCAAGGCCTCTTCGTGATAGCCGCGGACGCCAATCTCGACCCGACCCGCGGAGAAGGCCACAAGCAGGCCATTCACGCGCTTTTGGCCGATCCCCATGTGCAGGATCCGATGCCAAAGGACCCATCGGGTTCATCAGCAACGGTCGAATGGAAAGCCACCGGGGAAATGCGCGTTGACTATGTGTTGCCGTCCAGTGATCTGCAAATCTCGGAAACCGGCATTGTCTGGCCCGTGGAAGGTGGCACGCTGTACGACAGTGCCCGACGCGCCAGCAGGCATCGACTGGTCTGGGTTGACATAATCCTACCCTAGAACCTCGCCCCTGTTCCCGGCCGTCGCCGATGAAACGGCACGTTGGGACGAAATGGCGGAACGCAAGGCATCCTCCAGCTTCGTTTCAGAAAACGAGGTCAGCAATTCTTTCATATAACCGCCATCCAATTGATGCGGCACGTGCCAGAGGTACCGCATCTCGATCAAATGAGGGGCCATGCGCCAGAATGGGCGGGCCAATTGCAGAGGCCACCATTTCATACGCCGCACTGTAACCGGCCGGCCGGTGACTTGCGAAAGCGATTGAGCGATCTGCGTCCCGGTCAAAGTGTACCCTTCAAATGGAACATCGCAGAAACGGGGAAGGTCTTGCCGCATCTCAGCCAGCGCGACGGCGGCGCGGGCCAGATCAGGCAGAAAGGCCCAAGCGTGCGGTGCGTCCGGATCACCGGGATAAACGAACTGACCGCGCGAAAGACGCTTGATCATGACCTGATCGAACCAGTTTCCGGATGCATTGGTGTCGATGAAATCCCCGGCGCGCAAAAGGATGGTGCACACGGTTGACGCGCGATAGGCCTCTTCCATCTCGATCCGAACCCGGCCCAAAGGGTTGGTGGCTCGATGCGGCGTCCCGCCCGACCATGAGCCCGGCGTATTCCCACCAAATACGTAGACATTGCCCGGTACGATCACGGTCGCCCCCGTATCTGAGGCCGCATCTATCACCCGTTTGGTCAGTACCGGCACATCGCGTGCCCAATCGGGATAGGGCGGATTCCATCCGTTCACGATGACGTCCACGCCGCGCGCCGCCTGTGACAGCGAATCAGACCTGCGGTCAAATTCCGTCACATCCCAGCCCGCGCGCCTGAACGCCAGGGCTGCGTTGCGTCCAAAACGACCTGTTGCGCCCAGTACCAGTGCAGATTGTGCCATGTTTGCCTCCTGTCTGAGGTCAATCTACCCATTCACTTCGCGCAAGGAATTGCCGCAATTCGCAGAACGTGTATTCATTTCTGAATGGACAAAGCTCTGACACATGCAGATTGGTCTCTGATTCAATGCTTTCTGGCCGTGGCCGAGACGGGATCGTTGTCCGCCGCCGCACGACATCTCAATCGCAGCCAACCCACTTTGGGGCGGCAGGTCCAAAACCTCGAGGACGAACTGGGTGTCTCTCTTTTCGATCGCCACGCGCGTGGTCTGAAGCTCAGCGAAGCGGGTTCACAGCTTTTGCCGTTGGCCCAGCAGATGCACAGCGCCATGACCGCGTTCAGTCTTGCCGCCGCGGGGCAATCGCAACAGCTTGAAGGTTCGGTGCGCATCACCGCATCTGTCTTTGCCTCGCATCACCTGCTGCCACCGATACTGGCGTCCATCCGCAGGCAAGAGCCCACGATCCAGCTTGAACTGGTGGCCACTGACACCACCGAGAATCTGCTCTATCGCGAGGCGGATATCGCCGTGCGGATGTATCGCCCTGCGCAGGTGGATCTCATTTCCCGCTATCTCGGGGATGTGCCGCTGTGTTTTTGTGCGGCAAAGTCCTATCTGGACCGGAAGGGGCGCCCCAAGACACCCGAAGAACTGTTTACGCATGATCTGGTAGGGTTTGACGCGAACCAGGAGATCATCAAAGCCATGCGTGAAAAGGGGTGGCCAGCCAGCCGCGACAGTTTTGCCACCCGCTGTGACCTGCAAAGCGCCTATTGGGAACTGATCCGGGCGGGCTGTGGCATAGGCTTCAGCCAGGTACAGGTTGCCCAAGCCGACCCCGACGTGGAAATCCTACCGCTGGATGTGGACATCCCGATTCTACCCGTGTGGCTGGCCGCACCCCAGGCCATGCGCCAGACCCCGCGCATCCGCAGGGTCTGGGATTTGTTGGCAGAAGGGCTCAAAGCCGCTCTTTGAGGGTCAAAGCGGGCCGGTATAAGTTCCGCGCGCGGGATAGTTGTTGCCCAGTGTGAATTTCAAACCACCCGCAATATCCGACATGGACGGGCGACCGAAAGGCGTGGTCTGTTGCCATGCATAGTACAGCATCCGGTCGGGTGCGATGTAGAAATGCCCCGGCTCTGCGAACAGGTCCGGTTCGGCGCTGCCTTCGCGCTTGGTCGAGATGTTAAGGCCCCAATCATCCCGCGCAGCGGACAGGGAAAGGCTGTGGCCCACACGCAGGCGCGACGCTCCGGCTTTTTCGGCGGCTTCCGCCGCGCGCTCGGCTGTATCGGTGGTGATCATGATGACCTCGACGCCCAGCGCCGCAAAGTCATCCAGCGCCGCTTCGACCTCGGTCATCTGCTTGATGCAGATCGGGCAATGCAGCCCGCGATATTGAATCACCAGCGTCCCGTGTTCGCCCTTGTCCGCGTCAAGATCGAAGCTGCCATGGGCAACAGTTTCGATTTTCAGCGCAGGAACCGGATTTCCAGGTGTCAGCATGTGTTTTCCTTCTGTTTTGGCAGGTTCGTCTCATTGACCCGATGCAACGCAGACGCTAGGCCCTGTGCAACAAAACGCAAGGAGACCCTTCATGTCCAACCCTTCGCTCCTTATCCTGCCCGGAGACGGAATTGGCCCGGAAGTCATGGCCGAAGTGCGCAGAATCATCGATTGGTTCGGCGCCAATCGCGGTCTTCAATTTGACGTGAGCGAGGATCTGGTCGGCGGTGCCGCCTATGATGCCCACGGCAAGCCTCTGTCCGATGAGACGATGGCCAAGGCGCAAGAGGTCGACGCGGTTCTATTGGGCGCTGTCGGCGGCCCAAAATACGACGATCTGGATTTCAGCCTGAAGCCCGAGCGCGGCCTGCTGCGCCTGCGCAAGGAAATGGACTTGTATTCGAACCTGCGCCCGGCCCAGTGCTTTGACGCGCTGGCTGATTTCTCGTCGCTGAAGAAAGACATCGTTGCGGGTCTGGATATCATGATCGTGCGCGAACTGACCTCGGGCGTTTATTTCGGTGAACCACGCGGTATCTTCGAGGAAGGCAATGAACGCGTCGGCATCAACACCCAGCGTTACACCGAATCCGAGATTGAACGCGCCGCGCGTTCGGCCTTTGAACTGGCGATGCGCCGGAACAAAAAGCTGTGCTCGATGGAAAAAGCCAACGTGATGGAATCGGGCATTCTGTGGCGCGAAGTGGTCAACCGCGTTTCCGCTGACTACCCCGAAGTTGAGCTGAGCCATATGTACGCCGACAACGGTGCCATGCAGCTGGTGCGCGCACCGAAACAGTTCGACGTGATCCTGACCGACAACCTGTTCGGTGACATCCTGTCCGACTGCGCCGCGATGCTGACGGGCTCTCTGGGCATGCTGCCGTCGGCGTCGCTGGGCGCGCCGATGGCCAATGGACGCCCCAAAGCAATGTACGAGCCCGTACACGGGTCTGCCCCCGATATCGCGGGTCAGGGCAAAGCCAACCCGATCGCCTGCATCCTCAGCTTTGCGATGGCTCTGCGCTACAGCTTTGATCAGGGCGAGGAAGCGGATCGGCTGGAAGCTGCGATCGAGAAAGTTCTGGCCGACGGCGTTCGCACCGGCGACCTGCTTGCGGATCAGGGCGTTCAGCCCGTCTCGACCAGCGAAATGGGCGACGCGATCCTTTCAGCGTTGGACGCAAGCGTCTAAGAAACGAAAGAATGAAAAAACAAAAGGCGGTGCCCAGCGCACCGCCTTTTTTTGCCTGCTCAATTCCCGAAGATATTGTTCAACAGGTTGTTTATAGCCCGGTCCAACCCGGTTTGTTTCTTTCGCCGTTGTTGCTGCGGCTGCGCCGTTTGCACCGGAGGTTCCGGCGCCATCATCGGCAACGGGGTGGGCGTCATCCCCTCGGTCACGCGCAGCATGGTTTCTTTCCAGATTTCGGCCGGCAAGCCACCACCGGTCACGCCGGACAAGGGCGTGTTGTCATCATACCCCATCCAGACCCCGGTCACATAATCCGCCGTGAACCCGATGAACCATGCATCGCGCGCGGCCTGGGTCGTTCCGGTCTTGCCCGCCACCTGCCAGCCGGGCAATTTGGCCCGCCCGCCGGTCCCTTCAGAGACCACGCGCTCCATCATCCAGGTCAGCTGTTTGGCAGCCTTTTCATTGATGACCCTCTCGCCAATACCGGTCGTCGTGACCATGACGGGTGTTTCGTCGCCCAGCAGCTTCAGTTCGGTCAGCCCATAAGGTTCAACCTGCGACCCGCCATTCAGGATGCCTGCATAAGCCCCGGTCATCTCGATCAACGTGCTTTCCGATGCACCAAGCGCCAGCGCAGGCCCCTGTGCCAGGTCGCTGGCAATCCCGAAGCCGCTGGCAACCGTCCGAACATTGTCCAGGCCGGAAATCTCGGCCACTTTCACCGCCGGTATGTTCAGCGAGTTTTTCAGCGCATCCGCCAAGGTCACCCGCCCATAATACTTGTTGGTGTAGTTCTTGGGGCACCACTGGCCTGACCCCGGAATATCGACGCAATAGGGTTCATCCATCACCGTATCCAGCGGCGAATACCCAAGTTCCAGCGCGGTGGCATAGACGAATGGCTTGAACGATGATCCCGTCTGTCGCAACGCCTGCGTCGCCCGGTTGAACGCGCCAGACACGCGTGTCTTGCGCCCACCAACCATCGCGCGCACCGCACCGTCGGCCGACATCACGACAATGGCCGCCTGCGCCTTTGATCCTTCGCGCACTTTTTCCTGAAAGATGAATTTCAGCGCCTCTTCCGCAGAGGTCTGAATGCGCTGATCCAGGGTGGTCCGGATCACCACATCTTCGGTCGTGTTGCGGGTAAAGAACTCGGGCCCGCTGGCCATAACCCAATCCGCAAAATATCCCCCGGCCCGTGCAGCCGCCGCCTCGGACAGTTGGGCTGGGCGGGCCCGCGCTTCGCTGGCCTGCGCGGCGGTCAGATAGCCCTGATCCTCCATCAGACCGATCACAAGGCGGGCCCGGTCCTGCGACCGTTGCAGATTATTCGTCGGTGCATAACGTGTGGGCGCAACCAACAGCCCGGCCAACATCGCTGCCTCGGCCGGCGAGACTTCGGCGGCGGACTTGCCAAAGTACCGCTGGCTTGCGGCCTCGAACCCGCGCGCGCCTGCACCAAGGAAAGCCCGGTTCAGGTAGATCGTCAGAACCTCATCCTTGGAGTATTTCACCTCCATCGCCATTGCATAAATGGCCTCTTTGGCCTTGCGCAACAGCGATCCCTGTCGGCAATCGGCTTCATAGGCGGCCTCTGATTCCCATTCAGTCGGATCATAAGGCACGCCCAGACACAGCAATTTGGCCGTTTGCTGCGTTATGGTTGACCCGCCATGCCCGGACAACGGGCCGCGCCCTTCGCTCAGGTTGATGCGAACGGCGCTTGCCACACCGCGCGGGCTCACCCCGAAATGGCGATAGAACCGTTTGTCCTCGGTCGCGATGACGGCGTTTTTCAGATGCGGCGACACCGTATCGGCAGTGATCACCCCGCCAAACTGGTCGCCCCGCCAGGCAAACACTTTGCCGTCGCGGTCCAGCAGCGTGACAGACCCGCGCGCACGGCCGTCCAACAAGGCATCCAAGTCCGGCAACGAGGAATAGACGACACCCACCGCCAGGGCGATCAGGATGGCCACGACCGCTCCGACCCGCCAGGTCAGCCCCCAGACCATGCGCCAGACCCAGCGGAAAAAACGACGCAGGATGCCGCCGCCTTTGCCCCCCGATCTCTTGCGCGTCTTTTTGCGCGCAGTTTTGCGTGTGGTGGTTTTGCGAGCCGTCGCCTTCTTGCCCGCCGGGCGCTTGGATGCCGACGGTTTACGACCCTTTGACGGGTACCTTTTGTCCGCAACCAATTTCGGCTTGCGTCGCTTGGACTCAGTCATGCTCAAACTCTGCCCGGGTTTTCTTTTGCGCCACCATACCCCGGTGATCCGAGTATGTAGAGGTCCGAATTTCCTAAAATTCCCCTCACAACACTGCCCATTATTTAATCAACGCGACCAAGTTGTGCAAAAAATGTGCAATATTCTGCCATTTGGCAGCCCTTTGACCCCCAAGAGCCGTTTCATACCGCGATCCGTCGCGCATTTTTCTGCAGGTGCAAACAAACCGGTTCCACCGGAGAACCAGAGGGGAAAGACGTGAAACTGATCATTGCGACAATCAAGCCGTTCAAGCTGGAGGAGGTGCGCGAGGCACTGACCGAGGCCGGCGTGCGCGGCATGATGGTAACCGAGATCAAGGGCTTCGGCTCGCAATCCGGCCACACCGAAATCTATCGGGGGGCCGAATATGCGGTGAACTTCGTGCCCAAGATCAAGCTGGAAATCGTGGTGCCTGCCGCTATGACCGACCAGATCGTCGAGACCATCACCAAAACCGCCAAGACCGGCAAGATCGGCGACGGCAAGATTTTCGTCCTCGATGTCGAGCAGGCCCTGCGCGTGCGGACCGGGGAAACCAACGAAGAGGCGCTGTAAGGCGCCGCGACCGACAATCATTCGAGGACTGAACATGAACCTGATGAAATCCCTCATCCCTGCCGCCGCGATCGTCGCACTGCCGCAGATGGGCCTGGCGCAGGAGGCCGCCGCAACCGGCGAAACCGCGCAGCATACACAATACATCCTGACCTCGCTGCTGTTCCTGATGGGCGGCTTTCTGGTGTTCTGGATGGCCGCGGGCTTTGCCATGCTCGAGGCCGGTCTGGTGCGCTCCAAAAACGTGGCCATGCAGCTGGTCAAGAACATCGGCCTGTTTTCCTTTGCCGCCATCATGTACTGGTTGGTCGGCTTCAACCTGATGTATCCGGGCGACGGCTGGACCATCACCGGCATTCTGGGTGCCTTCTCGCCCACCTCGCTGGAACCGGTCGGCCTTGATGGCGTCGAAACCGATCTGTCCTATGCGTCGGTCGGTTCGGACTTCTTCTTCCAGCTGATGTTCTGCGCCACCACCGCGTCCATTGTATCGGGCACCATGGCCGAGCGCGTCAAACTGTGGCCCTTCTTCTTTTTCGTGATCGTTCTGACAGGCATCATCTACCCGATCGAAGCGTCCTGGCAGTGGGGCGGCGGCTGGTTGTCCGAGATGGGCTTCAGCGACTTCGCCGGCTCGACCCTGGTGCACGCCGCAGGTGGCTTCGCAGCTCTGGCCGGTGCCATCGTACTGGGCCCGCGCATCGGTAAATACAACAAGGAAGGTAAAGTTGTGCCGATCCCCGGCTCGAACCTGGCGCTGGCAACCCTGGGGACGTTCATCCTGTGGCTGGGTTGGTTCGGCTTCAACGGCGGCTCGCAGTTGGCCATGGGCACGATCGGTGACATGGCCGATATCAGCCGTATCTTCGCCAACACCAACATGGCCGCCGCCGCCGGCGCCGTTGCCGCCCTGATCCTGACGCAGGTGATGTATGGCAAGGTCGACCTGACCATGGTTCTGAACGGCGCGCTGGCCGGGCTGGTCTCGATCACCGCCGAACCGCTGGCACCGTCGCTGTTTCAGGCGCTGATCATCGGCGGCATCGGCGGCGTGATCGTGGTCTATACCGTGCCGCTGCTGGACAAGATGAAGATTGATGACGTGGTCGGCGCCATCCCGGTTCACCTGATCGCAGGCTTCTGGGGCACCTTCATCGTGGCATGGACCAACGGTGATGCGTCTTTCGTGACCCAGATCATCGGTTTCGCGGCTATCGGGATCTTCGTCTTCGTAGTCAGCTTCATCCTGTTCTCGATCCTCAAGGCCACCGTCGGCCTGCGGGTTGGCGAGGAAGAAGAGATCAACGGCCTCGACATGGGCGAACTGGGCATGGAAGCCTATCCCGAATTCTCGAAAGGCTGATCCCACTTCCACCCAAACAAAAAAACCCGGGCATTGGTGCCCGGGTTTCTTGTTTGGCAATGCCCGAAAATCAGACGCCGACGTCGACAATCGCCTGCGCAAGGATCGGAACGGTGTTGGCGTTCAGACCGGCGATGTTGAGGCGGCTGTCGCCAACCATGTAGATGCCGTGTTCAACGCGCAGTTTCTCGACCAGTTCCGGGGCCGCACCCAGGCGCGAGAACATGCCGCGGTGCTGGGCGATGAAACCAAAGCGGTCCGAGCCGCTCAGACGCTGGAGTTCGTCGGCCAGTTGGCGACGCAGGCCCAGCATAGACAGGCGCACCTCTTCCAGTTCGGCCATCCAGTCGGCGCGCAGGGCTTCGTCCATCAGGATCGTGGTCACAACACGCGCGCCGTGGTCGGGCGGGAAGGAATAATTCTGGCGGTTCAGGAATGCCAATGTACCCTGGTTCAAAGCGGTCTGCCCGGCATCGGCGCTGATGGCCATCAGCAAACCGGTGCGTTCGCGATACACGCCGAAATTCTTCGAGCATGACGCCGCTATCAGACATTCCTTGACCGAAGACGCGACCAGACGTGTCGCTTGCGCATCCTCTTCCAGGCCGTCGCCGAAGCCTTGATAGGCGATGTCGATCATCGCAACGAGGCCAAGCGCGTTGATCAGGTTCACGACCTCCTGCCATTGAACCATGTTGAGGTTGGCACCGGTCGGGTTGTGGCAGCAACCGTGCAGCAGAACCACGTCACCCGCTTTTGCGGTCTTCAGGTCTTCGATCATGCCGTCGAAATCGACGCCACGTGTGTCGCCATCGAAATAGCGGTATGGAACCGTCTCGATCCCCAGGTAGTTCAGGATCGACAAGTGGTTCGGCCATGTCGGGTTCGACACGAAGACGCGGGTCGACGGGTTGGCCATACGGATCATCTCGAAGGCCTGACGGCAGGCGCCGGTGCCGCCCGGTGTCGCCACGGCGGCGATATTGCCGCGCTCAACCGAGATGCCGAGGATCAGCCCGATCATCGCATCCGCATAGGCCGGATCGCCGGCCAGCCCGGTATAGGCTTTGGTTTCCTGCTCTTCCCAGACGCGCTGCTCGGCCGCTTTGACGGCGCGCATGACCGGGGTGATGCCTTCCGCGTTTTTGTAGACGCCGACGCCCAGGTCGATCTTCTGATCACGCGGGTCTTCGCGATACATCTGCATCAACGCCAGGATCTTGTCGGCAGGCTGCGGTTTCAGGTTCTCGAACATCAGGTCTCTCCGGTTGCGACGGGCAGGGTCGGGAAGGCGCCCCATTCAGCCCATGAGCCGTCATAAAGCGAGTGGTCTTTCTTGCCCATGCGTTCAAGCGCAAGGCTGAGGATCGCGGCGGTCACGCCAGACCCGCACGAGGTGATCGCCGGTTTCGACAGATCGACGCCCGCGGCCTCGAATATGGCGCGGCACTCTTCCGGCGACTTCATGGTACCATTGGCGTTCAGCAACTGGCCAAAGGGGACATTGCGTGAACCCGGAATATGCCCCGAGCGCAGACCCTCGCGCGGTTCGGCCTCGGCCCCGGAAAACCGGCTGGCAGAGCGGGCGTCGATGATCTCATGATCACCCAGCTTGGCGGCGGCGGAAACTTGCGTGACGTCCCGGACAAGCTGATTTTGCACCCGGACAGTCATATGACGATCACGGATGACCGGCGGCAGGTCTTCGACCTCGCGCCCTTCCGCCTGCCATTTGGGGAATCCACCATCCAGAACCGCGATGTTTTCCTGCCCCATAAGACGGAACAGCCACCAGACGCGCGCAGCCGACATCAGCCCAGCGCCATCGTAAACCACGACCTGATGACCGTCGCCCACACCCATCGCGCGCAGGCGCGACATGAATTTCTCGACCGGAGGCGCCATATGCGGCAAGTCGGAACGGCGATCTGATATCTCGTCTATTTCAAAGAACCGCGCCCCGGGGATGTGGCCTGCGTCATATTCCGCCCGTGCATCACGATTTTGCGCGGGCAAGTACCACGACCCGTCCAGAATCCGCAGATCCGGATCCTTCATATGCGCGGCCAGCCATTCGGTGGATACGAGGGTTTTTGGATCGTCCTGCATCAAAGCCTCCCCTAAGCGCGCTTGATTTTTCCCTATACCCGGCGGCATAGGGGTTCAAGGCTGGATAGCGCTCACTTGGCGCTGCGCAGGCGGAAATGTTGGATAATCCCAATGAGGCTGATCAGAATCCAAAACCCCTCGATCAACATTGATGCGAGATTGAAATTCTGGAGCAGGGAATAGACGATCAGCACCGAGCCCAGCAGGTTGATCACCGGAAAGGCCAGATCATCCGAGTTCATCATCCGCATCTGTGTTGCGAAATACGCGGCGACCACGATTAGAGCCCCGAAAGAGCCGATGGCGTCGACGATGGTCAGGCTGTCGAAAAATGCGGTCATGAATGGGCCTTGCCGTTCTCTACAAATTCGGTGTGTTGGGCGTAATGATGCATGTTCAGAAAGGCCGCCCCCTCGGGGCCGGCGCGATACCCGTGCGGAAGATCGGCCGCGAAACGCAACCCCTGCCCGGCTTGTAGGGAAACCCACTCGTCTCCGCGCAGGATCTCAAGCGTGCCGCTCAGAACAAAGACCTCTTCGGTCACGCCTGTCGCGTGGGCGGGCGACTCGTGGCTTTGGTTCGGCCTGAGGTTGACGTGGAATGTCTCGGCCCCCAGAGCGGGATCGAATGGAAAGACGATCTTGACCTCGATCGTGCCGGGGAAAGTTACGGTCTGAAAAACCGAAGGGTCCCCGTTCATCGTATCGATCAGCGCGCTGAGCGGCAGTTGAAACCCCTTGGCAATTTTCCACAGCGTTGCGATGGTTGGGCTGGATTCACCGCGCTCGATCTGCCCCAGCATGGCTTTGCTCACGCCAGTCATCTCGGCCACTTTCGACAGGCTCAGGCCCGATGCCGCACGCACGTCTCGCAGTTTCAGCGTTATATCGTCAGAGTCCATCTCATCGTCCCGCGAATCCTCTTGTGCGTTATAGCGCACATGTGGTACGTGCGCTATAACGTACGAACCCCAAGACATGCAACCCGAGGCAAAAGGGAAACAGCATCATGCCATTGTACCGATCCAGAACCTCAACCCATGGCCGCAACATGGCTGGCGCACGCGGCCTTTGGCGCGCCACCGGCATGGGAGACGATGATTTTGGCAAACCGATCATTGCCATCGTCAACTCGTTCACCCAATTCGTCCCGGGCCACGTGCATCTGAAGGATCTGGGCCAGATGGTTGCGCGCGAGGTCGAGGCTGCAGGCGGTGTGGCCAAAGAATTCAACACGATCGCGGTGGATGACGGCATCGCAATGGGCCATGACGGGATGCTGTATTCGCTGCCCTCGCGCGAAGTGATCGCGGATTCGGTCGAATACATGGTCAACGCCCATTGCGCCGATGCGATGGTCTGCATTTCGAATTGCGACAAGATCACCCCCGGCATGCTGATGGCCGCGATGCGCCTGAACATCCCTGCCATATTTGTCTCGGGCGGGCCGATGGAGGCTGGCAAGATCGATATCGCCGATCTGGAGGCCAAGAAAATCGACCTCGTCGACGCCATGGTCGCCGCGGCGGACGACAAATTCACCGACGAACAGGTTCAACATATCGAAGAGAATGCCTGCCCGACCTGCGGCTCCTGTTCTGGCATGTTCACTGCGAACTCGATGAACTGCCTGGCCGAAGCATTGGGCCTGGCCCTGCCGGGCAACGGCTCGACACTGGCGACACATGCCGACCGCAAAGAGCTGTTCCTTGAGGCAGGCCGCCGCATCGTTGAGATCACCAAGCGCCATTATGATCTGGATGAAAAAGGTTTTCTCCCACGCGAGATTGCCACCTTCGAAGCATTCGAAAACGCCATGAGCCTAGACATCGCCATGGGCGGGTCCACCAATACGGTGCTTCATCTGTTGGCCATCGCGCATGAGGGTGGCGTTGATTTCACCATGTCCGACATGGACCGCCTGAGCCGCCGCGTTCCCTGCCTGTGCAAAGTCGCGCCCAACACCGAAAATGTGCACATGGAAGACGTCCACCGCGCCGGAGGTATCTTCTCGATCCTCGGAGAGCTCAGCCGCGCAGGCCTGCTGCACGAGGAATGCAACACGGTACATTCGGCCACAATGGGTGAAGCGATCGCCAACTGGGACATCAAGGTCGCCAACAATCCAAAGGCGCAGGAGCTGTTCAAGGCCGCCCCCGGTGGTGTGCGCACCACACAGGCGTTCAGCCAGTCCAACCGGTACAAGGAACTGGACACCGACCGCGAAGGCGGCGTGATCCGCTCGAAAGAACACGCGTTCAGCCAGGATGGTGGTCTGGCCGTTCTGTTCGGCAATATCGCTCGCGACGGCTGTATCGTGAAAACTGCTGGCGTGGACGCCAATATCCTGAAATTCACCGGCTCGGCCTACGTGTGCGAAAGTCAGGATCAGGCGGTCAACGACATTCTTACGGGCAAGGTAAAAGAAGGCGATGTGGTCGTCATCCGCTATGAAGGCCCGCGCGGTGGCCCGGGGATGCAGGAAATGCTGTACCCGACGTCATATCTGAAGTCCAAGGGTCTGGGCAAAGCCTGCGCGTTGCTGACCGATGGTCGCTTCTCGGGCGGCACATCAGGCCTGTCGATCGGCCATGTTTCGCCCGAAGCGGCCGAAGGCGGTGAGATCGGTCTGGTTCAGAATGGCGACACGATCGAGATCGACATCCCAAACCGCACCATTCATCTGGCAGTTTCGGATGAAGAGCTGGCCGCCCGCCGCACGGAACAGAACGCAAAGGGGTGGGAGCCCGCCGCGCCCCGCAAACGTAAAGTGTCCACCGCGCTCAAGGCCTATGCCAAGCTGACGACCAGCGCAGCAAAAGGGGCTGTTCGCCAAGTCTAAGCACATACGCGACCGGCTTGCCGAGGCGGCGAGCCGGGTAATCAACCGTCCTCAAGAGCTCCCGCGCCCGATCCGTACCATCGGCTTCGCCGATGCCACGTTCGACCTTGGGCCCAGCGCCGCGCAGCGCGCGGCGCCGGGCCCAACCGGAGGAGATGTTTCGCAAGAAATATCGACGACGGGCGGGAGCACCCCCACCGTCAGTCGCCCAACTTGGCGTGGATTTCGTCCAAATCGATTTCACTGATCGGCATCTTGTTCGCCGGGTTTTCGAAGTCGTATTTGAACAGCTCGAAATCCTGCTTGTAGATCTCATAGACCAGATGCATTGACAGATCGTCAAAGTAGTCCTCGACCGGATGCGCACGTTTTGGCCCATGCCCTTCGGATTCATTGAACCGTGGAATCTCGGACAGTTTGACCGGGTGCTTCAGCTCGACATTGTCCAGAACATCCTGCATCCCGTCATTGAACGCTTCTGTCCAGAATATCCGGTCATAGTGACCGCCGTTCACGATGAAAGTAGACACGTGGCCTGACATCGCAGACCAGTGAATGTCCGGGTCCATCGGGCGCCGCCACCGGATCGTATCACGCGCAAACAGCAGAAACCGGCGGAAGCTGGCGATCTGGTCAAACTCTCCCTTGCCGTCGTCGCCGCCCACTTCGATCCCGTAGTTATAGATCAGCGTCGGCACCAGATTGCCGCGGTATCTCTTGCCGTTGCGCTGAATGCCGCAGATCTTGTCAAAGAATGAGCTGAGGATGCGGGTGTAGGGATTGCGCACGCAAGTGAAAGAATAGGACGCGTGATTGCGCACATTGTTCGAGATCAGCTTCTGGCTCTGATCAAATGCCCATTTGTGCATGCCGTCCTTGGCATCATGGATATCACCGTCGAAGAACTGACCATGATCCGAGAAATACATGATCTGACCAATGGTCGAGCAAGCACATTTGGGCACCACGCGGTACACCATGCTTTCGCTCTCGGTCATCCAGGTACCGGGAAACCCCATCTGCTGTGCCTCCTGCGCTGGCCAGGTCTCGATGCGATACGCCAGCTTTTGGTAACAAAGAACCAAAATTATTCTGTTTATTCAATCGCTCATCCTCAGTATCACGGTTGAAATCAGGCAAAAACGGATATTGCGTAATCTCAATGGCAAAAGTCGCCTATATATTGCTGTGTCACAAGGACCCTGAAGCCATCATTGCACAGGCCGAACAACTGACCGCTGTCGGCGATTGCATGGCCATCCATTTTGACGCCAGCGCCAGCGCCAAAGCCTATGAGCGCATTCGTTCCGCACTGGATCAGAACCCCAATGTGACCTTTGCAAAAAAACGCGTCAGATGCGGCTGGGGAGAATGGTCGCTGGTCCGGGCCACGCTGAACGGCCTGGAAGCCGCCGTGGAAAATTTCCCCCGCGCCACACATTTCTACATGCTGTCGGGTGACTGCATGGCGATCAAAACCGCTGAATACACGCACCGTTACCTCGACGATAACGACAAGGATTTCATCGAAAGCCACGATTTCTTTGAAAGCAACTGGATCAAGACCGGCATGAAGGAAGACCGGCTGATCTATCGCCACTACTTCAACGAGCGCACGCAGTCCAAGCTGTTCTATGCCGCCTATGAATTGCAAAAGCGCCTCGGTCTGACGCGGGACATCCCCCAGGACATTCAGATGATGATCGGCAGCCAATGGTGGTGCCTGCGTCGCAGAACCGTCGAAATGATACTGGATTTCCTGCATCAGCGCCGGGATGTGATCCGTTTTTTTTCGACCACGTGGATTCCTGATGAAACCTTTTTTCAGACGCTGGTGCGTCACCTGATCCCAAAAAACGAGATTGAAAACCGAACGCCGACATTCCTGATGTTCTCGGACTATGGAATGCCGGTCACTTTCTACAATGACCACTATGACATGTTGCTGGGCCAGGATTATCTGTTCGCACGCAAGATCAGCGCCGAGGCGCATGAGTTGAAGGCCCGGCTCGGCTCGCTCTATGCCAGTGAGGGCGTCGATTTCCCGATCTCGAACGAGGGGCGCAATCTGTACGCGTTTCTCACTGGTCGCGGGCGTATCGGCCGCCGGTTCGGACAACGCTTCTGGGAAGCCGGGAGCGTACTCGGCCCGGAACGGGAACTGTTCGTGATCGTCTGCAAGAAATGGCATGTCGCCAAACGTCTCGTCGATCAGATCGCATCTGAAACGGATATTCCTTGCGTTGAATACCTGTTCAACGAAGAAAATACGTTGCTGCCGGATCTGGGCGGGATCGACTCCACACTGACCAAGCGCTCTCGTCACCGGCGTGCCGTTCTGCGCCTGTTGTTCGACAGTTTCGGGTCGGATCAGCTGGTGCTGTGCCTTGACCCGGCCAATCTTGACGCGCTCGAGGATTTCTGCGGCGACCAGGCCAAAACCCACGTGCTTGAGATCGAATGCGAATACTCGGACGACTATCTGATCGGCCACGCGCGTCGGGTCGGGCTGGCCGGAGACAACAGCCCAACGGAAACCGTTGCTTCCTTGCTGCCGACCCTTCGCAACGATCTGGGCTATGAATCCGAACGGATCCGCGCTGCCCGGCTGGACAATTACCTGCGCCTGCGGGAAACGGCCCCGCGCGCCGACAATGAAGCGGTTATTGCCAAGTTTCTTGGGGTTGGTGAAGACAAAGCCCAAGCCGTCATGCAGTTGGATTACCTTTTCCTCGACTGATCCCCAAAGCCCTTCACAGATTGTCTGCCCGAAGGCTGGCACCCGTGACCCGCGCAATCCAAATCGCGGATGGCAAGTGTTCCGCCATGCAAGGCAGCCGCAGCCGCTGCAACTGCACTCGTGATTTTTATTCAATTATCGGATACTGTGCAGCCAATTGGGCCGTTTTGTTCATACTTTTTCCATCAGAAACACGGCCCTTGCCAGAAACAAACACTGAAAACAGGCAGGTCTTTTATTCTGAATGACCGTTGTCCGAGCTTCGAAGAACCAGAGGCGCTGGCGGACCGAAGATTGAAATATTGCAACGCAACTCCGGGGGGACACAGTTGTGACCATAGATCAAATTTCCAAATCCAGACCTTACACCCCAAGCGACGCAGACTGGAAGATGATATATGATGTCCTTCCGGGTAAGGCTCAGATCGCCGACCCAGCCGTCATCAACCCACAATTCGAATGTATCGAGGTGACCGGAAACGCGGTTCTGCCAGCGAACGGCATGTATATCGTGCTGCGTGGCGTGGTTCAGCTGCGCCAGAACGGAAATCCATTGGCCAGCGCGGATGTCGGTGATTACTTCTATGAAGAACACCTTCAGATCTCGGATATCCCTGTCAGCCTAGAAGCACTTGCGCTGGATGGAACCCGGTTGGCGTATCTGTCCAGCCAGAACTGGCTTCAGATACCAGAGAGCGTCCGGCAACCCTGTTTTGCAACGATGTTTGGTGATCTGGTCAGCGTTCAGTTGCAGAATTTTCAGCAGCCGATCAATTGTTGCAGTGTCACGGCGGCCGCTCTCAGCATGTCGGCGCTGGGGTTCAGCTGCGAAGTGAATGACATCTTCCGCGAATGCGCATTGCCCTCGTCCTTTGTCGTGAACGACGGAATCTCGCTGGGCGAGCTTTTTGACGTCGCCTGCACCTACATTCACACGCAGGGGCTGCGCGAGAGGGTTCAGGTTCAGGCCTATTTCATGGACGCAGACACAACCAGTGTGCCGCTGCTGCTTGAGGCGATCGACGAATCCAACCGGCTGGGCGGTGACAACGACATTCTGGTCGCAAATTTCCAGGTCGGTCTTGCCCATGGCAACGAGACTATGCCCGGCGGCCATTTTGCCGTCATCGCCAAGTGCAATCCAAGCACGGGGCTGGTGCATATGATGGATGTGCACCCTGAGAAATACGGCAAGCTTTGGGTGACAACCGTCGAACGGTTGTGGCAAGCCATGTCGGATCGTGACGGAACCTCGATGCGGTCCCGCGGCCTTTTGCGGTTTTCAGCACGGGCCGCGGTCAAGACGCACCTGAAGACCTTCAAGCAGCGGTGCAATTACGTCGACAGCACACGTTATCTGGCGAAAGATCCCAAGAAACGCCGCAACCTGTTCCGCCGGGCAACGCCCAACATGAACTCGATCGGCGTTTTGGTGGAAAGCCTCGCCATTCACGGCGACTACAGGGTGGACGAGGACGAGTTGCTGCGGGCGGCCCAGGTGTCGTTCACGGATACTGTCCGCCGGGTCGCCACCGCCAAAGACATGCACGACATGGTCGAAAAGTATATCAGACAATCCGAGAACCTGCATCTGAGCAGTTCGTTCCAGAGCTTTGAGACCCGCGACGACAAATCAATCCAAACCCCCGAAGACTGGTTCAAGGCGCAGTTGAAAAGCCTGACCCCCGACAGCAACCGTCACCTGATGATCAACATCGACTTCAATCGCGTCACCGGGATCGAGGCGATCCGCCCGCCGGACAACGTGTTCCGGGAAACTGCGTTGCTCGAAGAGTTCTGGTGCCTTTGCATAGACTATGACGAGGATGAAGACGTTGTGACCATAGTCGATATGAGTCCGGCAACCTCGCAGGTCTGGCAAGCGCCGCGGGGCAACATTTTCCGCGGTCTGCGGGATCTCGAAGACCCTGCATTGCTGGTGATCGAAGAGGTCGAGCCGCCCGAAAACCCAAGCGATGTTGCCAGCATCATTAAGCACAATACGATGGTTCTGTTCTACGAGGACGAGGACCCGTGGTCCTATATGCTGCGCAGCATTCTTTCGAATATCGGGGCAACGACCGTCAAGCAGATCGACGTGGGCGGGCGCGATCCCAATATGATCAGGATGCGGCGGCAACTGGTGACGCTGGGCGAAAGACCGGACGTGCCGTATTTGTTTTTCAAAGGAAAATGCATCAGCAAAAGTGAAAAGCTGGAAGACATCGTAGACATGATCCAGGCCGGTGAATTGCAGGCCAGAATGCGCAGGGAAGGGCTGCCGGTATCCGAACTGAATGAAACCCCAAGCCTTGAGAAGAACCCGTTCGGCTATCCCAAGGGGGTGATGAATCAAGTGAACGCCGGAAAGCGAAACGTATTGCTCTGCGCCTGCGGGTCATCGGCGGCGGACAAGATCCCCGAGCTTGTCGAACGTATTGTCGACGCGGGGCATAACGTGAAACTGATCCCGTCTGTTTCGGCCGAGAAGTTCTTTCGGGATTTCGGCGCCGAACGGATCGACGCCAAGATCACCCACAATGACTATTACCGCGACGATGACGAGTGGAATTTCCGCTATTTGAATTTCGACATGCCGGTGCGCGCCTCGCATCTGGCACTGTGTGACTGGGCAGATTGCGTCATCGTGGCCCCCATCACCTGCAACACGATGGGCAAGGTTGCCAATGGCATCGCCGACAATCTTTTGACCTCGGTCTTCGTGGCATGGCAATACCAGAAGAAACCCGTGATCCTCTGCCCCGCGTGCAATACGAATATGTGGAACAATATCACCACACAGAACAACGTCGACAAGCTTAAGACGCTTGGGGTCGATTTCGTCGGACCGCGTGAAGGTCGCCTGTCGAACGGCCGGATGGGCATCGGCATGATGGCAACGCCGGACCAGATCATGGAGGCACTGGAAGACGCGTTCGAGGAATTGGACGACCAGAAGTATCGCGTCTGCAAATGGGCGCGCGAGGCCGCTGCCGCCGATGATATCAACGAATGGAAGCGCGTGTTCCGTGCCATCGACGAAGGGGTCGTCGGGGTCAACATCGTGGACGAGGCCCATGGAGATTCACTGTTGCACTATGCAGCGGGCGGTGAAGGCGAACTGGGCGAAAGCGGCCATGATCTGGGCAAGCCGGATTATGAGGCCGCCCAGAACCTGATCGACAGGGGTATCGACGTCAACATTGTCAACGATCACGGGTTCACCGCATTGCATGTGGCGGTGATGAACAAGGCACCGAAGATGGTGGAAATCCTGCTGCGGGCCGAAGACATGGATGCGACCTCGTGCATCGAATTCGTTCAAAGCATGCAGATCGAACCGGAAATCCGTTCCATGCTGGACGCCTGGGCGCAAGATCACAACCTGAGGATGGCAGACCCCGAACAGGGGCGTGACGAAAGCTTCGTGGCGGTGAACGAACCCTCTTACCTGTATTTCACCTATGGATCACTGAAGCAGGGGTTCCCCAATCATGACGCACACAGCGCGGTCCTGAATGAATTCGTGGGAACGGCGCGCACCCGGCAACCAATGCCCCTGATCATCCCGAAGGAACCATTCTGCGACAATCCCAACTGTGGGTATCTGCATCGCATGGCAACCCTTGTGGATCAGCAGGGGATGGGCAAGCAAGTGGGTGGAGAGGTCTACCGTGTCACCGAATCCGGCCTCGGCGAACTGGACAGGCTGGAAGGGTATTACGGCCCCGGCTCACCCGAGAATGTCTATGTGCGCAAGAAAATCAACGTCGTCATCGAGGGTGCGATGAAACCCGCATATGCCTATGTGATCGCTGATCCGGAAAAATACCTGAAAAGCTGGCGCGAGGGTACATCCGAAGTGGTGAGCGATTACACGCTGGACATGGCGCAGGGCGAACCCAAACCCGGGTTTGAACCCGTGGCCTAACAATCCCGCGTGCTGATCGGTGGCGGTTCCGAGCTATCCTTGATGCCGAGGTTATAGGCCGTGATCGCCACCATACACAGCAGCACGAAGGGCCAGAAACTGGCCTTTGGGATCAGGTTGTCTCGATAATGGATGATCCGCAGCGACGGCACCGCCTCTGAGGCGAACAGGTACGTATTGATCGAAACCGCCAACAGCATGAAGTACATAAGGAAAAAGAACGACTCCATATAGATCACGGGCGATCCGGCGAATCCTTCGCGCAGTTGCACATGGGCCAGCAGGATCACGAAGAACAAAACCGAACAGGTGCCGATCACGCTGGACGTGCTGAAGTCATGCCGCTCGACCAACCCCTCGCGGCGCGTGACGGTCATGACTGCACCGAACAGCAGCATCACCACGACCAGCAACGGGATCATGTGAACGATGAACGCGTTTGCAAAATTGCGTTTGATGACGAAGTTGTAATGCAACTCAGGCGTGTTGGTCTGGTAAGCGTTCTGCCGGATGCCCAGCGTCGTATCCAGTTTCGACAGCTTGTAGTCGAAATAGGTGTTTTCTCGCTCCCACGTGCCCATCACGATCCGGTTGTCGATCCCGAAAATGTCATCCGATCCGGTCGCCGGATAAGCCTCGAAGTCAGGAACCAGCGCGATATTGACCTCGAAAGAAGCGGGCGAGAACCGCACCCAAACCGTTTTGTGATCGAAGGGATAACTGGTGTAGTCGAAGCTCTGGCGCAGGGTTTGTTCAAAATACCAACCAATCAAGACGCCGTCGGGTTGCGACAAGCGGTATGCCTCTTCAACAAGGCCGTTTGCCGTATCGACCGCTTCGGGCAGAAGAAACCCAACCTCACCTTCGGCAGGAAGGATCGCATCATGTTCCTTTGCTTTGTAGTGCTGCCAGATATAGCCGGTAAGCCGCACATCGCTGGCGCCCAGAAAGCTGAATGACTTTATGAAAATCCCCGTTCTCAAACGATAGTCCGGCGCCACGTCCAATCTGCACAGATACGCATCTACCGAAGCCTGATCGGGCAGCTGCGTCAGGTCTTCCTCGAAATGGTTCAGTTCGATCCAAAGCTTGAGCAACAAGGCGGCCAACCCAAAGGTCAGCAGGCCAGAGATAAGCCAAACCTTTTTTTCGACGCTCATTCAGCCTCCTGCCTTGCCGCCTAACTGGTCAGAAAATCCGCGCGGCCCAACAAGGATTGGGTAATGCCCATCGCGGCAAAATGCTCGGTCATACCGGCAAAACCGCTATGCTCTGACGGTGGAATATTCTGCCTTCCGCTCTCGGCCAACAGCCGTGTTTGACGAATGGACAGGTCAACCATCGGCAACGGCTCGTTCCTGGTGAACGCGGCAAGGTCATCCGCATACTCCATTGCGGCATCCCAATCACCACGCGCCAGCATGACGGCGCTGGCATCGGGGAAAAAGTGCAGATGGCTGTGGCCAACACATCCCTCGGCGATGATCTCGGAACCCAGTTTCAAAAGGCGCGTTTGCTCATCCGGGTCCGGTTCGGCCATCGCCAGGGCTGACAGGGCCTTGGGTCCAACAAAGTTCCGGCCATGTTCAAGCGCGATTTCGACTGCTCGCAGACCGGTTTCACGTGCGCGCCCGACCTGGCCGGCATAAACCTGCGTTCTGGCCAAATGTTCCAACGCCTGCGCTTCAAGGCGTTTTGCGCCCACGCGCTCTGCGATTTCGGCCGAAACGCCAAAGGCTTCCAGCGCACGGTCGAGACTGCCCAGAAAGGTCTCGGCCACGCCAAGGCATGTTTGCGCAACACATTCCGGAACGAAAGCGAAATACGTCTGCGAGATTTCAATCGCCTCATTGGCATCTGCTCGGCCCTGCCCGACATCCCCAGTATAGCTGCGCGCCACGCTGAGATTGTGCAGATTGGCTGCAAGGTCCCGAACCAGCCCTTTTTCGCGTGCCCGTTCAGCGGCTTGGGTATAGAACCCCGCCGCCGTCTTCATCGAGGCTTTCATGAAATTGGCGTCGCCAAACCCACTCAGCGCCCCAACCTCAAGGCGCGGGGATTCCAGCTTGCGGGCAAGCGAGAGCGCCCGCTCGTTGGCCTTCAGCGCTTCTTTGTTCCGGCCCAGCGGGAAATAGACGTTGCCGCGCACATAGCTTATCTGGGCCTCATCTTCCTCGGACCCGCAGCGCTGTGCCGCTGCCTCGGCCGTGTCGAGCGCTTCCAGTGCGTCCTGATACAGGCTTGCTTGCCGCGCCGCCTGCGCAAGCCCGATATGGGCCCGGGCGATTTGTTCGTCTGTTTCAGCCAAACCGGCGGCGTCTTTGAACTCGTCCAAAGCTTCGTTTGACAACCCCTGCAACCGATGGGTTTCGCCCCGCGCGCACAGCAGGTCAAATCGGACACCCGCCGGGGACGGCAATTCCAAAGCACGCTCGATCAGCGGGCTGGCATCGTCGAATCGGAAGGCTTGTATCAATTTGTCGGCTGCTTCCAGATAGGCTTGCGCCGCGTTATTGGCCCCGGCCCGGTCCAGATGCTGGGCGCGCAAGGTTGCATCCTTGTCTTCGAACCACTGAGCCGCCTGCCGGTGCAGGCGGGCGCGTTCGGATTTGACCAGTGTTGCATAGGACCCGTCCCGGATCAGCGCGTGGGTAAACATGAAATCGGGCCCTGCCTCTCGGATCAACGCCGAGCGGATAAGGTTGCTGGTATCCAGATGCCCTTCACCCAGAATGAAATTCAGAACTTCGGGCGAGAACCGTTGACCCAGAACCGATGCAGCCTGAATGGCGGTTCGGCTGGCGCGATCCAGTGCGTCCAATCGCGACTGAACGATACCCTGAATACTGCCCGGCACAGTTTCCTGTTTGAGCACATCCGTGTTTCGCAACAGCTGCTCCAGAAACAACGGATTTCCACCGGCGCGCTGGACGCAGGTTTCCAGCAAGTCGCGATCGATGGCCCGGAACTCTTCGACCAGTTGCCTGACGTGCTCTTCTCCCATCGGTGCCAGTTCCAGTTTTGACACCAGCGCGCCATCCGTGGCCATCTGCCAGTTCCTGTCGATCGGATCGCCCTCGGCCCGGCTGGTCATCATCAACACACAGGGCGTGTTCCGCGTCACCGCGGCGATATGAGAACACGCCGCCAGGATGTCGGGCGTCGCCCAGTGGATGTCTTCAATCTGAATAAGCAGGGGCGATTCCCGACTGCTGGCGGAAAGCAGCTCCTCCAGCACCTGACGCCGCCCCCGCAGACGGGTCTTGTTGTCCATCACCGCATAGACCTCGGCCAGGCCCGGATCCTGCTCGAGTTCAAGCAAAGCATTGAGGTGCGCAGCGTTGGAAGGGCTGACCCAGCCCTTGGTAATGGCCTCTTTTGCAACGGCCGCCCCGGTTTCCGCCCCGTCCGACGCCTCAAGCCCCAGAATGCTGCGTGCAACGGTCTGAATGGCTGAATGACCTTCGCGCGCGCCGAAATCCATCACAACGCCGTTGTGGATCGTGTAGGACAGGCTGGTCGCCAATTCCGCCACTTGCTCGGACAGATGGGTTTTTCCAATTCCGGGTTCGCCCAGAACGATGTGCACTTCACCTTTTCCATGGCGTTGGCATCGGTCGAATGTGGCCGAGAAAATCGACATCTCACGCTCGCGCCCGATGAATTTGTGCCGTCTCGTCCGAATGTTCCTGGCCAGCCGGTCCAGACGCCAGACCTCAACCGGCTCGTTCAACCCCTTGATCGCCTTGACCCCGATGGAGTCGCCCACGAACAACGGGCCCAGCGCGCGTTGAATGTCATGTGAGACCAGAGTCTCGCCGCCCCCTGAGATATCTGTCAGCCGAGACGCCAGATTCACCCCATCCCCTGTCACCGTATATTCCGTATGCGACTGGCTGCCTGTCGTACTGGCGATGACCTGACCCGAAGAGATACCGATATGACAGGACAGCGGCGGTGATAACGTCGGAAGAACCGCATGAATTTCAGCTGCCGCCCGTGCTGCCCTTTCCGTGTCATTGGTATGTGAGATCGGCGCTCCGAAAACGGCCATGACCGCATCACCGATATGCTTGTCGATGCGGCCGCCGTATTTTTCGACCACATTGTCCACTTTGCTGAAGAACTGGTTGAGCAGCGCGTGCAGGTCCTCGGCATCCAGCTTGCTGGACATTTTCGTGAACCCGGTCAGGTCCGCAAACATCACCGTGACCTGCCGCCGCGCAGGTTCGTGCGGCGCTGCGGGTTCAGGCTCTGCGGCGATCTGCGCGGAATCAAGTTGCTCGATGGCACGCAAAAGCCGCCGACGATCGCCGACAGCGGTCACACCGATTTCGATCAGATCCTCGGCCGTCAAATCAGGCAGAATGGAAAAGTCGATCTTATTATCAATGAAGGCCTGCGCGTACTCGTTTAATCCATTTGCGCTCAACCAGCCCCTCAGATCTTGAGACATGTCGCCCCTCTGAAGTCCCCCACTTCAAGCGAGAACCTAGCATGGCAGCGGGCGTGAGTCTGCAAAAACCAAATTAATTTGTGATTTTGAGCAGGGTTAATCCCCTTTTGATGCATTCACAGGCTTGAATTTCCAAACCCACTCGACAGGACAAATGAACGACAGGCCTCCGAGATTTCTCGGAATCGCGACCTTTCCCGCACATAAAGATACACCTCGCGCCTGTCCGGCAAATCCGAAATCGGACGAAAGGCGACTGCGTCCGGGATGAACTGCGCGACGGTCTGCGGCAGGACCGTGATCCACTGGCCTGCCCTGACAGTCGTGATCAGGGAATGCGTGTTGTGGATGGTAACCTCGGCCCTGTCCAGAATTTCTCGGAAAGGCGCGGACTCGATAAAGTCACACAGGGCGTTTCGCACGAAAGGCTGAGCCACCAGATCGCAAATGGCTGGCGGCTCGGCCCGAGTCATCAGCGGATGATCGGATGCTGCAACCAAGCCGAAACGGTCCTGAAACAGCGGCTCTGCACTGACCCCGTTCAGCGGAAAATGGCCGGATGCTATGCCGATATCAGACGTATCCCCGGCGACCGCATCCAGAACCTGCTGCGAATCTCCGTCTCGCAGCTCGATCTTCAGGCCGGGAAAACGAGACGTCATATGGCCCAGCAGGGCAGGAAAGACCAGCGCCCCCACGGACGGCACGGATACGATCCGGATCAACCCGTGCTCGGCCTGTGCCGCCAGTTCAATATTCTGAACAGCCTGATCGAAATCCCGCACCTGTTTGAGCGCAAGGTCGAGAACTTGCTGACCGAGCGGAGTAAGGTGGTTTTTCCGTTCGCCTTCAAACAGTTTCTTGCCAAGATGCTCTTCGAATTGTTTCAACATCATTGAGACCGCGGATTGCGTGCGGCCCAAACGGCTGGCTGCCTCGGCAAGATTTCCGGTTTGGGCCACGGTGCAAAAGCACCGCAGCATCTCTATTTTCACGGCCATGCTTCAATCTTTCTGAAGTTTTCTAAAGTTATTTGAGTTTGACTGATGTCGTCAGCAAGTTCCATTCTTTCGCAAACTGAAATTTGCGAATTTGGGGCCTGACGTGACCAAACTGAATCTAATTGCCGGCGAATGGCTGGCTGGCGAAAGCGAAATCGAAAACCGCAACCCATCGGATCTGAGCGATCTGGTCGGCATGTTCACACAAGCCAGCGCCGACCAGCTTGAGGCGACCCTGGATCAGGCGCGCGTCGCGCAGGCCGAATGGGCCGCCTACGGGCTCGAGCGCAAACAGGCCGTCCTGAACGCCATCGGCAACGAGTTGATGGCCCGCGCCGAAGAGCTGGGTACTTTGCTGAGCCGTGAAGAAGGCAAGCCGCTGGCCGAGGGCAAGGGCGAGGTTTACCGCGCCGGTCAGTTCTTCACTTACTATGCGGCCGAATGCCTGCGACAGATCGGTGAGAACGCCGATTCCGTGCGCCCCGATATCGAGGTGGACGTGCGCCGCGAAGCTGTTGGCGTGGTTGCCATCATCAGCCCGTGGAACTTCCCCACTGCAACCGCCTCGTGGAAGATTGCCCCGGCGCTGTGCTATGGCAACGCGGTTGTGTGGAAGCCCGCCAACATCACCCCTGCCTCGGCCGTGGCCCTGACCGAAATCATCGAACGGCAGGACATCCCGAAAGGTCTGTTCAGCCTGGTGATGGGCTCGGGCCGTTCCATCGGTCAGCGGCTGGTGGAAAGCTCCAAGGTCAATGCGATTTCCTTCACCGGGTCTGTGCCCGTGGGCAAAGGCATCGCCGCCGCCGCGATCCAGAACCTGACCAAGGTGCAGATGGAAATGGGGTCCAAAAACGCGCTGGCCGTGATGGACGACGCCGATCTGGATCTGGCGGTAACTCTGGCGCTGGGCGGGGCATTCGGCGGCACCGGTCAGAAGTGCACCGCTTCGTCGCGTCTGGTGGTTCACGCGGGCATCCATGATGCCTTTGTCGAGAAACTGGTTGCCGGTGCGCAGGCAATGAAAGTGGGTCACGCGCTGGAAGCGGGCGTGCAGATGGGCCCCGTCGTCAGCCAGCAGCAGTTGAATGAAAACCTCGCCTATGTCGAACTGGGCAAATCCGAAGGGGCCGAGCTGGCCTGTGGCGGTCAGCGCCTGGAGATGCCCCATGACGGGTTCTACATGTCGCCGGGCGTGTTCCTGAACACCACCAACGACATGCGCATCAACCGCGAAGAAATGTTTGCGCCCCTGACCAGCGTCATCAAGGTCGGCAGCTATGACGAGGCGCTAAGCGTTGTGAACGACACCAATTTCGGCCTGACCTCGGGCATCGTGACCAAATCGCTGGCCCGCGCCACCCATTTCCGCCGCAACGCGCGCACCGGCGTGGTGACGGTGAACCTGCCCACCGCGGGCACCGATTACCACGTGCCTTTCGGTGGCCGCGGCGACAGCTCGTACGGACCCCGCGAACAGGGAAAGGCGGCGGCTGAATTCTACACGACCGTCAAAACCGCCTATATCAGCGCAGGCCCCGTCTGATGCGGATCGATGGCCTGCAATATGCCAACTGGTCGGAAAAGATCTTTCGCCAGTTGCGCGAAGGGGGCGTGGATGCGATCCACGTCACCATCGCGTATCATGAGAATTTCCGCGAAACGGTACTGAATTTCGAGAAATGGAACCGCTGGTTCGAGCAATACCCGGATCTGATCATGAAAGGCCGGTGGGCCAGCGATATCGACACGGCCCGTAATACGGACCGAACCGCCGTGTTTTTCGGGTTTCAGAACCCGTCGCCCATTGAAGACGATATCGGGCTGGTCGAAATCCTGCACGATCTGGGCGCGCGGTTCATGCAACTGACCTACAACAACCAATCCCTGCTGGCGACAGGTTGCTACGAGGCCGAAGACACCGGCATCACCCGCATGGGCAAGCAGGTCATCAAAGAGATGAACCGCGTGGGCCTTGTGGTCGACATGAGCCATTCGGCAGACCGTTCCACGATCGAGGCGGCTGAAATCTCGGACCGGCCCATCGCGATTACACACGCCAATCCGCACGAATGGTCCCCGGCCCTGCGCAACAAGCGGGATGACGTCATCCGTGCGGTAACGGAAAAAGGTGGGATGCTGGGCTTTTCGGTCTACCCTCACCACCTGAAAGACAAGTCCGATTGCACGCTGGAGAGCTTCTGCGAAATGATCGCCCGCACTGCTGACAAACACGGGGCCGAACATCTGGGGATTGGCACTGACTTGTGTCAGGATCAGCCCGACAGCGTCGTGGAATGGATGCGTGTGGGGCGTTGGACAAAAGAGATCGACTATGGCGAAGGCTCGGCCTCGGCCCCGGGATTCCCACCGATGCCGGGTTGGTTTCAGGACAACCGAGACTTTGGCAACATCGAAGAAGGGTTACGCGCGACCGGCCTGAACGATGACGAAGTGGCCGGGATCATGGGCGGGAACTGGTATCGGTTCTTTGCCGAGAACTTCGTCCCACAAAGGTAACCAAATGGAACCACACGCGCAGACAGAGATCGCCAGACGTGACCCATCCACGGTCATGCGGCTGTCACGTTTGGGATCGTCGCACCAATGTCGGCTCAGCTTTATGCGGCAGCTGACGCGTCGCATGGCCGAGGAAAACTGGAGCTTTTCGCGCCCCGCGTTCGAAATTGACAACAAGGGTGTGGGCCATGCGGTCTACACTGCGCAAGGCCCTGATCGGGCCTATTCGCTGGTCGCCTTTGCCCATGACCTGCCACCCGATCAACGATCGGACCGGGTGATTGCCGAGGCCTGGGATGCCACCTTTACCTTGTTTGACGGCATTCCAACGTCAGAGGATATCGACCGTCTGTCGCAGAATGTTCCGTTGCAAGAAGCCGGACGCGTCAGCGAAGCCGAACTGTCCCTGTCGCGGGCGAACCGTTCCGTGCGGCTTTGGGCTCATGTGGTGGATCAGCTTGCTGCGGGGCGGCAACCCGACCTCGAACAGATCTACAAGGTCGGCTATCTGATGCGAACCACGGCCGTTTATGGTTCGGGCAAATTCGGCGCGGCGGACCGCGAAAAGACAGCCGGCCGGGCCGAAGTCAGCGGTCCGTTCCAGATCGAGATGCTGTCGGTCTATCTGACCCGCGCCTTTGTGCGCGATCTGGTGCAGCACATGGCGCAGGTCAAAGGCCAAGACCAGACCGCAGAGCTTGATCCAGACATCGCGCGCTGGCTGGGTATCGGGAATTCGACCGGCCTGGGTATGGCGCCGTTCATCGTCAATCACCCGGTGCTGTTCAACAACTGGATCATGGTGCGCGAGGAGGCGATCTCGCGCGTTCGGTCCATTGATGCGGCTTCGGAAGATGAAGCACGTGTCTTTTGCGATGTCTTTGCACGCTGCAAACAGTCAATCGCCTGGTGGCGATCTGAACACCCGGTGCAGGTGGAAAAGCTGGCGGCGCTGAATTCGGATCTGCAAGAAATCGAGAAATACCTGGCCAAGGATGATCTGACACAGGATCACCCCTGGAACCGACTGATCCTTTGGTCCGAAGCCGCGCTGACCGAAGAAGGTCAGGAGCTGCTGGCCTCTTTGATCCTTGAACCTTACGGCGCGCTTGTTGACGGGCTTGCGAGCTGCATGGCAGACACCGACGCCTCTGCACAGGTGATTGATGGGACCATGCCGGTATCAGCGGTGCGCGCTTTGATCCGGAACAGTTTTGACTGGGCTTTGAACCTTGATTGGGCCGCCGCCGAAAACTGCGCGCGGGCCTGGTACGTATCCGAAGAAAAGCTGGAACCCCGGCTGGGCGAGCGGTTCGAGGAGCCGATCTCGGATTATGAACAACCTCTTGCACCGGCGCGGGATGCAACCTTGGCTTTCGAAGCGTTGCAGAACTGGCCTGATGACGCTCCGATAGCAGAGTTTCTGTTGCGCCATCCGGAACACCGCCACAGCGTGCGCCGCGCGCAAATCAGCCGTATCGCTCCCTACGGTGAAATTCGAGACAACACGATCAGCGCGCAGGTGATGCCCATTGATATGCTGCGCGCCAAACTGTCCTTCTTTGGGGCGACGCATTTCGACCCGCGTTCGGATCGGTGGGTGCGTATCTGCATGTATGCGGGCGCGCCCTACCCGGAAGAGCTGAACACCGCGAACGCCGATCTTTGGGTTTATCCGGAGGTTGTGCAATGACCTTCTCGTTGAACGAAGTGGAAGCCACCGCCAAACGCGCAACCCGTGGGGCTGGATATGCCTGGGGTGTGGCGGAGGAGGCCGCGAAAGCAACCCGATGGCTTTGCGTCCAGGGGTTTGACGGGCCTGCGATCCTGTCCCAGTTGCTTGAGCTAGAATTTGCGCCGCACCTGGAACATCACATCCCAGAGGCCCGGGACGGCATGTGGGCCGGCGCCCGGGATCTGTGCCCCCTTATGACCGGATCGGCGCTATCAGATTGCCCGGACGCCCTGTCGCAAGGCAAAGTTCTGATTTCCAATGTTGCCGCACCTCTTCTGTTGCTGCCCTTTGTCGCCACCATGGCGAAAAAGCGGAAATCGACTGTGGAAATCACTTTGGACGGGGTTTCCGCGACCACTGATGGTGTCCATCTCAGCTGTGAAGATTTCGGAATGGACAAGGCAAACCGCGTAGGGATAACCGAAACCGGCCGCAACAGACCCACCCGTTCCTTGCACAGCCGCGCTGACCCGGATCCGGGGGCGTGGCAATTCCTCAACACTGTGGCGCATCGCACCTATGCCCCCGCAACTGAAGAATCCCGGCTGCTTGGCGCTGGTGCAGGCTTGTCAGACAACGATTGAAGGACCACCCGATGACCGAAACCAGAACCCTCTCGCTTGCCGAAATCGAAGAGCTGTCATTCAATGCGCTGGTTGCCGCCGGCACAAGCGAAGAAAACGCGCGCCCTCTGGCTGTTGCCACAGCCGCGACCGAAGCGGACGGCGTGGCCAGCCATGGGCTGGCGTATATCCCGATCTATTGCGAGCATGTTCAATGCGGCAAGGTGGACGGTCACGCAAAACCGGCCCTTGAAACCCCGCGTCCGGGCCTCATCCGCGTCGATGCCAAAACCGGGTTTGCACATTCGGCCATCGATCTGGGTTTCGAGGCGCTGATCCCTGCGGCACGGGAACAGGGCATCGCCGCATTGGCGATCACAAACAGCTACAATTGCGGTGTGCTGGGCTATCACACGTATCGGCTGGCCCAGGCAGGGCTGGTCGGATTGGGGTTCACCAATGCGCCAGCATCCATCGCACCCTCGGGCGGATCGAAACCTGTTGTTGGGACCAATCCGTTCTCGATCGCTGCACCGGGTACGGATGGTCAACCCGCGCTGCTGATAGATCAAAGCGCCAGCACCATCGCCAAAAGCGAAGTGATGAAGCATGCAAGAGAAGGCAAGGCCATTCCTGTCGGATGGGCGCTGGACGCTGACGGCAACCCGACAACCGACCCTGACGTTGGTTTGAAAGGCAGCATGGCCCCCTCGGGCGGCTACAAGGGCGTGGGTGTTGCTTTGCTGACCGAAGTCATGGCCGCTGCCCTTACCGGATCGACACTTGGGTTGAACGCATCGCCTTTTTCCGGAACGGCCGGTGGCCCCCCGAAGACAGGGCAGTTCTTCATTGCGATTGATCCCGTGGCGTCCTCTGCAGGTTTGTTTTCAAATGCCATGGCAACTCTGGTTGAGTCGATCAGAGCTCAGGACGGCGCGCATCTGCCCGGTGATGGCCGCCGCAAGAGCCGGCTTTCGTCAAGCAAAGCGGGTGTCGCAGTGAACTCCGCAACCCTGTCAAAGATTGAAGCGATTTTGGGCTCCGACTAGGCGACGACCTCACCTTCCATTGGGTGCAGTGACCAATTGGCGGCAATCCCCAAAATTGCGCTGGACAATTCAGTCAAAGGATTTGCCTGTCTCTGATTTACAGGCGCGTTGATAGGCAACGGGATATGCGCCTGTATCCCGGGCCGCAAAAAGCGCAAGTCGCGTGTGAAATCCGATATGCGGCGATCCGTGCCGCGCGAAAACGTTCGGCAGACTAAAAGACTGGCAGCGCGTTGAAACCCGACAAGACCGATGTCTCACGGTCTTTCTATCGGCTGTCGTGACGTGTTGGCGTTGAAACACAACTGGGCCAGACCCAAATCGACGCTCGCTGCACGGCCCAAGAACCTGTGATTCTCGCTGCCATTCGCTGCGCATGCTGCCAAGGACAGCCAAAGCAGCGATTTAGCGGAGTATCCGGCACTTGGCGGTCGTTGCGCAAAAAAGTTGCAAAACGGTCCGTTTGATTGCCTGCAGCAAGCCACATTGCGGCTCTACTGCAGGCTCTGCCTCTCAACTTTCCAGGAAATCGGATATGACTGTAGCGGCCTGTTTCAGTTTCGGAGCAAAAAGGGGCGCACTCCAAAACCCGGTCAGTATTGAATGCTCATTGACAGGCTTTGCGACGAGAGTTCCTTCTCAACGACCCTGGTCTCGTCGATCACGCAAGTAGCAGTTTTTTCACCAGATACATCCAGTCTCACATAGTAAGTTCATGGCCATCCCATTTTGTTGTTTCAGTCGCTGCAATCATTGCAGCGTCCCAGCCGATGACCGCATCTCAATTGCTCAAAACGCTACATCTGTCCGATGAGCTCTGGCTTCAGACCCCAGGTTCAACAGTCAAGGTTATTCTGCCGCGATCGCCTTCTCTTGCCGTCTCTCGACGTCTTCGATCAGCAGCGTGCGGGTTGGGAACGGAATATTGATATCGGCTTCGTCCAGCGCCTCTTTGACTTTGCGCTTCATGTCCGCCTGGTATTGGAAGTAGTCCGAAGACTTGCACCACACGCGGACAAGAAAATCGACGCTGCTGCTGCCAAGATTGTTCACCTGGATGAACGGTTCGGGATCAGCCAGCGAACGGGCGTCCGACATGATCGTCTCGCGAATGACGCGCTCGGCCTCCGCCAAGTTGACGCCGTATCCAACGCCGAACGTCCACTCGGCACGACGGGTCTCGTAGACGGAATAGTTCTTGATGGTGTTTCCCCACACCTCGGCGTTGGGAACGATAACCTTGACGTTCCCCATATCCGCAATTTCGGTGTAGTTCAGGGTGATATCTTTTACGGTTCCGAGCACGCCATTCACGTCAACGAAATCGCCGATCTTGAGCGGTCGGAACAGGATGATCATCACGCCGGCTGCAACGTTGGACAATGTGCCTTGCAGGGCAAGACCAATGGCCAAACCCGCGGCACCGATCAGCGCGATGATCGACGTCGTCTGCACCCCAAACGTATTCAGAATGAACAGCCCTGTAAACGCCAGGATCGTATAGCGCGCCAGATTGCCAAGAAAGTTGAAAAGCGTGTCGTCCAGACGTTCCGAGTTTTCACCGACGCCCCGGATCTTCCGGCCGACATATCTTGAAATCACAATCCCAAGAACCAATAGAATCAGCGCCGCGATCGCGTTCGCGACGAGGCCAAGAAGGGCCTCGAGCGTCAGCAGGTCGCTCAGCGATTTCCCGTCATACAGCTCGGTATTCAGAACTTGTGACAGTTTGGCCCAAACGGTGTTCGTCACGGTCTCTGCGGTCTGTGCAATCTCGTTTTCCATGATGTTCCTCGTGTTTCATCGCCTGAGTTTTTTTCTTGCAGCGCGGTCCTGCCGCGTCAGACCTCGATCACGGCGCTAGAGGCAAAGAACATGGCCTGGCTGACGGCCGATTTGACCTGTTCTTCGGTGTAGGGTTTGGAAATCAAAAAGGCCGGTTCGGGCCCTTTGCCCGTCAGTAGGCGCTCGGGGAAGGCGGTGATGAAAATGACGGGGCAATCGCCGTGCTGGGCAATGATGCGGTTCACGGCATCGATTCCGCTGGACTTGTCCGCCAGTTGAATGTCCGACAGGATCAGGTCGAACGGCTCGCGCTCGGCCAAGTCAATGGCGGCCGTCTCGGTGCGTGCGACCCCTGTGACCCGGTGGCCCAGGTCGGTCACCATCGTTTCAAGATCCATCGCGATGATTGCTTCATCTTCGATGATCAAAATGCGCCCAGAAGTGTGGCGGGCCATTTCCTCGTAGGCGATATCGATCAGCTTCTGAGCCTCGGCGGGTTCTATCTGCATGATTGCGGCGATATCGCTGACCGAGAACTCTTCGACCGTGCGCAGCAACAAGGCCTCGCGCGTATTGGGCGTCAGGCGTGCCAACTGGGCGTGAGCGCGCGATTGAATGTCAGAACTGCCGCCATCGGCGTCAACGGGCATTCCCGACGTTGACCAGATACCGTGAAAAACACGAAACAGCGCGACCCGCGGCGCGAGATCGGCATCGAACTGGGCGGGATCTGCAAGGATCGCTTCAAGCGATGCAGCGGCGTAGGCGTCGCCACTGTCCTGTGAGCCGGTGAGGGCACGGGCATAACGGCGCAGAAACGGCAAGAGCGGGCCAATTTTATCTGCGACGGAAACTCCGGTCAGCTCGGTCATCTATGTTTTCCTCATTTTTTTCTCTAAACTCGGGAACCAAACGCATACTGGGGCGTTATGGTTCCAGCAAAAGTAAAAATTTTTGATGATGCCATGACAAAACCACAGCCAAGCCGAAGCCATCGGCAAGAAATAGAGCAAAGGATCGACGAGAACCTCAAGCGGGCTTTCGATGAGGTAGCCAACGAACCGGTTCCGGATCGATTCGTCGATCTTCTTGAAAAACTTCGCAATCAGACCAGTGTTCCCAAAAGCGGTGACACGGGAGGCTCGGATGGTTGATCCGCGAGAAGAGCTTGTCGAACATATTGGTGCGATGCGTGCCTTTGCGATCAGCCTGTGCCGAAACGGGGCCACGGCCGATGACATCGTGCAGGACGCATTGATCAAGGCATGGAGCAATATCGACTCGTTCCAGGAAGGCACCAACATGCGGGCGTGGTTGTTCACCATCGTCCGGAACACCTATTTTTCGTTGCACCGCAAGCGCAAGCGCGAAGTCGAGGATGTGGATGGCGCCATGGCCGAGAGCCTGTCGCAAAAGCCCGACCATGACGGACGGCTGGCGTTGAAGGATTTTGCTGTTGCATTTGACCAACTGACGGATGAACAGCGCGAAGCGTTGGTGCTGGTCGGTGCACAAGGGTTTTCCTATGAGGAAGCTGCCGAGATGTGTGGCGTCGCCCTTGGAACGATCAAAAGCCGGGTGAACCGGGCCCGCGCGCAACTGGCCGAACTGATGGGTTTGGAAGATGACGAACCCATCGAATTGACTGATGCGGTGACGGCGGCGATCGTTCAGACGCAACCGGCGGCCTGACGATCGATGGGTGCGAAACCGCGCAGCCTGACCGTCTATCTTGCCGCGCTGGTCACCCTGGCGCTTTTGCCTTTGGGGCTGATTGCGGTATTGCAGACACGCGCTGTGATTACCGAGGCCGACGAAAGATCTCGGGCCTCGGTTTTGGCGCGCACGATCGAAGCTGCCACCCGCGAACGGGAGCTTCTACAGAAAGCTGTTGGTGCCAGTTCGGGACTTACAGCCGCGCTTGCGGAGGGAAGCCTGGACAATGCCGCTTGTTCGGACCTCATGCGCCGGTTCGTTGAACGCCAGCCCGAGTTCGTATTTGCCGGATTCATCCAGCCAAATGGGATTATGGCCTGCTCGACCGTCGAGAAGGACATCGATTTGTCGGACGCGCCCGGTTTCGGGCAGATCTCGGAAAATCCGCAGCTTACTTTTTCTGTCAGTCGTGCCGGGGCGGCGACAGGGCAATCAGTGATCATCGTAACCCAGCCGGTCATGAACAGGACTGAGCTTATGGGGTTCGTCTCCATCTCGATACCTCATGCGCTGGCGCGCACGCCCATGGATGTTGGCAACATTGGTAGTGACGTGGTCATCGCCCTGTTCGACGCGACCGGAGAAGTGCTGTCATCAAATGTGGGCTTGGATGAGGTCAAACCATTCCTACCGCCCGCGAAAGAAAACCTGTTGGTTCTGTCCAGTTCCGGCAAAACATTTTCGGCTAAAACGGCCGACGGAGAGGATCGGGTTTTTGCAGTTGCCAGCATCATTCCGGGCGAAGTCGCCGTGATTGGCAGTTGGCCACGCGAGGCGGCGCTGGCCTCTGTCGGTGCAGGCAGCACTGCCCTGACCATTGCTTTTCCGATCCTGATGTGGGTGACCGGTCTGGGAGTTGCCTTGTGGGGCCTGCATCGATTGGTGATCCGGCATCTCGACAGCTTGCGTTCGGCCGTGCGTCGTTTCGCGTTGGGCGAGCGCGACCCGATTGAAAGCCTCGCAGGCGCCCCGCAGGAGTTTCAGCAAATACAGACTGCATTCAACCGCATGGTCTTGTTGATCCGCGAGGCTGAGGCGCAGCACGAACGCGACCTTGTCGAAAAAACGATCTTGTTGCGCGAGGTACACCATCGCGTCAAAAACAATCTTCAACTGATCGCTTCGATCATGAACATGCATTTGCGCAAGGCCGAAACCACCGAGGCCCGGCGCTTGCTGGAACAGTTGCAGCGTCGGGTTCGCGGCCTGGCCATGGTGCACCAGAGCTTGAACCAGAACTCGCAGATGACGACGATCAACACCGAGGCACTGATCGGACATTTGGTCGCCGAACTGGCGCATCGACCGCCAATTCTGGGTCAGGTGGTCGAGGTTGACTGCCGGATCGCGCCTGTCGAACTGGGGCAGGATCAGGCAGTCACGCTGTCGATGCTGGTGGCCGAGGCACTGACGAACGCGGTCAAATACGTAGGCGTTCCGCAGAACGGACCGCCGACAATATCGGTGGAATTGACCCGACCCGAGGAGAACACCCTGCACCTGAAAATCTCCAACACGCGCGGGCAGACAGACGACGGTGCGGATATGTTCCATAGCGGCGGGATCGGTCAGCGGCTGATGCAGGCCTTCCTCCGCCAATTGGACGGTTCCGAAGACATAACCGAGACGTCATCGCATTATGTGTATGAGGTGACGTTCGAAATCTCCGAAGTAGAAGCGGATAGCGAACCACAGTCCATTGCGGATGAGAGAAGCGGTGATGCCCGTGCCGCAGCAGAATGACTTTGAGGTCCTGATCACGGCCGAGCAAGCCTGGCCCGCCTTGGAAAAAGCGGTTCTTGAGGCCCGGCACCAGATCAAGGCAAGTTTTCGGATATTCGATTTCATGACACGGCTGCGCAGCGACGAGGCGCGCCAGATTGGGGAAACCTGGTTTGACCTGATCGAGCATGTCATTCGCAAGGGTGTAACGTTTCATTTGGTCATCAGCGATTTCGATCCGATCTTCGCGACCGAGTTGCACGAGCTGAGCTGGCGCACGAAACGGCAGGCGGTTGCGCTGGCGGAAATCCTGGGTCCAGAAATCGCCTCGCGCTTGACCGTTCGCGTGTCCATGCACCCGGCGCAGGCTGGCGCATTGCCGTGGGCCGCGCTGTTGCCGGCGGTTCTTCGGAAAAAGGCGCAGCGGATTCAGAAGCTGTCCCGCGAACGACGCGAACGGCAGGCAGTACGGCTGGGGTCGGACACGTTACCCCGGCTTCACACCGTGTCGCACCATCAGAAAGTCGCCGTAATCGACAATGAGATCTGCTACCTCGGCGGATTGGACTTGAACGAAAGGCGCTTTGACACACCGGATCACGATCGTCTGGCCAAAAACACCTGGTCAGACGTTCAGTTGCTTGTCCGCGGACCCGAGGCCGCCGAGGCCGCGCGCCATATCGACCGGTTCGAACATGAAATCGCAACCGGACAACCGGACCCTCAGGCAACCCACCTGCGCCGCACCCTGTCCAGCCCGCGCCGGTTTGCGTTCTGGCGGCTGTCGCCAAAGACCATCGCGCATGAGATCGAGGATGAGCACATAGCCGCCTTTCAAGCCGCGCGGCAACTTCTGCACATCGAGACCCAGTATTTCAGATCGACTCGATTGGCCGAGGCTCTGGCTGAGGCGGGCCTTAACAAGCAGGACCTGAAACTGGTGCTTGTTCTGCCAGCTTTACCCGAGGAAGTGGCCTTTGGCGGGCATGACGGACTGGACGCGCAATTCGGGTTGGACCTTCAAGCCAAATGCCTGGAGATCATCCAGCAGGGGTTCCAAGACCGTGTATCGCTTTCGACCCCGGTCCAGCCGATTTCCGCAAGCGGGGCCGATGACCGCGCCGAGGTTCTGAGCGGGTCTCCGATAATTCACGTTCACAACAAAGTTCTGGTGGTGGATGACAATCATGCCTTGGTCGGGTCCGCCAACCTGAACGGACGGTCTTTGCGGTGGGACACAGAAGTCGCCCTTCGGGTCACCGACCGGCAGCGGGTGGCGGTTCTGCGACAAGCCTTGGTGGACCATTGGTGGTTCTCGGATGATCTGAGCAAACAGATCGAGCCCGATGCCATGTTCGCGTGGTGGGGGCGAGAGGTTCAGGCCAACGGTGTGCGGCGCCCCGAAGCGCGCAGCGGCTTCCTCGTCCCGCATGACGCCGACGTTGCGCGCGACATGCGGCAACCGCTGCCCGGGGTAACTGAAAACATCGTCTAGCTGGTTGTGATCGGGCTCATGACCTTGGGGTTCATCAACACGCCGAACCACAGCAAGATCGGCAGCGCGACGATGGCGCCGACCGACCCCCAAAGCCAAAGCCCAAAGATGATGGCGATGAACACGACCAGCGGATTCACCTGCAGACGTTGGCCAACGAAGGCGGGTGTTACGAATTGTGCTTCAGAAAGATTGATCGCCAGGAAAACCAGGGGAGGCAACAGGGCCGCGGCTCCACCGAACTGGGTTAAACCGGCGATCAGAAGGCCGGTCAGGATCATCAGCGGGCCGAGATACAGCACAAAATTCAGAAGGCCGGCGGCCACCCCCCAGATTACGGCGTCATTGATGCCGATCAGCCCCAAGGCCACAGCCGTAACAGTCCCAAGGCCGATATTGACCAACGTCACGGCAGCGAAATAGCGATAGACCGCGCGGTCAGCCAGATACAGCCGCTCTTTCAGGGGACCGGCTGCGGCATAGAGCTCGGGCCGGGTCAAAACGAAAAAGAACAGCGTGCCGATGAAAATCAGGATCTTTGATCCGAAATTGGGCGCCAGCCACAAGGCATCCATCACTGACGGAAGGGCGGACTCCGTTTCCGCTGCCCCATCGGCGCCGACGGTTTCCTCGATCTCGCGTCCAAGCGTTTCGATGCCCCGAATGAACTCGGACATCGCGGCGACCCAAGAGCGCAACTCACGTTTGATGGCAGGCAACTGTTCGACCAGCGTGGACAGCAACGGTTCAAGCAGAAGGAACGCCGCGACAATGACGGTGCTGGTCACGAACAGCAGTGCCGAGGCGGATATCACACGCGGGCAACCGACCTTCTCAAGCTTGTCGGCAAGCGGGGCGACCACGACCCCCAAAACCAAAGCGAATGTGATCGGAGCGACGATGGACCGGGCCAGGTACAAAGCGGTGATGCTGGCGATCCCGGTCAGGATCGCCAGCATTGCACGCAAGGCCGATGGAGAGCTGAAAGCAGTTGGCATGGGCGCGCTTCACTGACTGCGCAAAGCGCCAGAGGCCCGATCTGCCGCGTCATCCAGCCGTACATTGGCCGCGGCATGCAGCTTGTCCAGTTCTTCGTTCAAAACCTTTTGGGCGTGACGCATCAGCTGATCGCGCCGATGGCCCAGCAGCTCGTCCTCTTTGCGAGTGTTGGGCAGCAGAGCGCCGGCCAGAATACCTACGCCCAGCGCCAATGCGCCGGCCGCCAGCGGCTGATCATGGACGAAGGTCTGCGAGGCCTTCGCCGCCTTCCGCGCACGCTTCTCGACCGCTTGCTGCGCACCGATTGCGGCCTTGCGCGCTTCGATCACACGGGCACGGGCTTGGGGTGAGAGCTTGTCCAGACCACGTTCCAAGGCGGCGGACAACACGCTGGCAGATTGGCTGTTTTCAGTCATTCCTGTCATCTCCTGTTTCATGCGGCTGTCAGCGTCGGCGACACGCCGGTCAAACCCGTCGAAGGCCTGCTGCGGAGGTACGGCCTGGGGCGGGGATTGAGTTCTTTTTGCGCCAGACCCGGGACCCGCAACCAAAAGGGCTGCTCCTGCACCGAGCAGAGCAAAGGCGGCCGGATTTTTTTGAGCCGCGGACCAGAGTTGCGCACCGATCTGCCCGCCATAGGCTTCGAGCGTCGATTTCGCCTCGTCTGCCAGGCGTGGCGGCGCCAGCGTATCCGACAGAGCATTCAGCGAGCGTGCAAGAGCGCTGCGTTCGTATGCGACCTGCGTTTCAAGAGGTGTCAGGTCAGACATGGGTCGACTCCTTCATCGCTTCGATGTCGCGCTGCAGGTTTTTCATGGTTTGCTCGGGGACCAGCGCGGTGGCGGACAGGCGGGACCGGCCAAAAAGCGCCAGGCACGCAGCAACCAGAACGAAACCCGCGCCAACGAGCAACGAGGCCATACCCACCGACAGTCCATTGGCGGCGACATACGCGACCAGGGCTGTGGCCATGAGGTTCAGCGCGATCATCAACAGGATCAGAGCAATGCCAATGCAGGCCAGCCCTAACCCCGCTCGCGTCAGGTTTCGGGACAACTCCTCCTTGGCAAGCTTTACCTCAGCCTGAAGCAAACCCGACAGATGTTTGAGCGCGTTTGCCACAAGCCCCGGTGCAGATCGCAGATCGTTGGGGTTATGCATCGCGGCCACCATTCATCCGCGCCAGCGCGCTGGTGTGGCCCGACGTATCGGCCGAGGTCCCATGCAACAGCGACGGATCAATATCCCAAGGATCTGCCCCAAAAGATGCGGATTGGGCCGCGCCCGTATTGCGCGCGCTCAGGAAACGGGCTGCAGCAAACCCGGCCAAGGCAGCCGATCCGACGAACAACAGCGGGTTTTCGCGGGCGAAATCAGACACCTTTCGGCTCATAATGGCCAAGTCGGCAGAGCGGACTTGCCCAGCCACAGCTTCCATGTTGTCCGCAATCCTCGACAAGACCTGATGCTGCACCGATTGGTCGGGAAATTCATCGGCAGCGGCGTCGGCTGCATGAGCGGCGCTCTCAACCTCCTGCGCTGCGCTGTTCTTCAGCGATTCGGCCCGGGCCGAGGCCTCGGCGGTCACGGTGTCCTTGACCTTGCCGGCCAGATCCTGGGCATGGGCTTTTGCTTTCTCCGCGGTCTCGGTTCGACGTGGCATGGTTCGATCTCCTGTGTTGAGGTCTCGGTCCCCCAACGCATGGAAGGCGAGATTGTTCCCAACACCAGTTCGAACACCACTGAAGACACAGTTCGGTATCTGCCCGAACCCCCATTTTTCGGGCCAACGCAGAAATATCGCCGGTGCCCGGAACCAGTTCGAGTTTGGTGCGTTTCACTGGCAGCGACGAAGCAATCGAAAGGAATTTACGATGAACTGGGACCAAATTCTTGGACGCTGGACCGAATTCAAAGGCAAGCTGATCGAGCGTTTCGGCGATTTGACCGATGATGAGATCGAGCAAGCCCGCGGCGATCGCGAGCAACTGGAAGGCATCATCCAAAAGAAATACGGAGATTCGAAAGAAGACGTTCGGGAAATCGTGGATCGCCTGATCAAGGACATGTAGCCCAAAGGTGGATGCCCATATTGTGTGGGGTGGCGTCAAATCGGTGGCGCCCCACGCACTCCCAAGATAGACCCCAAAGGTAATCACCACCGCTATGAAACTGTCTGACCTCATCAATAAGCCCGTTGTCCCAGCTGGGACCGACCACGCGATTGGTCGCGTTTCCGATATCGCTATTAGCGCTGGGCAGACCGAGTTGGAGTACGTCTTGGTCAATTTGAGCGTGGCCGGAGGGAATGACCCGGTGGCTTTCACCGCCGATACGCTCGAACTTGGTGCAAGCGTGATAGAGTGCGCGTTTTCCCATCAGCAATTGCATCACCTTCGCCAGCGCAAAGAAGACGAAGATCCCCTTGCAGTGGACATCAAAGGCCTGCCGCCCCTGGTCGTAGGGCCGTTCGGCAACGCGATTGCGCCGGTTGTGATGGGGGCGGTCCTGAATGACGCTCTCCGCCAACGCCCGCAACCCACGCCACCTGGTAGCAACTTCCGATGGTTTACGAAGTTGCGGGGCAACCCCGTGTTTGACGCTACTGGTGAGTTGGGCAAATTAAAGGATATTGAGTTCGACCCTGACACCAAGGTTCTGCGGTTTCTCTTGATCGACGGGCGACCAGATATCCTGAGTTTTCCGTTCGCTGAGTTACGCAATATTCCCGACGACGAACACTACATGGTTCTGTCCACATCTTCCGATCCGCTGCACCCGGTCTGAAGGTCTGACCACGGCTTGTCAAACCGCGCAGTTGCGCGGTTTTTTTCTTTTTAAAACAGATATTTTTGCACTTTTCTGGGAACAAGTCGCGGCGTCATTCGTTTGTTCAACAAGACCGCGGGAAATGCGGTCAGAACAGACCAAAGGAGTGAGCTATGAAACGTTTTCTGACCACAACTTCGATCGTTCTGGTGATGTCGGCATCGGCCTATGCAGAAAGCTCGAATGTCGAAGAAGTCGGCAAGAACCTGGAAGAGGCAGCCGAGGCAGCCGGTGATGCGCTGTCCAATACCGCGCAGGACATCAAGAACGCCGCCCGGAACACGGCGGAAGACGTCGACCAGGCAGCCGAAGCAACTGGTGAGTACATCAGCGAAAAAGCCGGACAGATGGCCGATGCAGTTGATCCAACCACCATCGACATCACGGGCTATGTCCCCGTTGCCCAAGACACCATCCCGGCCAAAGATCTGACCGGCATGCGCGTCTATGACGTCTCGCAAGAGTGGATCGGTGAGATCGAAGAGGTTGTCGTTGACATGGACGGATCGGTTGATGGGGCCGTGATTGGCGTCGGCGGGTTCCTCGGCTTGGGGGAAAAGGATGTTCTGATCGATTTCTCGCGCGTGTCGCTGATGCGTGAAATCGATGGTGACACCACCTATGCCTTCGTTCATGCCGACAAGGAGATGCTGAAGGATATGCCGTCCTACGAAGGGTCGTAAACCGGCTCTTCAGTCGCAAAACTCGTGATCAAGCCGCCGGCCGATTTTTCGGTCGGCGGTTTTTCAATTCCTGTCCATCCGCCACGTTTAGATCAGCGGGCGCGGAACGGCTTCGGTGATTTCGACCAAGCCAAGCTCGGCCAGACCCTCAAGGTCGTTAATCTGCAGCACATTGTTGGACCACTCGGCCAAGCCGAGATCCTTCAGTCGGCGCAGGGTCTTGTTCGTGTGAACCAGAGACAAGCCCAACGCATCCGCAAGATCCTGCTGCCGGTAGGGCAGCGGACACCGCAAGCCTTTTGCCAATCCGACGGCCTGCGACCGTGTGTAAAACCGGTGCAGGCTCCACGCGATCTTCTCGATCGCGCCGCGCTGGCCAACGGTTGTCAGGGCGTCGCCCAGAAAATGCTCTTCGACGGCGGCCAGGAATGTCAGGTCAAAGGCGCGATCAGGCTGGTTCTGATATAATTCGAACAGCCGCGAGCGATTGAACACGCACAGCCGCATCGCGGTTGTCGCTTCGACGGAGTGCCGCATCTCGCCCATGACCCCAGCCTGCAGCCCGACGAGATCGCCTGGAAGCACAAAGCCGATGACCTGCCTGCGACCATTTTCCAGCGTTTTATAACGAACGCCCATCCCGCTCAGAACCGTGAACAGATGCGCGGATTTCGCACCCTCGATGAACAGTTGCGTTCCGGGTTCGGCCTGCATCTCGCCGGTTTTGAACCTCTGCATGAATCGCAGGTCGTCTTCCGAGAACGGCAGGAAGACGTCCATCTGCCTCAGCGGACAGTCCGCACATGCGATTAGAGAATTTTTTCGTTGCTGTGTCATAGTTTATTGCGGCGCTGTGGGATTGCCCTAGGGTGGCATCGAACAGATTTCAGGATGGTATTTATGGAAGCCTCTTCCCGCAGCGTAGCAGATGTTTTGATTGTTACGGAAAACTTTATCGAAGCAGCGGACATCAGTGACGCCATCCCCGGAGTTCCAACCGATCGCATTGTCCATATCCGCGAGCTGCACGCGGGCAGGCATTTCTGGCAGGAGCCCAAATTCGCCCCAGCCTTGAGCGTTCTGAGCTATCGCAGAAGTGAGACGTCATTTGACGCCGTCGCGCGGCTGTTGGCCGAGCGCGGCAGTGCGCTGTTGCTGTTGGACCCGTCCCCCGAGGTGCAAGCGCAATTTGAATGTGCGGCACTGATACGGCCTTTTACGGCCGCAGATCTTGCCCGCAAGATCGCAGCCATTGATTTTAGTGGGAACGGCTTGAAGATCGGTTCTGATCCTGGGTGAGACGGCGAAGGGTGCATTGTGCCCCCCAGATCCTTGAACCAAAAAAAGCGCGGCCGATGCCGCGCTTTTTTGTACCGAAAATCTCCGCGCTGATCAGATCGCGCTGCGCGCTGCCTTCGGGCCAAAGATCAGCCAGCAGATGAAGCCGACGACCGGAAGCAACAGAACGAAAAGGACCCACAGGATTTTTGCACCGGTCGTCGCAGACGAGCCGATGATCGAGATAATGGCCCAGATCGACAAAACCAGGACGATCAGACCGCCAATGCCATACACTTCCACCATACCGAAGTTCCTTTCGAGTTACTTGTCGTTGTTCCTACAAGGACACAACGCGATAGGTGGCCAAAAGTTCCCGACAAAGATCTGGGTGTGATCCCAGCTCTCGCACGAGGCTTGAGGATTTTTGCGCCTAATGGAACAAAAACGACCGGCAGAACGTTGGGTTTGAAGGTCGATACAAGGGGTCAAAATGTCCAATACACACAACGCGCCGCGAAAAGATCTTGTCGAGAAAGAGAGCGAGCGCGAAGCGGTCGAAGAAGCGTCCGGCCTGTCTCCGCGCCTGATTTTCGAGACCATCCGCCAAAACGGCGAGGAGGAACTGGACCGCCCGACCAAAGCGTTGTTCTGGTCCGGGATTGCCGCTGGAGTGCTGATCAGCTTTTCGGTGCTGGGTGAAGCGATTTTGCGGGCACATCTGCCCGAAACCAGCGGGCGCTTCCTGGTCGAGAACCTGGGCTATTCCCTCGGCTTTGTCCTGGTCATTTTGGGGCGGATGCAATTGTTCACAGAGAACACGATAACGACCGTCGTTCCAGCCATGATAAATCCGTCCGTCGCGTGCTTCACCAAAACCGCCAGGCTGTGGGCAATCGTTCTGGGTTCCAATGTGCTGGGGGCGTTTGCGATATCTGCCTTCCTGATCCATACGCCGGTGTTGTCGCCCCAACTCGTCGCGGTCATCAACGACCTGAGCCACCACGCCACCGGCATGGGCGCCTGGGTTGGCTTTCTGCGCGGAATACCGGCGGGGATCCTGATTGCGGCGATCGTTTGGATGCTGCCTTCGGCACAGAACAACGAGGTGCTGGTCATCGTAATCTTCACTTGGATGATTGCGGCCGGTGACTTTACCCACGTCGTTGCCGGATCGGTGGAAATGGCGGTTCTGATGCTTCAGGGGCAGTTTCCACCAGGCGCAGCCGTTTTCAGCTTTTTCCTGCCCGTTCTGGCCGGCAACATCATCGGAGGAACCGCTGTCTTCACGATGCTGGCCTACGCCCAGATCAAACCCGAAATAGAAGAAGACCCAAAGCGCGGCTGAGGCGCTTTGGGCCTTTGGGATGGCGGGTTGGTTGGCGTGGCAGTGACGAATAGCGCTGTCAGCGATTCCTGATGAAGAACCAGATCAGTAGACCGGCCAAACCCAAGCCGAGCATGGCCGGCAATACGTACTCGATGCCCATATCGGTCGCGAAGTATCGCGTGTTCTAACCGCGGTCCGCCTTGCGAAACGCGAGGCCCAGCAGGACACCCACGCCCAACGCTCCGACCATAGCCAGACCCGGGTTCTCGCGCACGAATGCGGCACTTTTCTCGGATGTCAGTGTCAGCTGCTTTTGCGCCTCGTCGCGCGCCGTCTTCAACGTGTCACGCGTTGCGGTTACGCCATCTTCCAACGCTGATTTGGCCTCCTTGGCCACTTCTTCGATCCGCGCCGCCATCTCCACATGCGGAGTGTCCTGAGGGGCCTTTTTCGCCGTTTTCTGTGTCATGTCAGATCTCCTTTCATCGACCCAACGCGGGCGCTCGTCAAAGGTTCCACCAAAATGACCCGGAACCAATCTGGGGTTCCAAGCGTTAACCCGTCAGTAGCCACAGAAATGAAAGGAAATCCCATGTTGTCCTGGGCGCTGATCTTTTTCGCACTTGCTATCGTTGCTGGCATCTTCGGGTTTGGCGGCATCGCGTCGGCCTCGGCCGGTATTGCGCAGATCCTTTTCGTGATCTTTCTGGTCCTGTTCATCGGTTCGCTGATCTTGCGGCTGATCCGTGGGTGAGCCCCCGCGCATCCCCATTCCCTGAAACAGTACCCCGAGGTTCAAAGCCCTATGAAAGATGCCGTCCATACCCAAACCGCCGCCGAATTGCTGGTTGCCTGCCTGGAAGCCAACGGCGTGGCCTGTGCATTCGGTGTTCCGGGTGAGGAAACAACCGATCTGATCGCCGCAATCGACAAGTCGAGCATCGACTTCGTCCTGTGCCGGCACGAGCAATCGGCGGCGTTCATGGCATCGGTTCACGGGCGTTTGACGGGGAACCCGGCGGTATGCCTCTCGACACTTGGACCTGGGGCGACCAACCTTGTCACCGGTGTGGCTGACGCCACGCTTGACCATGTGCCGCTTATCGCCCTCACGGGACAGGGTGCGCGGTCCAGGCTGGGCCGCGAAAGCCATCAGATCATCGATCTCGAAGCACTCTTCGCGCCAGTCACCAAGTTGAGCCGAACGCTGATGGTCGCGGATGAAATTCCCCAAGTCGTCGCCGAGGCCGTGCGGTTGAGCAAGCTCGACAAGCCCGGTGCCGTCCATCTTTCCCTGCCCGAGGATCTGGCCGAGGTTCCGATTCTGGCCGAACCTTTCGTGGCGCCGCCGACAGCCGAGGTGCGGCCGGCGACCGATGCGGTCATCCGTGCAGCGCGCCTGCTGGCCGAGGCAAACAAGCCCTTGATTCTTGCAGGACACGGGGTGATCCGATCCGGCACGGCAAGCGACGTGCGGGCACTTTCAGAAAGCCTTTCCGCCCCGGTCGTCACGACATTCATGGCCAAAGGCGTTTTGCCGCCGGGGCACCCGCTCTCGCTGCATTCGGTCGGTCAACCGGGCAAAGAATTGGTGTCTGAAGCCTTCGACCTGTGCGATCTGATCATTGCCATCGGGTTTGACCCGGTTGAATATCCAACCTCGAACATCTCGATGGGCGGTAAGAAGCCGGTTCTCGAGATCTCGGACGTGGCCTCGGCGGTTGATGTGGACTGGCCGGTAAAGGCCGCTCTGACTGGGGATCTTCCGCACTGCATTGACGTTCTGGCGAAGGCCACGGCCGAACGTTCCGCGCAAAGCTGGTTCAAAAGTCTCCAGCGGAGGATTGACGCCTCGCTGGAAGGTGGGCCAACACCTTCCGATGCCGCCTGTGTCGCGCCGTCGAACATTTGTCAGGCGATTTCCGAAACGCTTCGCGAAGGCGACGTTCTGTTGTCTGGTGTGGGCTTGCACAAACTTTGGGTCGCCAGCAAGGTTCAAGCGCGCCGGGCAGGGCAAATCATCATTCCGAACGGCCTGGCCGGTATGGGCCTTGCGCTGCCCGGAGCGATTGAGGCGGCCCGTCTGTTGGACGAGGGTCGGGTAATCGCCGTTTGCGGTGATGGGGACTTCCTGATGAACGTTCAGGAGATGGAGACGGCGGCCCGGTTGTGCGTGCCCGTGACTGTTCTGGTCTGGGAAGACAACGGCTATGGTCTGATCGACGAAAAACAACCAGGTGCGCGCGAGTTTTCCTTCGGCAACCCCGATTGGGAGTCACTGGCCCGATCCTTTGGCTGGGTCTATCACGACATCGAAAGCCACAGCAAACTTGCTCCTGCGCTGCAGGCGGCTGCCGACGTCGCCGTTCCGACTTTGCTGCGGGTGTCGGTCGACTATTCGGCTGATGGCGGAATGCCCACTGTCACCTGATTTTTTTCGTCGAAAGTGGAACAACGCCAGGCTTTGGGCGTTTCTTCCCCAGTAGAAAAAAGGAGTTGTCATGACCGACGCATTGAACGTTGTCCCGAACGAAAACCCCGTTTCCACTGGCGTGCGCGACACCGCGCCCTTGGCCAAGGGTCTGGCTGATGTTCTGGCCGACACCTACCGGCTGACCTTCAAGACACATGCGTATCACTGGAACGTGGAAGGCCCGCTGTTCTATTCGATCCACAAGCTGACCGAAGAACAGTACGAAAACATGTTCGCCGCTGCTGATGAGATCGCGGAACGCATCCGCGCGCTGGGTCATCTGGCACCCTCGCGCATGTCCGACATCCTGGATTTCTCGGTCATCAAGGACCGCGAAGGGGACCTGACCGCCGCCGACATGATCGAAGATCTGGCTGCTGATCACGAGCGGGTGGCGCACCGCCTGCACGCCTTGACCGAGCTTGCAGGCAGCCGCAAAGACGTCGTGACTGAAGATCTGGCGACCGAACGTTCGGCATTTCACGAGCAGGCAGCTTGGATGCTGCGGGCGATCTCCAAATCAAGCTGACGCGGTGTCCGGGCGCGTTTGGCATTTCGAGATCCAACTGCGCGCGCTTAAGGTCTTGTGCAGGCTTGCCGAAAAATAGGCTAGCCTGCACATTCTGATCTGGTGACCAGTCCAAAGGGTGGCAATGTCTGATAAAAACACGAAAAGCCAAAACTTGGCCGAAGAGCGGACCGACTGGGCCGAAGACCGCACCATTTTGGCCAATGAGCGCACGTTTGCGGGTTGGATGAGAACCGGGATGGCATGCGTGGCCATCGCCCTTGGCCTCAAGGCCGTATTTTCCGCCGTCGAGCCCGAGTGGTTGGCGAAAGCCGCAGCCACTCTTTTTGGGTTGATCTCGCTGCTGATCTATTGGGGAGCGTGGATGAACGCACGCCGCGTGTATTCCCGATTGGAAGCGCACAGCGCCCAACCGGCATCTCGCTTCCACTTGCAATTGGTTGTTGGAAGCCTGTCCCTCGGATCAATCGCATGTTGCCTTGTGTTGTGGCTTGTCTAAGTAAGGCACCTGGCGTGCCCCCGTCGGGTGGTCCGGTCTGATTGTTAGTTCATCGTCGGCCTCTGGTCCACCGGCACGATGCATTCTGACGCGGGCGGACGGTAGCCCAGTGCACTGTGTCCTGACGGTATTGTAGTGGACACGCCATTGCTCGATCAGGAATCTGGCTTCCTTTAGGCTATAGAATAGCTCGCCGTTGAGCAGTTCATCGCGGAACCGTGCGATGAAGCTTTCGCAGAAGCCGTTTTCCCAAGGTGACCCCGGCTCGATGTAGGCCGTTTTGGCGCCGACGGCCGCGATCCAGTCCTGCACCTTCTGCGCAATGAACTCGGGGCCGTTGTCGGACCTGATGTATTCCGGCGGTCCCCGCAGAATGAAAAGGTCCGTCAGCGCATCCAGCACGTCGGTCGAGTTGAGCTTGCGATCAACGCGGATCATCAGCGCCTCACTGGTGTATTCGTCGATGATGTTCAGGGTACGGTAGGCCCGCCCATCGGCGGTTCGATCTTGGACGTAATCATAGGACCAGACGTGGTTGGGCCGCTCTGGCCGAAGCCGAACGCACGACCCGTCTGCTGCCCGGCAGGGCATTGCGCAGCAATGTCCCGAGAGGGTTCAGCCAGAGTCCCCGCCGCGCGGCTTCGTTTATGGCGAAGTCCCTTAACTGCCCCGTGGTCAGGTCCGGCAGGTCCAGCACAACGCAGCGGCTCTGAAACGGTTCTGGCAGGCCCTGCCGGCTGTTCGCCGTCATCACCCAGTTGACCCAGGACATGTCCATCTTGACCTGGAAGAACGGGCATTCCCAGGTCGCCGCCGTCATCCGCTCCAGCAGCGGCAGCAGGGCGTCAGTCAGCGTGTGCCGCGTGCCTTTGTTGGAGTGGACCTCGTCGGCCTTTTCGATCTCGTCGATGATGACCAGCGGCCCGCCATGCCGGTTGTTCAGGACCGTGTTGACCAGTTTGCCCGCATGGGCGCTGCCCCAGCCGCGCTGGGATCCGGTGAGCGCGAAGGACGCCGGCTTGCCCGTTGCATCAATATTGGTCGCAGGGACCTCCAGATGGTGGGCCAGTCGCCGGGCCCAGAAGCTCTTGCCGATACCAGGCGGGCCGTTCAGGATCAGCGGGGCGAAGCGGACACCCGGCAGGCCCTCGCGTGTCGAGGCCCGCAACCCGTGCCAGACGGCTTCGGTGGCGGGCGCCATCCAGGGCATCTCAGCATGCAAGGCGGTCGCGATCTCGTCCGCCTCGTGTTCGGTGGTGATGCGGCTGACCGGCAGTCCGCCACGAATGGGCGTCAGCTTCGCGCGGTTTTCCTCGCTGAGGTGAGACAGACCAGACAGGGCGTCCAGCCGTTGCACGTAGCGGTGCGCGCGACGCCGGATCTTCCGCCGCTCGGCCTCATTCAGATAGTCGAAGAACTGGTCCATCTTGTCGCGGGCGCCTTCATCGTCACCGGTCTGCGCCGCCTGGCGTTGCCTGCGGAGGCCGCGCAGGAATGTTTTCAGGCGCCGTTCGACCGCGTGCAGCGTCGGCAGGTCGTCTTCGAAACGCAGCGCATGAAATGGATTCGTGGTGGTGGCACGGGGCATCGCAGAATCCTTTCGAGGCGCGACGGGGCTTGCCGCGCCGTTGTCCACACCGCCGGGGCTGGCGGGACTGATGGGTGTGAAAGGTTCCGGAACCTGTGAAACGATTAGGGAACAACTAACGTGCTGCGTGTCAACGCATCCTGGTTGGGTTGCGCCATCGAACCCGGCCGGAATGAACGAACCGATCCACGACACACAAGTTGTTGAAAGAACTGCGCTAAAAGGAAGGTAGATTCGAGGGCAATTCAAAAAACCGTTTTTTGTCGTAAAAACGGACTTTGGATGTCGAACGTCAATCTGGGAAAACTGGCGACCCCGGCAGGATTCGAACCTGCAACCTGCCCCTTAGGAGGGGGCTGCTCTATCCAGTTGAGCCACGGGGCCGCGCCCTGCCTTCTGTAACCGGGATTTTCCGGGTTGTCATCGCCTTTGCACAATTGTTGTACACACCGACCTGTTCACGCTAGCATCGGACAAAACAACAACGCAGGTGCCTCCCGTGAACAGTGAAACCAAACGCCCGCTTACCCTTCGTGATGTGTCCGAGGCTTCCGGTGTCTCAGAGATGACGGTGAGCCGGGTTCTGCGTAACCGGGGGGATGTGTCCGACGCCACCCGCACCCGCGTTCTGGCCGCCGCCAAAGAGCTGGGATATGTCCCCAACAAGATCGCGGGCGCCCTGGCATCCAGCCGGGTCAACTTGGTCGCGGTGATCATCCCCTCACTTTCGAACATGGTATTTCCCGAGGTGATGACCGGCATCAATCAGGTGCTCGAAGATACCGAACTGCAACCCGTGGTTGGCGTGACGGATTATCTGCCCGAAAAAGAGGAAAAAGTGCTGTACGAGATGCTCTCGTGGAGACCCTCGGGCGTGATCATTGCAGGGCTGGAACACACCGACGCGGCGCGCGCCATGCTGGATTCGGCTGGCATTCCGGTGGTCGAGATCATGGATACCGACGGCAAACCTGTCGACGCGATGGTCGGCATCTCGCATCGCCGCGCCGGGCGCGAAATGGCGCAGGCGATCCTGAAGGCCGGGTATCAGCATATCGGCTTTATGGGCACCAAGATGCCGCTGGATCACCGCGCCCGAAAACGCTTTGAAGGGTTTACGGAAGTGCTGGGCAAACACGGGATCGAGATCGAAGATCGCGAGTTCTATTCCGGTGGCTCTGCCCTGGCCAAAGGGCGCGAGATGACACAGGCCATGCTTGATCGGTCACCCGATCTGGATTTCCTGTATTATTCCAACGACATGATCGGAGCTGGTGGTCTGTTGTACCTGCTGGAGCAAGGCGTGGATATCCCGGGGCAGATCGGTCTGGCGGGGTTCAACAACGTGGAACTTTTGCAGGGTCTTCCGCGCAAATTGGCGACGATGGATGCCTGTCGTCTGGACATAGGACGTCAGGCCGCGCAGATCATCGCTCAACGCCTGAAGGACCCGGAGGCCGAAATCGAGACACGGGTCACGCTGACCCCCAAGATCAGCTATGGCGACACTCTGAAACGACGATGAATGCGCCCCTGAAGCGGCTCGACAACCGGACGGCCCGCGCCGTTTTCCTGGATCGCCATGCTTTGGCCGAACAGCCTGCGGGCGCGGCCAAGGGCGCCGGGCTTCTTGACCTTGTCCAGCGGTTGGGGTTCGTGCAGCTCGACAGCATCAACACCGTTGCCCGCGCTCATGACATGATCCTGTTTTCCCGACGGCCTGCGTATCGCAGCGCCAACCTGAAAAGGCTCTATGAAAGGGAAAAAGCGCTGTTCGAACACTGGACACATGATGCGGCCGTAATCCCCATGTCGTTCTATCCGCACTGGCATCTGCGCTTTCAGCGTGATGCGGATCTGTTGAAGGCACGCTGGAAGAACTGGCGGCGGGATGGGTTCGAGCAACAGTTCGAGACTGTCTTGCAACACATCCGCGACCACGGGCCCGTGTGTTCGTCAGACGTTGGCAAGGATGAAAAGAAAGGCTCGGGCGGTTGGTGGGACTGGCACCCGTCAAAAACCGCATTGGAGTTTCTGTGGCGTTCCGGGGCCCTGACCGTTGTGGGCCGCGACGGGTTTCAGAAACGGTATGATCTGACTGAACGTGTGATCGAAACCCGCCTGTGCCCCGGGAACATGGCCTGTGATGCGACGGCGACCGTGGATTGGCTGTGCAACGCAGCGCTGGACCGGTTGGGCTTTGCCACGTCCGGCGAGCTGGCCGCGTTCTGGGGCACGGTTACCACCGCCGAAGCCAAAGACTGGTGTGCCACGGCGTTGGCTCAAGGCAATATCGAAGAGATCGAGGTCACTTGCGCCGATGGACGCCTGCGCAAAACCTTTGCCCGCCCTGAATTGATGGATCGGGCAACCGACTTGCCGCAACCGCCTGGTCGGATCCGAGTGCTCAGCCCGTTTGACCCCATGCTTCGGGACAGAAACCGGGCCGAGCGGCTGTTTGGCTTTCACTATCGCATCGAAATTTTCGTGCCCGAAGACAGGCGCACATATGGGTATTACGTCTTCCCCTTGCTTGAAGGCGATCGATTGATCGGCCGGATCGACATGAAGGCGCATCGCGATCGCGACCTGCTGCATGTCAAAGCGCTCTGGCCCGAACGCGGAGTGCGCTGGTCTGACGCCCGCACCCGCCGCCTGAACGCTGAGCTGGACAGGGTGCGTAGGCTGGCAGGCGTCACGCATGTAGAGTTCGCAATTGACTGGCTGAAAGACCCTAAATAGGGTCTATCCGACGTCAGACAGCGTGAGCTGAATCGGCTCCAGCCCATCGATTTCACCAGTCAGAACATCTCCTGCTACAACCGGGCCCACGCCAGCGGGCGTGCCGGTCAGGATCAGATCGCCGGGGCGCAGATGGTAAAAACCGGACAAGTGCACAACGATTTCGTCTATCTTCCAAATCAGCTCTTCCAGTGTCGCGTTCTGGCGCAGTTCGCCGTTTACACTGAGGCGGATGTGTTTGTTTTCGTCCGGTGACCAGGCAGCGGTGGGCGTCAGCGGTGCGAATACCGCTCCGTTTTCGACGTCTTTGCCCAGATCCCAGGGTCGCTGCTTGTTTCGCTCGCGGATTTGCAGGTCGCGGCGGGTCATATCAAGCGCACAGCCATAGGCGTAGACAGCATCCCATGCCTGCGCACGGGTGGTCCGAAACACAGGCTTTCCAATCGCCAATGCCAATTCCATCTCATGATGGTAATTCTCGGTCCCGGCTGGATACGGGACGGTCGAACCAGTCAGAATCGCGTTTGGCGCAGATTTGGTGAAATAGAATGGTGCTTCGCGATCCACTTCATTCCCCATCTCGGCAGCATGGGCCGCGTAGTTTCGACCGACGCAGAAAATGCGCCCAACAGGATACCCTGCGGTCTCGCCAACAATGGGGATGGTGATTGGATCGGGAAGGGAAAACACACTGTTCGACATGTTGGTTCCTGAATATTGCTTTGCCGTCATCTTACGCCTGCCAGAACAGTCAGCAAGCCGGGAAAGCGCGCTGGATTTCGCCGCTATCCAAGAGTTGTTTCAGCGCGAACCTGCTCAATTCTGACCTGAAAGAAAACCGCCGTATCAAAACAAGTGCATATCCGTCTTTATGGACGCATCAAGGTACAAACAAATCGGGTTAACACTTGGCTCAGACGAAAGTCGGGCTAGGTACTGAGGAAGACTGGTTTGACGCATCCATCTTATGAGATGCGAAGACAGCAACACCGCGCCCTTGGCACCATAAGCGACCAAAGTGACGCGAGGAAACCACTTGCGGACCCACGTAACGATCGGCAATTGCCTAAGTCTGTTTCGGAGAGCATAGGTGCATGGCCCTTCCCCCAAGGGCCGAAAGACCCTAGTCAGAGCCACATTTCCGGCTCTTCAATACTCCGATGCGCAGGCCGGACCGTCAGGCAAGGCGTGACGCAACCGGCCTCAGGCCAGGCCTAACCCAAATCCAAGTCTGGCCACCCCGTCGGAGATCGCCCCTAAAATCTCCGGCGGGGTCCTTGCAGATGACACCCATGTTCTGCGACCGGCATCAGGTATCCAGGTCGTTCAACTCGTTCAGAAGATCCAGCAACAATTCGTGTTTTTCCGGCCCCAGAAGGGAACGAATGCGTTTCGCCTGTGCCATGCTGGCGGGCTGATTAGCATGAATGATCTGAACGCCACGCTCACCGATCTCGACAATCTGGCGACGCCGGTCCGCCGGATGGCATCGTCGGGAGATCAGGCCGCGATGCTCCAGTTTCTGCAATATCCGTGTCAGGCTTGGCAACAACAGACAGGCGCGTTCGGCAATATGCGTCGGTTCCTGCGGGCCTTCTTCGTTCAATACGCGCAACACGCGCCACTGCTGTTCGGTGACACCGGCGTCGGCCAGCATTGCTCGGATGGGTCCCATAACCTTTTCCCGCGCCCGCAAAAGCGCAATGGGCAAAGATCGCGACGTCAGTGGGAGGTCGTCGGTCATGCCAAAATTATCGCCGAAATCCGTGATTTACGCAAGGGAACCCTCGGCTTTCGGTTTGAAGCACAAGAACCGCAGGGTCGCCGCCGCCCTTGCGTGACACGCCTTTGCCGCCGTCAATCCGATGACGCCAAATTGCATTAAAACTGGACAATTTTGCGCCACGGAAGAAGATGTGGAAACGGCCACTTTCGCGACCACGTCGCGCCGAAGATTTTGCAACAAAGGAAACAGTATGGCTGCGCAGCAAAACGCGTTCAAACAGGCTCTGAAAAAGGGAGAAACCCAGATCGGGTGCTGGATGAGCTTTGCCGAGCCCGCAGCGGCAGAGATGATGGGAACCGCGGGTTTTGATTGGCTGGTAATCGATGGAGAGCATGCCCCTAACGATATCCGGTCGATCCGGGACCAGCTTCTGGCACTTGCGGCAAGCGACTCTCATGCGGTTGTGCGGGTTCCCGTGGGTGAGACCTGGCTAATCAAGATGGTTCTGGATGCGGGTGCTCAGACCATTCTGGTTCCGATCGTGGAAAGTGCCGAGCAGGCGCAAGATCTGGTTCGGGCCTGCCGTTATCCCCCTGCCGGTGTCCGTGGCGTGGGCGCGATGGCATCGCGGGCGACGATGTACGGATCGGTCGGAGATTATATTCAGACCGCAGATCAGGAGATTTGTTTGTTGTTGCAGGTGGAAACCCGCGCCGGAATTGCTGCTCTGGACGACATCCTGGATGTTGAAGGCGTGGATGGCGTATTCATAGGCCCTGCTGATCTGTCGACCGATATGGGCCATCAGGGCAACAGCGCGGCACCCGAGGTGCGCGCGGTTATCCGGGATGCACTGACGCGGATCAAGGCCGCAGGCAAAGCGCCGGGCATTCTGGCCACAAATGACGAGGCCCGTCAGGCATATCTGGATATGGGCGCACAGTTTTTGGCGGTTGGCATTGATGTGATGCTGCTGACGCAAACGGCACGTGATCTCGCCGCACGATGGAAAGCCGACTAACCGCTCAACGGACCATGGCCGCTGCGGCTTGGGCGTATCCGCCCGAGGCACCGTCGACGAAATGCACATGATCGTCCCGTGTGGCCGACGGGACGAAACAGGTCATCATCGCCTCGTCCTGCACGTGCAGACCGTATCGGATTTTGCCGCGCCCGCGCGCTTCTTTCAGCAAGTGTTCGATCTGTCGCAAAGTGGCCGGGTCACAATCCAACGTCATCTTCAGGCCGTCATCGAACTTGCGGAAATCGGCATTGCTGCTGACCATCGTCCTGTAGTGTTCGGGTTCGAACTGTCCCAGCTTCTTGCGTGTTTTGAACAATATCGCGATCAGCAGGTTCTGAAACAGAAGAACGAGCTTGTGCAGAAACAAATTCCGCCCGTTGCGCGAAACATGCGCATCAATGTCGAGGCCGGGGGGCGGCCACGTCATGGGCGGACCATTTACAGGCACCGGATGACCTGCGCGCTCCAGCTCTTCTGACGCGGACAGAACCGATTGCGCAAGGTCGGCAAAGTCGCGTTCAGTTGCCGACGCAGTGGGTTCAACGACCAGTGACACGATCTGACCGTGCCGCGCCGGGCTGTTTGACCATCTGCATGACAGGCCTGTCAGGTCCGGCTGCGCACCCGGTTCGGCAGGCGCGATCATGTGATGGCCCGCTTTCATCTCTGCCTCGGCCCAGGCCAAGCCTCCGCCCGAGAACATGGCATAATCCACCCCGGAAGAGGGCGCAAAACGAGCGACGCGCAAGTCCCTGCCTGCTTTTCGGATATCCGCCACCGACACCAGCGCCGCACGCAACGGCATGGAAAACTCTTCTTCCGCCCAGCGCCGCATGGCTGACAGAGTATCCCGCGCTGCTTCAATTTCGCTGGGGGGGATCGCAAACGCCGCCCCGTCGCCGCCAAAGACATAGGGAAACAACTTGCCGTCCATCGCGTTTATCATCGCCGAGATAACAGCAGCCCCCACGGTGTTGACGGTTTTGTATCGCCCCCGCGCGATCTCGCCGGTTGAATCGACGATGTCGGCAACCCCCAGAAACCAGTCGTCGGGCACCGGCGAAAACTGCGCCGGATCCGCCAGACGGGTGAAATCCCTCAACAGGGGCAGGTTTTCGTAAAATGCGGAATGGAGGTCTTTCATTTTCCCCCTCGAAATCAAACTTCTGGCAATGATAGCCGGAATGCGGCCCGAGTCCTCGTTTTGAAACATAGTACACATGCTTGTGCGTTGCATCATTGCGTGCCAAGCATTCCTTGCGGAAAAGCGGAAAAGAGGCGGAATATGCAGGCGGGTTTGGTGGTTTTGTGCCTGGGCTATGTGCTCAGCCAGTTTTTCCGTGCATTTCTGGCTGTGCTCAGCCTGGATCTTGAACGCGATATCGGCGCTACACCCGAAGATCTGGCCTTTGCATCCGGCCTTTGGTTTCTGGTGTTCGCTGCAATGCAAATCCCGGTCGGCTGGGCGCTGGACAAGGTTGGGCCCAGGCTGACCGCAGCCGCGCTTCTTCTGGTTGGCGGCGCAGGAGGATCCGCAATTTTTGCGGTCGCGACCTCACCGTTGCATGTCAGTGTTGCCATGGGCCTGATCGGGGTTGGGTGCTCTCCGGTTCTGATGGCTTCCTATTTCATCTTTGCCCGCGAATACCCGCCTGCGAAATTCGCGACACTGGCTGCCGTCATGCTGGGTGTTGGCTCGGTGGGCAATCTCGTGGCCTCCTATCCGACTGCGCTTGCGGTCGAATGGATGGGATGGCGCGCCACCATGGTTGGGCTGGCCGTTATATCTGCTGCGATTGCTTTGGGTATTTGGCTGAGCCTGCGCGATCCAGCGAAGGTTGATACGGAACACAAAGGTTCACTTCTGGACCTGCTGAAAGAGCCTGCACTGTGGCTGATCATGCCCTTGATGCTGGTGGCCTATGCGCCCTCTGCCGCGCTGCGCGGGCTATGGGCCGGGCCGTATCTGAACGATGTCTTCGGGCTCAGCACCACCCAGATCGGCACTGCGACACTGGTCATGGGGTCTGCGATGATCGCCGGTACCTTTGTCTACGGACCGCTGGATCGTGTCTTCGGCACTCGGAAGTGGGTTATCTTCACGGGCAACGCGCTGGGTGTCGTGGCGCTGACCCTGCTTTGCGTTTGGATCGACCATGCCACATGGCTGTCCGTTCTGCTGTTGGCCATCATAGGGTTCACCGGGGCCAGTTTTCCGGTCATCATGGCCCATGGTCGGGCCTTCGTTCCCGCCCATCTGGTGGGCCGAGGCGTAACCCTGTTGAACCTTTTCGGAATCGGAGGGGTCGGCATCGCCCAATTTGTCACCGGGCGCATTCATGCCGCCACGGCCCAGGCTGGAACAACCGCGCCCTACACCGCGATTTTCGGGTTTTTTGCGGTAACCCTTGCCATCGGTTGCGTGATTTATCTATTCAGCCAGGATAATGTGGATTGAAGCAATTGCGGAGCAAGCCGTGCAGGATATCGAGGTTATAGCGCCGAACCTGAAACACAGCCTCTCCGGCGTCACCACAACCGTAATCCGCCTGTTGCCGATTCAAAAGCACATGATCAGGATCGTCGCCACGGGACCCGGCCTGCCGGGTGATCTGCCCCATATCCGGTTGATCAAAATTCCGTTCCTTTCGAACAGAACGCTCCGGGTGTGGCATGCACGGCGCAACACCGAAATGCTGATGGGTTTGTTTCTGAAACATGTGCTGCGACGCAATCTGAAACTTCTGTTCACCTCGGCTGCGCAACGAAATCATTCGGGGTTCACCAAGTGGCTGATTTCGAAGATGGATGCGCTGATCGCCACAACGCCGCAAGCGGCGTCGTTTCTGGAACATCCCGCAACCGTCATCATGCACGGTGTGAACACCGAACTGTTTCACCCGGCCGAAGACAAAACCGCCCTGCGGCAGAAGCTGGGGCTGCCGGAAGGGACCTTGATCGGGTGTTTCGGGCGTATTCGACCTCAGAAAGGTGTCGATCTGCTGGTGGATGCGGCGATCGAGATTCTGCCGAACCATCCCGACGCCAGCATCGTGTTCACCGGGCGCGCCACCAAAGAATTTGAAGCGTTCCAACAGGAGCAGGAAGCCAAACTCAAAGCTGCCGGGCTGTCGGAACGGGTGCACTTCCTGGGCGAGCGCCCTTGGGAGGAGATCGTTGAAACCTACCGCGCCCTTGACCTGTTCGTGGCCCCGGCCCGTCACGAAGGGTTCGGCCTTACACCGCTTGAGGCGATGGCCTCCGGCGTGCCTGCAATCGCCTGCCACGGGGTCGGAGCGTTCAGCGCCCAGATCGAGGACGGGAAAACCGGCCGCTTGATCGAAAAGGACAACGCCGGGACGCTGGCTGAAGCACTGGAACAGATGTTGAGCGATCTGGACAAGCTGGTGCAATCCGGTCAGGCCGCAAGACAGCGTGTCGAGCAGCATTTTCGAATCGAAGGTGAGGCCGAGGCCATCGTGCGGGTCTATCGGTCTTTGCTGAACACGGGTGAAAAAGCGCATTCGGGTTAAAATCGACGTCAATTCGGCCAATTCACCCGTGATAGCCCTTTTTTCTTTGCTGCAACGCGGCTATGAACGCGCGTCCTTAACTTTGGAGACATGAAATGGGCTATCGCGTCGTTGTCGCCGGCGCCACGGGTAACGTGGGCCGCGAAATGCTGAACATTCTGGCAGAACGCCAGTTCCCGGTCGATGAACTTGCCGTGCTGGCAAGCCGTCGTTCGCTGGGTACGGAAGTAAGCTTTGGCGACAAGACACTGACCACCCAGGACATCGACACCTTCGATTTCACCGGCTGGGACATGGCCCTGTTCGCCATCGGCTCGGACGCAACCAAGACCTATGCCCCCAAAGCGGCTGCGGCTGGCTGTGTGGTGATCGACAACTCGTCGCTCTATCGCTATGACCCCGAGATCCCTCTGATCGTGCCGGAATGTAACCCGCAAGCGATCCACGACTATAAGAACAAAAACATCATCGCTAACCCCAACTGCTCGACCGCGCAGATGGTTGTCGCGCTGAAACCGCTGCATGACCGTGCGAAGATCAAGCGCGTTGTGGTGTCGACTTATCAGTCGGTTTCCGGTGCCGGTAAGGAAGGCATGGATGAGCTTTGGGATCAGACCAAGGCCATCTACAACCCGACTACCGAAGTTGAGCCGAAGAAATTCCAGAAGCAGATCGCCTTCAACGTCATCCCTCAGATCGACGTCTTCATGGAAGACGGCTCGACCAAGGAAGAGTGGAAGATGGTTGTCGAGACCAAGAAGATCGTCGATCCGTCGATCAAGGTCACAGCCACCTGCGTGCGCGTTCCCGTGTTTGTCGGCCACTCCGAGGCCGTGAACATCGAGTTCGAGGAATTCCTGGACGAAGACGAAGCCCGCGACATCCTGCGCGAAGCACCGGGCATCATGGTGATCGACAAGCGCGAAGCCGGCGGCTACGTCTCGCCGGTCGAATGCGCGGGCGATTTCGCCACGTTCATCAGCCGTATCCGTCAGGACTCGACCATCGAGAACGGTCTGAACCTGTGGTGCGTCAGCGACAACCTGCGCAAGGGCGCCGCCCTGAACGCGGTGCAGATCGCGGAGCTTCTGGGCCGCGAGGTTCTGAAAAAGGGCTGACATCCCGATTTTGGTCAAAGCTTGAGAACCAGGAAACCCGCTGATTGTTCGGCGGGTTTTTTGCGTTTCCCAATAGCTGGTTTACAGACGACGTGACGGTTCGGTCAGGTTGCTGATGCCAACGGAAATACTGCATGGTAGGTGTTAAAGATGGGCCGACCAACATCAACCAAGCACGATCCAATACCCTACGCCCTTGCCGGGGCGGGAGTGTTCTTTGCATCCATCTGTTTTGGCTTTGTACCCTATTTCAGCCGGGGTCTCACTGACCAGGGACTCGCGCCCTACGCGGTTGCGTTTTATCGGTACATCTTGACGGCGATCCTATTGTTGCCAACCCTTCTGAAGCATCGTTCAAACCGGCGGGAAATAGTCTGGGGTATGGCTGCGGGGGCAGTCATGGGGCTTGGGTGGGTCGGATATGTTACCGCACTTGAAACAGTGCCGGCATCAACGGTGGGTGTTCTTTACATGACCTACCCGGTGTTTACGATCATCATCGCTTGGGCGATATTCGCCGATCCGCCGACGCGGCGCAGCCTTGTTGCGGCCGGTTTGATTGTTCTTGCGGCAGGCATTGCAGGGTCTCCGGCATCCGTACCGATTGACCAAATTCCAACGCTGCTTGTCTCTTTGGCTGCACCTTTCGGATTTGGCTTCGGCATATGCGTGCTTGTACACCGTCTTTCGCGAATTGCTCCTTTGGCCAGGATAGCGTCGGTTTCGTTGGGGTCGGTCGTCGGGCTAACCCCTTTGATTATCTCTTCGGAAATTGGCGAAGTCCTGCCAGCAGGCGGCAGTGACTGGTTTCTGATCGTCGGGATCGGTCTTATGACGGCACTGGTTCCCCAGCTGATTTACACCGTCTGTTCCCCTGTCATCGGGGCATCGCGCACGGCCGTTATCGGCAGCATTGAACTGCCGACAATGTTTGCCGTGGGCGTTTTTGCCTTCGGTGAAACAATCACAGGTGCGCAAGCAGTGGCCTGTGCCTTGGTTTTGAGCGCCATTGCACTTGCACAAAGTCGCGCAACACGAACCTTTACCACCGTGATCAGCAGTCAACGTCACAGGTGAGTCCGCGCCCGAGGTGGCCCGTCAATGCGCTCAACAGAACCGGCTCGGATCACCTCTTCCACCAAATCGGCACCTTCCGGTCCATCACCCGCATCCATCATGGCTGCGCTATGAACCTCGGTTAGGGTACAGTCTTGCGCGCGGTGAAAATCGCCAACCTGTTGACAAAACCAGACACGCTTGCCACCTAAAACTGAACCTTGTTCGTGGCGGATGTCGGAAGTCCGGAAAAAAACCGCCCGGTGCAAGGTAAAAGAGGCAGGGCATGCACATTTCGACCAGACGCAGGATTGCCAGAACCCTGACCATCGGATGCACATGCGTTCTGATGATACTGGTCGTCATTGGCTTTACGGGGCAGGTTTTTGCCGTGGGAGATTCAATCGCTCTGCTCCGGCCTCAGGCTGGTGTTTTGCTTCTCCCCTGCGCGGTAATTCTTCTTTTCATGCGCGCCAGATATCTTGCATTGGCCACCTTGGTCTTTTCCGGGATTGCCATCGGGTCCATCGCGGCCAGCGTTGCCGCGCCCTCGGACGATTGCGACGACACCTGCCTGACGCTGTACCAGAAGAACCTGATGAGCAAAGCCTGGCCCCGGTATTCGCTGGCCGATGATATCCTTGAATCAGACGCTCAGATCGTGACCTTGCAGGAAGTCTCCAGCCACAACCGCAAGTACATGAGCAACCTGTTCGAGCATTACCCCGAACAGGTGATCTGTGAATTCCGCCCTGAACAAAACGTCGCCATCCTGACGACCTTGCCGATTGTCGAGAATTCCGAGTTCTGTCTGCAAGGTTATGGGCTTGTGGGGTTACAGGTCAAAGCGCCCGGCGGTGACTTGGTCTGGGTTGTTTCAGTTCATCTGAACTGGCCATTTCCTTACGACCAGTCCAGACAAAGCCAGGTGATTGCCGACCGCATCAGCCAACTTGAAGGACCGGTTCTGATTGCCGGGGATTTCAATATGGTGCCCTGGGGCGAAAGCGTCAGACGGATCGGAGCAGCCGCAAACAACCAAAGCTTTGGAACCGTCCTGAACACCCACAACCTCGGCAGTTGGAAAATCCCATTGCCGATAGACAACCTGTTGTTCCCCAAAGGCACAACCGGAACAGTTGAGCTGCGCCCCTTCATGGGATCCGATCACCTGGGAAAGCTTGCCCGGTTTCGACTGGGCTAGGGCTTCGGTCAAGCACACCTCCGCATGCTTTCCCACAAACAAGCAGCCTAGCTTTGGTTTTCAACCAGTGCTTTCAGATTGGTCAGACCACGGTCATAGTCCTCGCCCACCCACGTATCCATCATCAAACCCATCCAGCGGGACATGGGATTCAGACCCAGATCCGAGTCAAACCCCCAGGTCACTCTGGTTCCCGCCCCGTCAGGCTCAAGGATGAAGGACGCTGTGGCAGTACCCATCGGGCCAAAATCCAGCGCCGTTTTGACCCGTTGGTTTTCCACGCTTTCGACGATTTCCTGTGATCCCGTACCGACCTGCGGGTGATCCGACGCCCAGTTCAGAGTGTTCCCGACTCCGGCGGCAGGGCCAGAATAGGTCAGTTTGGTTTCGGGGTCCTGGTGCAGCCACGGAGACCACTTTTCGGTTTCCTGCATCGAATTCACGTACGGAAAGATGGCGCTTGCCGGCGCGTCGATCGCGATGCTACGCGAAACTTCCGCCTTGCCCGGCAACAGATAGGAAACCGCGACCAAAACCAGAAGACAAACGACCAATCCTGCGAAGATGCGCTTGATGACTTTCATGGCAGGCTCCAATCTTCAGGTGTAATGGGTGGAGTATACCAAAAACGGCCCTGAATCAGAGCCGCCATTGTTGTTTCGGATTTCCAGCTCTGTCACTGTCAGACCGGGACGAACTTTTTTTGGTAAGGGTCATAGCTTTCAAGCCCGCCTGCGCCGATATCCGTCCACAAGCCGTGCAAGCTCAGCGCGCCTTGATCAACGGCTGACGAGACGAAGGGGAAGGTCATCAAGTTTTCCAGCGAAGCGACAACCGATTGACGTTCGAACTGCCGGGCCTGTTCGACACCGTCCTCGATATCCGCGACCAGTTCGAATTTCGGCTTCAGAATATCCATCCAGCGGCCAACAAAGCTGTCCTTGGCATCCAGTTGCGGCGCCTGCCCCTTGCACATGTCGATGCAGCCCTGCACGCCGCCGCATTGCGAATGCCCCAGCACGATCAAATGAGCGACCTTGAGCGCCGTTACAGCGTATTCGATCGCGGCGCTGGTGCCGTGGTGGTCCCCGTCCGGTGCATAGGGCGGCACCAGGTTGGCGATATTGCGGTGAATAAAGAAATCGCCCTGGTCAGCGCCGAACATGGACGTTACGTGAACCCGGCTGTCGCAGCAGGATATGACCATGGCGCGGGGGCGTTGCCCTTCATCGGCGAGACGGCGATACCAGACCTGGTTTTCCGAATATGTTGTGGCCTTCCAACCGTGATACCGTTTTACAAGGTAGCTCGGCAGAGGTTTGGCAAATTCCATTTCAATGTCCCCGTTCTTGTCGCTGAAGGATGATCTAAACCGAATTCAACGAAAATTCGAGCCATTATCCAGTTTCCCCGCAAGGTTTTGCAAAGGAATTTTCTGCCAGGATCAACACCGCGCCGTGGGGGCGTTTGAACTAGGGTGAATGTGGTGGAAAAGATTATCACGCTTGAACATAAGGAATCCGTCCGTCTGGACTCGGATCAACTGAGCGGGCTGTACCGGCAACTTGGCGACAAGAATGCGCTGGATGTTCTGTGTCGCACGGTCGAAGAGCTTGCCGTGCGCCTGTCAAACTGCGAACGCTACTGGCGTCAGCGCGAATGGGCGGACCTGCGCAAATGCGCCAGGTCACTGGTCGCTATATCCGAACAGATCGGGATGACGGCCCTGGCCCGGGTGGCGGGTGACGTGGCCCACACCGTCGATGCCGGTGACGCCGTTGCGGCAGGCGCGACGCTTGGGCGTTTGATCCGCGTGGGCGAACGATCGCTGACCGCCGTCTGGGACCAGCAGGACCTTTCCGTCTGACAGGGGTTGCGGGCAGATCATGCGCGGCTAGTCTGTGCGCAGAAACCATCAGCCGAGACGCCCATGACCCTGTCCTTCGCCCCATCCTCTGACCCGTCCATACCGCTTCATGTGATTGCGCAGCCGGATTTGGACAGTTGGTTGCAGGACCAGCCGGATACCGTCCGGACCTGGGTTGCCGCAAGCGGGTTTACAGGTGCGATGGGGCAGACCCTGCTGGTGCCAGGCGCGCATGGCGCGGTTGATTTTGTGCTGGCCGGGTATGGAACAGAAGACAAGCGCGAGCGAAAAAGGTTCCCATTGGCCGCCGCAGCCATGGCATTGCCCGAAGGAACCTATCATATCGCGTCCGGCATTCCCGCTGATCGTCTGGAAATGGAGTGCTTTGGCTGGTTGATGACAGGTTACACCTTCGATCGCTACGCGTCTCAATCTGCTGGAACCGCGGCGCTGGTTGCGCCCGAAGGTGTCGACGCCAACCGTATCGAAGCGATGGCCAATGCCGAAGTTCTGACCCGCGATCTGGTGAATACGCCAGCCTCGGATATGGGTCCTGAGCAGTTGCAGCAGGCGGCCGAGGCTCTGGCCGGTGAATTCGGTGCCGCGTGCAGCGTGATCAGCGGCGCGGCCTTGCTGGAACAGAATTTTCCTATGATCCACACCGTAGGGCGCGCCGCCGAACAAGCCCCCCGGTTGATCGAGCTGAATTGGGGCAGCAGCGGCCCCAAACTGACTCTGGTCGGCAAGGGGGTGTGTTTCGATACGGGTGGATTGAACCTGAAACCGGGCGCATCCATGGGTCTGATGAAGAAAGACATGGGTGGCGCGGCCAATGTGTTGGGGTTGGCGCGGATGATCATGCAGCTGGGTTTTCCCCTGCAATTGAGGGTCTTGATACCGGCAGTCGAAAACGCGCTTGCCGGAAATGCCTTCCGCCCAGGGGACATCCTGACCTCTCGCAAGGGACTGACGGTCGAGATCAACAATACGGATGCCGAAGGGCGTCTGGTGCTTGCTGACGCGTTGGCGCTTGCTGAGGAAGGTGAACCCGATCTGGTGATCTCGATGGCGACGCTGACCGGGGCCGCCCGTGTGGCTGTGGGCCCCGATCTGGCACCTTTCTATACCGATGATCAGCGCTGCGCGTCTGCTCTGTCGCATGCCGCTGAGGCTTCGGCTGATCCGGTCTGGCGCATGCCGTTCCACGCGCCCTATGAAGCGATGATTGAACCCGGCATCGCCGATCTGGACAACGCGCCGTCGGGCGGGTTTGCAGGGTCGATCACAGCCGCTCTGTTTCTGCGCAGGTTCGTGGGCACACGCCGCTACATCCATTTCGACATCTATTCCTGGCAGCCCAGCAAAGAGCCGGGGCGCACCAAGGGCGGTCTGGGTCAGGGACCTCGTGCCGTGCTGACGGCGTTGCCGGAGATATTGGGACTGTGACACGCCATCGAGTTTCCGCACCCGTTGTCGATTTGCTGCGCAGCCCAGACGGGCCACGCGACCGGCAATTGTTGTTCGGTGATACGGTTCAGATCGAGGAAACAAAGAGCGGGTGGAACAGGGTCATCGCAGACAAAGATGGGTATACCGGCTGGTTGCGAACAGATCAGCTGACGGCGGATGCGCCTGCGACGCATTGGATCACGGCGCCTGCAACGCATGCCTACCAGGAAGCGGATTTCAAAAGCCGCGATCTGGTGTCGCTGAGTTTCGGAAGCAAAATCCAAGCCAGGACCGAGACGGACCGGTTTGTTGAAACCGAACTGGGATATATCCCAAAGGTACACACGGCGCCGATGACCGAAAAGCCTGACGACCCGGTCGAAGTGGCCCAGCTGTTTCTGGGCACACCCTATTTGTGGGGCGGCAACAGCCGGTTCGGCATCGATTGTTCCGGGTTGGTTCAAGCGGCGCTTTTGGCTTGTGGCCTGCCGTGCCCCGGCGACAGCGGCGATCAGGAACGCGCTTTGGGCAAAACCGTGATCGAAGGGGGCCCTGCGCAACGGGGTGATCTGTTGTTCTGGAAAGGGCACGTGGCCTGGGTTTCGGGCCAAAACATGCTTTTGCATGCGAACGCCAGCCATATGGCGGTGGTATTCGAACCAATGGATCAGGCGATCCGCCGCATAATGGATCAGGGTGACGGGCCGGTCACGGCCCACAAAAGGCTCTAATCCGGGTTTACGGCCCGGATCAGCTTGCGTTCCAGTACCCGCAGGACTGCCCGAAGATCGTGGCCGCGTTTCAGGATGCGGCCATCCATACCTATGACGGAATACATTCCCTGCCGGGACCTCAGGCGCGGGTGCTTTTCGACGCGGTAGATCGGATGTTCTGCGGTGCGCCGAAAGATCGAGAACACCGCCATGTCGCGCAGGTTGGAAATACCATAGTCACGCCATTCTCCGGCGGCGACCATCCGACCATAAACGGATAGGATTTGAGACATCTCATGCCGGTCGAAAGCCACGGGCATCTGCGCTGCGCTTGCCGAGAACCGGCTGGGAGGCTGCATATTCATACCTCCAGCCTTGCCGGAAATCGTGTTTGAATCAAGCCTGATGCGCAGTTGTCCTACAATTGCGACACAAGTGTTACCGTCGGCCGACCTGACGGCAGATCAGGATTACAGGTAACAGACCCACCGCCAGAATGACCAGCGAAGGCACGGCGGCGCCCTCCAGCCTCTCGTCCGAGGCCAGCCGATACGCCTGCACCGCCAATGTGTCGAAATTGAACGGGCGCATGATCAGCGTGGCGGGAAGTTCTTTCATCACGTCCACGAACACGATCAGCAGGGCCGTCAGCAGCGAGGGGGTCAGAATCGGCAGGTGAACCCGTCGCAATGTTCCCAACGGCGTCTGCCCCAGTGAACGGGCTGCGGCGTCCATATTCGCATGTACAGTGCTTTGGCCCCCCTCATACGCGCTAAGCGCGGCAGCCAGGAAGCGCACCATGTAGGCAGCGACCAGCAGCCAGATGGAACCTGTCACCAACAGCCCCGTGGATACGTCGAAGGTCTGTCGCATCCAGACGTCCAGCGCGTTGTCAAAACTCGCAAAGGGGACGATCAATCCAACCGCAATGACGCCACCGGGAACGGCATATCCCAGACGCGCCATATATGCGGTCGCAGACGAGGCGCGCCCGGGCCTCAGACGTTGAAAGAACCCGACACTGATCGCCGCAAAGACGGTGATGACCGCCGCCGTACCAGCAAGTATCAACGAATTCTGGATGAAACCGATATAACGCTGCGACAGCAGGTTCTGTTCGGAGTCCAGGCCCATCTCGACCAGAATGATGACGGGCAGCAAAAAACCGAAAAGAACGGGTATTGCACACAGCAGAAATGCCCCGCAGGCGCGCAGACCCGTCAGATTTGCCGCCGGTTGCGCCACATGCTGTTTCCCCGCCTGATAGTATTTTGCCTTGCCACGCTGGGTGCGCTCGGCCACGGCCATGATCAAGGCAAAGACCAGCAGGCACAGGGCCAGTTGCGCCGCTGCCGCACGATCGGCCATGGAAAACCAGCTTGTGTAGATCCCGGTGGCAAAGGTCTGTACGCCGAAATACGACACGGTTCCGAAATCTGCGATGGTCTCCATGACGGCCAGCAGAACGCCGCCTGCAATGGCGGGTCGCGCCATCGGCAGTGACACGCGCCGAAAAGCCAGCCATGGATTGTTGCCCAGCGCCCGCGCCGCCAGAAACGCGGTTGCGCTTTGTTGCAGGAACGCAGCCCGCGCAAGCAGATAGACATAAGGGTAAAGCACAAGGATCAACATGACCGCCGCACCCTCGGTCGAGCGGATTTCCGGGAACCAATAGTCGCGCGGGCCCCACCCCGTTACATCACGCAGCGTGCTTTGAACGATGCCCGGGTGATCCAGAATGAAGGTGTAGGCATAGGCCAGAACATACGCCGGAAAGGCCAGCGGAAGGACCAGTGCGATCTCCAGAATCCGCACGCCGGGAAAACGGGTCATCGTTACCAGCCAAGCCGCCCCGGTGCCGATGCTGAACGTGCCGGCCGCAACCAGGACCACAAGAATCAGGGTCGTCGCGATATAGCCGGGCAGCACCGTCTCCATCAGGTGCGAGATCGTGTCCGTTCCCCCGGTTACAGCCGCCAGGACCACGGCGATCATCGGCAAAAGGCACGCGGCAGCCACGACATAGGCGATCCCCGCCAGCAGTCGGGTACCGCGTACACCGCGATTGCGCGATCCGTTCTGTGAAAACTCGATTTCGGCCATCATCCCGGCTTGTGATTGGCAAAGGCGAAGGGTTCGCCTTTAATCGACCAAAAAGCTCGGAAACACCAGTGCATCGGTCAACAAATCTGCGGCACAAACTGCCGCAGATCTGAAAAACACCGCTATTCGTAGACGCGCTGATCCTCGATCACCACCCCGTCCTTGGGAAGGGATCCGGGGGCCACGACCTCGATCGCACCTTTCAGTTTCAACACTTCGGCCACTGACTTGGCATATGCCGGGTCGTCACCGCGCGGACTTTCGATCCGGACCGTCATCGTGTCCATCTCACCCTGGCGGGCTGCAATAACGCGGGCTTTGACAATTTCCTCATGCTTGTCGACCAGGGCCGCAACCTGTTCCGGGCGTACAAACATACCCTTGATCTTGGTGGTCTGATCGGCGCGACCCATCCAGCCTTTGATCCGGGTGTTGGTCCGGCCACAGGGCGAAACACCCGGCATGACGGCAGAAAGATCCCCGGTCGCAAAGCGGATCAGAGGGTAATCCGGGTTGAGAGAGGTTACAACAACCTCGCCCACCTCGCCCGGCTCTACCGGGGTTCCGGTTCCGGGCGTCACGATTTCGACGATCACATGTTCGTCGATGATCATCCCTTCCATCGCGGCGCTTTCATAGGCGATATTACCCAAATCCGCCGTCGCATAGCATTGCAGGCACGAAATACCGCGATCCGCATATTCCTGACGCAAAGACGGGAACAGCGCGCCACCACCAACAGCGGCCTTGGAGAAATTCAGCGAAACGCCCATCTCGTCAGCCTTGTCCAGGATGACTTTCAGATAATCAGGCGTGCCCGCATAGGCGGTGCAGCCAACGTCACGCGCGGCTGTCACCTGCAATTCGGTCTGCCCGGTTCCCGCCGGCAGAACGGCAGCACCAACAGCGCGGGCGCCGTTTTCAAAGATCATGCCAGCCGGTGTCAGGTGATAGCCAAAGCAGTTCTGAACAATATCGCCAGCTGCAACACCAGCGGCATGCAGGAACCGGCCCATGCGCCACCAGTCGTGATCGGTGCTGCCCGGTTCATAGATCGGCCCGGGGGACTGGAACACGTGATGAAAGTGGCGCGCGGGCTTCACGGTGAACCCACCAAAAGGGGGGCGTTCCGCCTGCGCCCGGATCAGGTCCGATTTGCGCAGCACCGGCAACATCGGCAAATCATCTGCCGAGACCACCTTGTTAGTGTCTGATTCAGAAAAATGTGCAGCAAACCCGGGGGCAGATGCAGCACGTTTGATTTGCTCTACCAGCGCTGCGGCCTGATCCGAAGCGCGTTCGTCCGCCGAGCGTGTTTCGAGTGCGTCGAAATACATCATCGCCATATCCTCCATCCGCTCACAGCCACCTCTTGCGGCGACGATAGGACCGCACATCGCGAAAACTTTTGCGACCTTCATCCGACATGCCAAGGTAGAATTCCTTGACATCCGGGTTCTCGCGCAGTTCGGCGGCCGGGCCATCCATCACAACGCGCCCGGATTCCAGAATGTATCCGTAATGCGCGAACCGAAGGGCAACATTTGTGTTCTGCTCGGCCAACAGGAAGGAAACGCCCTCTTTCTCGTTGAGATCCTTCACGATGCCGAAAATCTCTTCGACCAATTGCGGCGCAAGTCCCATCGAAGGTTCGTCCAGCAGGATCGTCTCGGGGCGCGACATCAAAGCCCGGCCCATGGCAACCATCTGCTGTTCACCACCCGACGTATAGCCTGCCTGCGAACGGCGGCGCTCTTTCAGGCGGGGGAAATAATTGTAGACCAGCTCCAGATCCTGCTGGATCGCTGCGCTGCCGTCCTTGCGGGTATACGCGCCCGTCAGCAGGTTTTCTTCAACCGTCAGGTGTTCGAAACAGTGACGGCCTTCCATCACCTGAATCACGCCTTTTTCAACCAATACGGCGGGGTCGCTTTCGTGTACGTTCTGGCCACGATACTTGATCGTGCCTTTCGTGACTTCGCCGCGTTCTGAATGCAGCAGGTTCGACACTGCCTTGAGCGTGGTCGTCTTGCCCGCGCCATTGCCCCCCAGCAAGGCCGTAATACCGCCCTTGGGCACAGTCAGGCTTACGCCCTTCAGCACGAGGATCACGTGGTTGTAGATCACCTCGATATTATTGACCTCAAGCAGGTTTTCCGCCTGCACGTCAGTGGTTTGTGCCGCATCAAGCATCAGCGCGTGTCCTCATGCCTGCCCCCTTCGGGACTGTTCGTGAGGAGCGGCGGCAAACCGCCGCTCCGGAGTTTTGAGAGCCGGCCTCAGCCGGGAAGAAACCGACTTTATTCGCAGCGCGGTTCGATGTTGTTTTCGGCCGCGTACGCTGCCGAGTCTTCCGCGATAAGCTGGCCGATCACTTCCTGATCAGTTGGCATAAAGTCCTGAAGCTTGTTCCAGGTACCGGTCGAGGCATCCCATTGAACAACACCCACCAGACCCGGGCCGCCATGGTTTTCACAAGTCACGCTGAATTCGGGACCAAATCCACTCATGCCCAGAGATTCCATCTTGGCATTGGTGATCTCCAGCGCCTCCATACCGTCGCGCATCATCGCTGGGGTGATATCGGTCACGCCATGGATTTCTTGTGCGGTCTTGATGGCTTCAGCCGCCAACATCGCTGCGTAGAGACCACGGTTGTATTGCACCGCGCCCAGTTGATCACCGGCGCCCGCAGCTTTACCCGAATCGACGACGTATTTCTTTAGGTCGTCGTAAACCGGGTAGTCATCGCCCAGACCGGTGAATGTAAGCGCCTTGTAACCGGTTGCTTTATCACCAGCAGGCTCAACGTCGAATTCTGCGCCCGACCACCAGACACCGATGAAGTTTTCCATTGGGAAACGGATGTTCGCAGCTTCCTGAATTGCGACCTGGTTCATCACGCCCCAGCCCCACATGACCACGTAATCCGGCTTTTCACGACGGATTTGCAACCACTGCGACTTCTGCTCCTGACCCGGGTGGTCCACTGGCAGCAGCGTCAGCTCATACCCATGCTTTTCAGCCAGCATTTCCAAAGTGCGGATCGGCTCCTTGCCATAGGCAGAGTTGTGATAGACCAGCGCGATTTTTTTACCGTTCAGGTCACCATCGTTTTCGCTCAGCAGATAGTTGATCGCGCCCGAAGCTCCGTTCCAATAGTTGGCCGGATAGTTGAACACGTTGCTGAACACCTTCCCGTTTGCAGCCGAAGTGCGGCCATACCCCATCGTGTGCAGCGGAATTCCGTCTGCCGTCACTTTGGGGATCAACTGATAGGTGATACCAGTCGACAAAGGCTGATAAACCAATGCACCTTCGCCTTTGGTCGATTCATAGCATTCCACACCCTTTTCGGTATTATAGCCGGTTTCACATTCAACCACCCGGATCGGTTCTCCTCCGATACCGCCATCCCGCTCATTGAGCAGAGTGAAATAGTCGTTGTAGCCGTCCGAGAACGGGATACCGCCTGCAGCATATGGCCCGGTGCGATAGCTGAGATCAGGGATCACAAGATCCGCCATCGCTGGCCCAGCGGCCATAAGGGCGCTCAGCGCCACGGTTGCCAGTTTCTTGTTCATCGGGTGTATCCTCCCTTGATTGATCCGATGGTGTATTCGGGTTTTCGCACCCGTCTTTTTGATTGGGCCTACCCTTAGTGCGGGAACGGCCAGAGTCTGAGTTTCTCTTTCGCGACGCGCCACAGCTGTGCCAGCCCATGGGGTTCGAGGATCAGGAACATGATGATCAGGGCGCCGACAATCACCAGCTGAAGATGGGCAACGATATCTGTGGGCCAGCCCAGCACATCGACGCCGACCACTTTCAGGACCACCGGCAGAAGCACAAGGAATGCAGCGCCCGCAAAGGATCCGAAGATAGAGCCTAACCCGCCGATAATTACCATAAACAGCACCAGGAACGATTTTTGGATGCCAAAGACTTCACCGACCTCAACCGCGCCCAGATAGACCGCAAAGAACAGTGCGCCCGCGATACCCACGAAGAACGAGCTTACGGCAAAGGCGGTCAGTTTCGCCTTGAGCGGGTTCACCCCGATGATCTCGGCGGCGATGTCCATATCGCGGATCGCCATCCATGTCCGCCCTGTCGTACCGCGTGTCAGGTTGCGCGCAACGAGGGCGCAGACGGTCAGGAAAATCAGACAGAACAGGTAGGTGGCCCAGGCCGATGCATTCGGACCGGTGATGATGATGCCGAAAACATCCCGTTCCGGCGCGTTGATCTGCCCCGAAGCCGAGTAATTGTAGAACCACGGCACTCGGTTGAACAGCCAGACCAGAAAGAACTGCGCCGCCAGCGTCGCCACCGCAAGGTAAAACCCCTTGATCCGCAATGACGGCAAGCCGAACAGCACGCCCACGATGGCGGTGATGCCACCGGCCAGGATCACATGGATGAACATCGACACGTCTGGAAAGGCGGTCATCAACTTGTAGCAGGCATAGGCCCCAACGGCCATGAAGCCCCCGGTACCCAGGCTGACCTGCCCGCAATACCCCACAAGAATGTTCAGCCCAATGGCCGCGATCGCATAGATCAGGAAGGGCAGCAGAAGTGCGTTGGCCCAATAGTCGTTGATGATGAACGGGATGATCCCGAAGGCCACCGCCAGCACCACATAGTACCGATACCGATCGAACTTGATCGGGAAAGTCTGGCTGTCATCCACGTAGGAGGTTTTGAAATCTCCGGCCTCACGATAGAACATGTCTTACTTTCCCCATTCTTCCTGCGCCCGATTCCGGGCTTCGGCGTCCAGTTGATTGGACCCTTTGGCATATCCGCTCGCCTCCGAGGCGCGCACCAGCTTCAAGTAGGCCAGAACCCCCATGATCAGCCCTGCAAAGGCCAGGATCGCTGCAATCGTCAGTTGGCCTTCGGTCAGATCGTCTGATGTGAGGGCGATGTAGCCAAAAGCCCAGAACCCCGCCCATGCGACCACGTTGATGATGGCGATCAGCTTGGTCATGCCCTATACCCTCTCGATGATCTTCTCTCCGAACAGGCCTTGCGGCCTGAACACTAGGAAGATCAGCGCCAGCACATAGGCAAACCAGTTCTCGGTTGCGCCACCGACCATCGGTCCGATTGCGAATTCGAACAGCTTTTCACCCACGCCGATGATCAGACCGCCCACGATGGCGCCTGGGATCGAGGTGAACCCGCCCAGCATCAGCACCGGCAACGCCTTGAGCGCGATCAGCGACAGTGAGAACTGGACGCCTGATTTGGTGCCCCACATGATGCCCGCGACCAGAGCGACAAACCCGGCCACCGACCAGACCATGACCCAGATGAAGTTCAGCGATATGCCCACCGAAAGCGCCGCCTGATGGTCATCCGCCACTGCGCGCATGGCCCGGCCCTGCTTGGTGTACTGGCTGAACGCCACCAGAGCGGCTACCAACAGCGCCGCGATGACCGTCGCCACGATGTCCAGATTGTCGATGAAGAAGCCGTAGTCGAAGATGTTATAGGTGGTCTCGTCAATCCACAGATTGATGCCCTGCGGCAGACCCACATCCAGCGTCTTGATCTCGGATCCCCACATCAGGTCGGCCACGCCTTCAAGGAAGTACGCCAGACCGATGGTCGCCATAAACAGAATGATCGGTTCCTGCCCCACCAGATGGCGCATGACGAACCGCTGCACGGCCCAGGCCAGCAATACCATCACACCCATCGTCAGAATGATCGCGAACAGCGCTGGCACATTCCACCCGAAATAATGGATATGGGTGCCGAAAGTCGCGTTGATCAGATGGGCAAACGGCACCTGCCCATTCATAATCCCGACCAGCGTCATCGCCGCGAACAGGGCCATAACCCCTTGGGCATAGTTGAAAATACCGGACGCCTTGTAGATCAGCACAAAGCCCAGCGCGACCAGCGCATAAAGCACCCCGGCCATCAGACCGTTGAGGATGACCTCCATCGCGAAGATAAGTTGTTCAGGCATGCCAGCCCCTCCCCAATTCTGCCCAGAGCTTAATCATGGCTGACCCCCAGATAGGCGTCGATGACTTCCTGGTTGTTGCGCACCTCATCCGGTGTGCCGTCGCCGATCTTCTTGCCGTAATCCATCACGACCACCCGGTCGCTCAGATCCATCACAACGCCCATATCGTGCTCGATCAGAGCGATGGTGGTGCCGAATTCGTCATTCACGTCGAGGATAAAGCGGCTCATGTCCTCTTTCTCTTCGACGTTCATGCCCGCCATGGGCTCATCCAGCAGCAGCAGCTTGGGCTCTGCCGCCAGCGCGCGGGCCAGTTCGACGCGTTTCTTCAGACCGTAGGGCAAGCGCGATACCGGCGTCTTGCGGATGTGCTGAATTTCAAGGAAGTCGATGATCTTTTCGACCGCCTCGCGGTTTTGCACCTCTTCCGCTTCGGCCTTGCCGCGCCAGATCGCCTGCTGGAGGATGTTGGTCTTCATGAAGTTCAGACGACCCGTCATCACGTTGTCCAGAACGCTCATACCCTCGAACAGCGCGATATTCTGGAACGTCCGCGCGATTCCCTGCTGGGCGACTTCAAAAGGCCGCATCGGCGGGCGTCTGGACCCATGGAACCAGACCTCGCCTTCCTGCGGAACATAGAATCCCGAGATCACGTTCAGCATCGAGGATTTCCCGGCGCCGTTCGGCCCGATGATGGCGCGGATCTCGCCTTCGCGGATATCGAACGAAATATCCTTGATCGCCACCACACCACCAAAGCGCAGGGTGATGTTCTTCATTTCCATCACCACACCGCCGATCTTGCGACCGTCTTCGGTGACATATCCTTCGGAATTATCCAGCATCGGTCACTCCCTGACTTGCGCGAAAACGGGACGGCGGGCGGGGCGATGACCGCAGGTCGAGCGGCGCTCGTACGGCCCTCATTCTGCGGCAACCTTGTGTTGGGCGACGGGAACAACCGGCGCATCGACAATTTCCAGCGTCGCCGAAATCGATCCTTTGCGACCATCCTCATAGGTCACCTCGGTCGTGGTCGAAACCGTCTTGGACCCGTCATAAAGCGCGGCAATGATGTCGCTGAATTTGTCCTCGACAAATCCGCGCCGCACCTTGCGGGTCCGGGTCATCTCGCCATCGTCGGCATCCAGTTCCTTGTGCAGAACCACAAAGCGGTGCACCTGACAGCCCGACAGCATCTCGTCAGCGGCGACCGACTTGTTCACCTCTTCCACATGGGCCTTGATCGTCTCTAACACACGCGGATGTCCCGCCAGTTCCTGATACGAGGCATAGGCCACGTTGTTGCGCTCGGCCCAGTTGCCGACCGCGGTCAGATCGATATTGATGAAGGCGACGCAGCGATCCTTGCCATTGCCGAACAGCACCGCCTCCAGAATATCCGGATAGAACTTCAGCTTGTTCTCGACATATTTCGGCGCGAACATCGACCCGTCGGCCATCTTGCCCACGTCCTTGGCGCGGTCGATGATCCGCAGATGACCCGAGCTTTCCTCGATGAACCCTGCGTCGCCCGTGGCCACCCAGCCTTCAGGGTCCTTGGTCGATGCGGTCGAGTCCGGGTTCTTGAAATATTCGACGAAAACGCCGGGCGAGCGGTAGTGGATCTCGCCCTTGTCGTCGATCCTGATCTCGACATCGGGGGCCGGGACGCCAACGGTGTCGGCGCGCACCTCGCCGTCGGGCTGGACGGTGATGAACACGGTCGCCTCGGTTTGGCCGTACAACTGTTTCAGGTTGATGCCTAAAGAGCGATAGAAATCAAAGATCTCCGGCCCGATCGCCTCACCCGCCGTATAGCCCACCCGAAAGCGCCCATATCCCAGCGTGTCTTTGAGCGGCCCGTAAACCAACAGATTGCCCAGCGCATATTTCACCTTGTCACCCAAGCTCACCGGCTTGCCATCCAGCAACCGACCGCCGACCTTCTTGGCATGCGCCATGAAGTAGTGGAACATGCGCTGCTTGAGCTTGCTGGCATCCTCCATTCGGATCATCACATTGGTCAGCTGGCTTTCAAATACGCGCGGCGGCGCGAAGAAATAGGTCGGCCCGATCTCGCGCAGGTCGGTCATCATCGTGTCGGCGCTTTCGGGGCAGTTCACGCAGAACCCGCACCAGTAGGCCTGACCAATGGAAAAGATGAAATCCCCCACCCAGGCCATCGGCAGATAGGACAGGATGTCTTCGTTGCGGGTCAGGTGGTCGAATTCGGCTGAGTTCTTTGCACTTTCGATCACGTTGCGGTTCGACAGCACCACGCCCTTGGGCTTGCCCGTGGTACCCGAAGTATAGAGCATCACGCAGGTGTCGTCATAGGTGATCTCGCCGATGCGCCTGTCCAGTTCGGCGTCGAAACGCGCATGACCGGCGCTGCCCTCGGCCTTGATGTCGTCAAGGGCATTCATCTGGCTGTGGTCGTATTTCCGCATACCGCGCTTGTCGGTATAGAGGATGTGTTTGACCTGATGCAGGTTTTCCTGAATCTCGATGACCTTGTCGACCTGCTCCTGATCGCCGCAGACGACATATTTCGCCCCGCAATGCTCCAGCACATAGGCCATCTCTTCGGCAACCGCGTCTTGATAGAGAGGAACCGGAATGGCACCGACCATCTGCGCCGCAACCATTGACCAGTAATGTGCCGGACGGTTGCGCCCGATTACGGCGATGTGGTCACCCTTTTCAACGCCAAGTTCAAGAAATCCAAGCGCCAGCGCGCGGATCTCGGCGGCCGTTTCCGCCCAGGTCCAGCATTGCCAGATCCCGAACTCCTTTTCGCGGTAAGCCGGGGCATCCCCGAACTGCGTCGCATTGCGATGTAGCAGCGCCGGAAGGGAGTGCATCCCCTCGGCGCCCGACTGCGTCTGAGCCAATTCTATCTCTCCTCCCCATCCGGCCCCGGGTCGGGCCGGAACGGCGTCGCCGGGTCAGACCGGAACGCTGCTGCCCCGATTAAGGACAAGGAGGACGATCAGCGTCAACTTTTTCGTGATGTTTTCTCAATTCTTACGAATTGTTACAGCCAATCCCGCAAAATCGGAAGCAGCGGCACATCCGCCGCCGGCATCGGAAAGTTCCGCAGGTCATTCGCGCGCACCCATTTCAGCGCCTGGCCCTCTTTCGACTGCGGAATACCCTCCCATTTGCGGCAGGCGAACAGCGGCATCAGCAGGTGGAAATCATCATAGCTGTGGCTGGCAAAGGTCAGCGGTGCTAGGCACGAGGCCCAGGTGTCGATGCCCAGTTCCTCGTGCAATTCCCGGATCAGGGCGGCCTCGGGGGTTTCGCCGGGCTCGATCTTGCCACCGGGGAATTCCCACAGTCCGGCCATGGATTTGCCTTCGGGACGTTGGGCAAGCAGCACGCGGCCCTCGATGTCGATCAGGGCGACAGCAGAGACTAACACGGTTTTCACGAGCGATAATCCGCGTTGATCTCGATATAGCCGTGGGTCAGATCACAGGTCCAGACGGTGGATTTCCCTTCGCCCAGCCCCAGATCGACCGCAATCACGAGGTCCTGACCTTTCATATAGGCGGCGGCGTCTTCTTCGCGATAATCCGGGCTGACCCAGCCGTTCTCGGCCACAAGAATATCACCGAATGAAATGCTGAGCTTGTCGCGATCCGCTGCCGCGCCCGACTTGCCGATGGCCATGACGATGCGGCCCCAGTTCGGGTCTTCACCGGCGATGGCGGTTTTCACCAGAGGGGAGTTGCCGATGGCCAGACCGTGGGTCTTGGCGTCAGCGTCCGAGGCGGCTCCGGTCACGCGGATTTCCACGAATTTCGTGGCGCCTTCCCCGTCACGCACCACTTGTTGCGCGAGGTCCAGCATCACTGTTTCCAAAGCCCGTGCAAAAGTGGCATCGCCGGTGGCATCAACGCCCGAAGATCCGGTCGCACACAGCAGCAGACTGTCCGAGGTCGAGGTGTCGCTGTCCACAGTGATGCAGTTGAAGGTGCGATCTGTCTGGGCGCTCAGCATTTCCTGCAACGCCGATTGCTCAACCTGTGCGTCGGTGAAGATATAGACCAGCATCGTCGCCATGTCTGGCGCGATCATTCCAGAACCCTTCGCTATCCCTGCAATAGAGACTGTTTTGCCACCGATTTCGACCTGTGCGCTCGCCCCTTTGGGAAACGTGTCCGTCGTCATGATCGCCCGCGCGGCATCTTCGATGGCATGGCGGCTGAGGCCGGATTTCAACGCTTCAAGCTGCGATATGATGCGATCATGTGGCAGCGGTTCACCGATGACACCGGTGGATGACGTAAAGACCCGTTCGACGGGGACGCCGGTCGCTTTGGAAACGGCCTGTGTCACCTCGGCAACCGATGTCTGGCCATAGTGGCCGGTGAACGCGTTCGCATTGCCCGAGTTCACAAGGATCGCCGCAGGTCCATCACTGGGGCCTCCTATTTTCTTCTGACAATCCAGAACCGGTGCCGCGCGGGTGGCCGAGCGGGTGAAGACACCCGCCACCGACGTGCCCGGATCAAGAACAGCCAGCATGACATCCGTGCGACCCTGATAGCGCACACCCGCTTCGACGGTGGCAAAACGCACACCGTCAATCGCAGGCAGTTCAGGGAAAGACGCCGGTGCCAGTGGCGATACCTTCGTGATCGTGGCCACTGGTCTTTACTCCTGAATCAGGTCCAGCTGGCGCATGATCTCGGGGCCTGCGCCTTCCAGCGCGGGGCGTTCGATCTGTGCCTGCTGCGTCAACTCGTCGATCCGCGCCTGGATGGCATCTTGCTGGATCGTTTGGGCCAGCTCATCGCGCACCGCGTCCAGTTCGGGGGCTTCGGTTTTGCGCTTGTCGTTCAGCTTGACCAGATGCCAGCCAAACTGAGTTTGCACCGGATCCGACACCTGCCCTTTTTCCAGCGCGATCACGGCTGCCTCGAATTCAGGTACCATCTGGCCTTTTCCGAACCATCCCAACGCGCCACCATTCGGACCGGACGGACCGGTCGAGTTCTCGCGGGCAAGTTCCGCAAAATCTGCACCATCATCAAGCTGAGTCTTGAGCGCTTTGGCTTCTTCTTCCGATTGCACCAGAATATGGCTGGCGTCGAATTCGTCTTCACCCGCAAAATCATTGAAACGCGCATCGTAAGCGGCCTGAATGGCTTCCTCTGTGACGAGATCGTTGGTCAGAGCCGCGACCGTCTGAACCGCCTGAAGCGACCGCTTTTCATTGTCGAGTGTCAGCGCGTTCCGCATGTTCAGGCCATCCTGTTGCTGTCCCAGCAATTGCTGCTGGATCAGCTGTTCCAGAATGAAATCGAACAGCACGTCGTCTTCCGCCTGCTGATATTGCGGTGGCAGAGAAGCGACGGTGGCGATCACGTGACCCAATGTGATCTCATCCCCGTTTACCCGAGCGACCACGGTCGACGCATCCGGCTGGGTTTCGGCGGCCAGCGGCAGGGCCATCACGGCGGCCAGGGCCAGCGATGGCAGAAAAGTGAGACCTTTGGGCATTGAATCATCCTATTTTCTTGCCGCGACAGGGCGCGGCGTTGACACTCTGGAACCTGCCGCTTACATCGCTTTGAAGCCTTGGACAGGGCCGCCTTTCACCCCCCGTATCTATGGGTTGCGCGCAAGGTGGGCAAGCCTGTCGCAACCACGAAAAGAACAGATCCTCTGGAGTGAACATGCTGGGACTCGGAACGCTCGCCAAAAAGGTGTTCGGAACACCGAACGACCGCAAGATCAAGGCGACCCGCCCTCTGGTCGAAAAGATCAATGCGCTGGAACCAGAGTTTGAAACGCTTTCAGATCAAGGTCTGATCGACAAGACCGAAGACCTGCGCAAGCGCGCACTGGATGGCGAAAGCCTGGACGACCTGCTGCCCGAGGCCTTTGCCAACGTACGCGAGGGCGCCAAGCGCGCACTTGGCCTGCGGGCCTTTGACGTGCAGCTGATGGGCGGCATTTTCCTGCATCAGGGCAACATCTCGGAAATGAAGACGGGCGAAGGCAAGACTCTGGTCGCCACCTTCCCGGCCTATTTGAACGCGCTGACCGGCAAGGGCGTGCATGTTGTCACGGTGAACGAGTACCTGGCCAAACGTGACGCGGAATGGATGGGTAAGGTGTTTGCGGCCGTAGGCATGACAACTGGTGTGATCTGGTCCGGCCAGCCCGACGCGGAAAAACTGGCCGCGTATTCCTGTGACATCACGTATGCCACCAACAACGAGCTGGGTTTTGACTATCTGCGCGACAACATGAAGGCGGATCTAGAGCAGGTTTACCAGAAACACCACAACTTTGCGATTGTGGACGAGGTCGACTCGATCCTGATCGATGAAGCGCGGACACCGCTGATCATCTCGGGTCCCGCGCAGGACCGGTCGGATCTGTACACCGCCATTGATGGCCTGATCCCGACGCTGAGCGACGATCATTACACCCTGGATGAAAAATCGCGCAATGTGACCTTTACCGATGAAGGCAACGAATTTCTTGAGGCACAGCTGCTTCAGGCCGGCCTGATTCCCGAAGGCCATTCCCTGTATGATCCGGAAAGCACCACCGTTGTGCATCACGTCAACCAGGCGCTGCGTGCACACAAGCTGTTCCAGCGCGACAAGGATTACATCGTGCGCGACGGCGATGTCGTTCTGATCGATGAATTCACCGGCCGCATGATGCCGGGCCGTCGCCTGTCCGAAGGTCTGCATCAGGCGATCGAAGCCAAGGAAAAGGTTCAGATCCAGCCGGAAAACGTCACATTGGCCAGCGTGACATTCCAGAACTATTTCCGCCTGTACGACAAACTGAGCGGCATGACCGGCACCGCGTTGACCGAGGCCGAAGAATTTGCCGAGATCTACGGTCTGGGCGTGGTCGAAGTTCCGACCAACCTGCCGATTGCCCGTATCGACGAAGATGATCAGGTCTATCGTACGGCCGCCGAAAAATACGATGCGATGATCGCCGAGACGAAAAAGGCGCAGGAAAAGGGCCAGCCGGTTCTGCTGGGGACCACGTCGATCGAAAAATCCGAACTGCTCAGCCAGATGCTGACCAAGGAAGGCATCAAGCACAACGTTCTGAACGCCCGCCAGCACGAACAAGAGGCACAGATCGTTGCCGATGCCGGTCGTCTGGGTGCGGTAACCATCGCCACCAACATGGCCGGTCGCGGCACCGACATTCAGCTTGGCGGCAATGTCGAGATGAAGGTCCTGAAAGCGATTGCCGAGAATCCAGACGCGGATCCGTCCGAGCTGCGGGCCGCCGAAGAAGCACGCCACGCCGAAGAAAAAGAAAAGGTTCTGGCTGCTGGCGGCCTTTACGTCATGGCATCGGAACGCCACGAAAGCCGCCGCATCGACAACCAGCTGCGCGGTCGTTCCGGTCGTCAGGGCGACCCGGGCCGAACGGTATTTTACCTGAGCCTCGAGGATGACCTGATGCGCATCTTCGGCTCGGAACGGCTGGACAAGGTATTGACCACGCTGGGCATGAAAGAAGGCGAGGCGATCATTCACCCCTGGGTGAACAAGTCGCTGGAACGCGCGCAGTCCAAGGTCGAAGGCCGCAACTTTGACATGCGCAAGAACGTTCTGAAGTTCGACGACGTGATGAATGACCAGCGGAAGGTGATCTTCAGCCAGCGCCGCGAAATCATGTCTGCAAACGACCTGTCCGAGATCGTTTCGGATATGCGCGAACAGGTGATTGACGACCTGATTGACGAATACATGCCGCCGAAATCCTATGCTGATCAGTGGGATACTGAGGGTCTGCACGTGGCGATAAAGGACAAGCTGAACATGGACGTCCCGGTTCGGGACTGGGCCGCCGAAGAAGGCGTGGATGACGAGCAGGTGCGCGAACGTCTGATCAAGGCCGCGGATGAGATGATGGCCCAGAAGGCCGTCGCCTTTGGCCCTGAAAACATGCGCAACATCGAAAAACAGGTTCTGCTTCAGACCATTGACAGCAAATGGCGCGAGCATCTGCTGACCCTGGAACACCTGCGCTCGGTCGTTGGGTTCCGCGGTTATGCCCAGCGCGATCCTCTGAACGAATACAAGAACGAAAGCTTCCAGCTGTTCGAAAGCATGCTGGATTCGCTGCGCGAGACCGTGACACAGCAATTGTCGCGCGTACGTCCGCTGACCGAAGAAGAACAGAAAGAAATGCTGGCGCAGATGGCCGGGCAGCAGGCTCAGGCGCAGGAGGCCGTGGACAAGGCCGCGAAACAGGCCGAAGCCAAGGCCGAGGCTGCGGCCTCGGGTGATGCGCTTCCGGGGTTCGACGAAAGCGATCCATCGACCTGGGGCAACCCGTCGCGAAATGATCCGTGCCCGTGTGGCTCGGGCAAGAAGTTCAAACACTGCCATGGCCGACTGACCTAACGTTGCCCGCCGAATCCACAATGTGTTCGCCTTGCGGCCACAAATTGGCCGCGATTCGTGGCGAATGTGCGATTTGCTCCTTCAACTGGGGAGGGTTTCTTGTTTGTAGTTCGAAACTACGTGACCATGTGCGGCACGGTCGCTTGTGCTTTGGGCATAGGCTACCTGATGCAGAACGGACCAACCGCGCAGCCTGCGAACGCGGGGGGTAGTGTTGATGTTGCCTCGGCATCTCAGCAATCCTCGGTTCTGTCGGGGTTGGATGCTATCGTACTGACTTCGGCTCCGGCGTCTGACGCAGATTTCGGGGCGGCAGCGCCCGAACCTCGCGCAGTTCCGTCAGCACCGAAAACAACGGATTGCAACATCAGCGCGCGCGCCGTCGCCGTCCCCGGTGCCATGGCACACCTGTCGCTGCGGGCACCCTGCCACCGAAACGAACGCGTTGAAATTCATCACAGCGGCCTGACGGTCAGCCAGAACACCGACGATTCCGGTGCCTTGAACATGTCCATCCCGGCACTGTCGGAATACGCGATTTTCCTGATTTCATTCGAAGATGAAACAGGCACGGTCGCCACCACTCACGTGACCGACATTGCCGAATATGACCGCGTCGTCCTGCAATGGCAGGGTGATACCGAGTTGCAGATTCACGCGCTGGAATTCGGGGCAAGCTATGGCAACAGCGGCCATGTGTGGAACGATTCCTCGGCAAATGGCGCAGGAGAAGTTCTGCGCCTGGGCCAGACGGGTCTGGGTCGTGCCAAGAATATCGAAGTATATTCCTTTCCGACGGGCGCGTCGGATCGGTCCGGCAGCATCGACCTGACGGTCGAAGCCGAAGTGACCGAATCCAACTGCGGGCAAACGCTGAATGTGCAGGCGCTGGAACTTCTGTCAGATAGCCGGCTGCGGTCGCGCGACATGTCCCTGACCCTGCCGGATTGTTCACAGGCCGGTGAGTTTCTGGTGTTGAATAATCTGCTCTCAGACCTGACAATCGCGGCAAAGTAATCCGCAGGCAGGCTCGACTCTCTTATGACTTTCTTTCGTGCGGCTGTGACCGCGCTGTTTACCGTTGCAGGTGCGACCTGTGCAATGGCGCAGGACATCACACTGACGTCTCATGACGGCAAGGTCGAAGTAACAGGCAACCTGCTGGGCTTCGACGGTGAATTTTACCGCGTTGATACGCAGTTCGGTGAGTTGACCGTTGATGGATCGGGCGTCACCTGCGACGGACCTGCGTGCCCCAGCCTGACGGATTTCGTAGCCGAGTTGCGGTTTTCCGGATCGTCTGTCATCGCCGAAACGGTCCTGCCCGCCCTGATCATCGGGTTTGCGCAGCAGGAAGGCTTGACCGCAACGCCTGCCCGCGTGGATTCTGACACCTTCGTCTATGAGCTTTTTCAGTCAGGCCGTGACGCCCCGTTGGCGCGGTTCTACTTTGACGTCGGGACCACGGATCGCGGCTTCGCCAAGTTGATCGGGGATCAGACAGATATCGTGATGGCCCTGCGCGAAGTACGCGAGGCAGAGCGGGATGCAGCCGATGCCGCGGGGCTGGGTGATTTGAAACGGGCCCGGCGATCCAGGGTTGTTGCATTGGACGCCATGGTTCCGGTGGTGGCATCCGATAGTGTGATGCGTCAGATTTCGCTGGCCGACTTGGCGCGCATTCTGTCAGGTGAAGTGAAGAACTGGATGGACCTGGGCGGGCCGGATGCTCCGATCGCATTGCATGTGCCGGATCCGGGATCGGGGCTGGCGCAAGCTGTCGAGGATCAGGTATTGAAGACCGCTGGCGTGGAACTGACCGATACCGCAATCCGTCATATTCGAACGAGCGATCTGACCAAGGCCGTGGCAAAGGACCCGTTTTCCATCGGAATCGCCAGCAAAGCGACAGCCGACAATACCCGAGCCCTGCCGTTGACCGGAGGGTGTGGGCATCCGCTGGCCGCCACCCGTCAATCGATCAAGACCGAAGATTATCCGTTGAACCTGCCGATGTTTCTGTATCTGCCCGAACGCCGCCTGCCGCGGATTGCACGGCAATTTCTGGCCTTTAGCCTAAGCCCCGGGGCCCAGATGGCCATTCGTGACGCAGGTTATGTGGATCAATCGCCTGAAACCTTGCCGGTTGGCGTACAGGGCGACCGGCTTGCCAATGCCGTCGCCACCGGAGGGCCCGAAGTTGGGCTGGATGAGCTTCAGCGCATGATCGAAACGCTGCGCCCGCTGTCGCGCCTGTCCCTGTCGGTTCGGTTCGAGCCCGGATCATCCCGTCCGGATGCGCAGTCACGTTCCAATATTCAGCAACTGGCACATATGCTTGACGCCGGCATATTGAAGGCGCGCAAGCTGGTGTTTGCCGGTTTCAGCGACGGGGATGGCGGGGCCGCCGCCAACGCCCGCATTGCCCTGCGACGTGCACAGACGGTACGAAACGCGGTTCTGGCCGCAGCCGAGACATCGATATCAGACAGTATCGAGGTGGTCGCGGAAGGGTTTGGCGAAGCAATGCCAATGGCCTGTGACGACACCGAATGGGGCCGCAAGGTCAACCGCCGGGTTGAAATCTGGGTGCAGTGAAGCTCACAGATACCCTTCGGACCGAAAGCTCAACTCGGTCGATTTTCCAATGATCAGGTGGTCGTGCAGGGTCAGGCCCAAGGCCGAACAGGCATCCTGAATACGGTTGGTCATGTCGATATCCGACTGCGAGGGCGTCGGATCACCCGACGGGTGGTTGTGCACCAGAATCAGGGCCGAGGCATTCAGTTCCAGCGCTCGTTTGGCAACCTCGCGCGGGTAAACCGGCACGTGATCCACGGTGCCTTTGGCCTGTTCCTCATCCGCGATCATTACGTTCTTGCGATCCAGATAGAACACGCGAAACTGTTCGATCTCACGATGCGCCATGGTGGTGTGGCAATAATCCAGTAGCGCATCCCATCCCGAGATCACATGCCGCTGCATCACCCGGGCGCGGGCCATCCTGTGGGCGCAGGCCTCAAGAATTTTCAGGTCGGTAACCACGGTATCGCCAACGCCCTTGATCTGGCGCAGCCGTTCCTCGGGCGCGGTCAGGACACGATTGAAATCACCAAAAGTGTCCATCAGCGCCCGCGCCAGTGGCTTTACATCCTGCCGGGGAATGGATCGGAACAGGACCAGTTCAAGCAGTTCGTAATCCGGCATCGCCGCCGATCCACCGGTCATGAACCGTTCGCGCAGCCGCTTGCGGTGGTCTTTTATGTAGGAGGGTAACCGGCCAGAGGGCAGCGGCTGCGCCGGCGCTTCGTCCGTATCAAACAGCATCGGGGCTTCGGCAAAGGCGTCCTGTGTCATGGGCGCACCCTGACCCAGAATCGGTTTCTGATTGGTTAACGCACCTCACCCGCCATGCGTGCCGTGGCCCGGCGGACAATCATGTGCAGAAGGATCGAGAATACGCCCAGGGTCAGCATCGCGGCAAACATGAGATCGGTCTTGGCACGTCCATTGGCCAGCAGCATCAGATAGCCCAGCCCCTGCGACGAGCCGACCCATTCGCCGATCACCGCTCCGATCGGGGCATAGACCGCCGCCAGCCGCATCCCCGACGCCAGCGACGGCAGAGCGGCCGGAATACGGATATGCCACAATACGGCGCGCTTGCTGGCCTGCATCGTTCGGGCCAGATCTAGATACCCCGACGGGGTGCGCATAAGCCCGTCAAAAAAGGATGAGGTGATCGGGAAATAGATGATCAACACCGCCATGGCGACCTTGGACCACAGCCCATAGCCCAGCCATAGCGTTAGCAACGGCGCCAATGCGAATACCGGCAGAGCCTGCGTGAACACGAGCATCGGCTGCACCAGGACCCGCGCCGCCCGCGAATTCGCCAGTTGCAACGCAGTGACGACACCCAGCAGCGTTCCGCATGCCAGACCGATCACCACTTCGATCGCTGTGATCCAGGTATGCTCGGCGATCACCCAGCGGTTCTGCCACCAGGTTTCGGCCACGACGGCGGGTCCGGGCAGGATGAACTTCGGCAACCCGGTCAGGGTCACGATGCCCTGCCAGATCAGCAAGGCAAACAAAGTTGCGGCCAGTGCAGAAAAATACTTCATGCCACGCCCTCGCGGAGAAGACGCAGCAAGGCACCCTGGGTTTCCAATGTCTCCAAATCATCCACGCGGCGCGGGGCCTGGGCCCGGGGCGGTTCGCACTGCGTCAATCCGTGTTCGGTCATCACCACGATGGATTGCCCCAGACGCGCGGCCTCTGCGGGATCATGGGTCACAAGAAGGACGGTGCGACCGTGCAATGCTTCAGCGGCCAGATCCTGCATGTCAGCGCGGGTGCGGGCATCAAGGGCCGAAAAGGGCTCGTCCAGCAAAACAACGGGGCGATCTTCCATCAGTGTCCGGGCCAGGGCGACACGCTGACGTTGCCCGCCGGACAACGCATTGGGCTTCTTGTTCATGTGATCCTGCAACCGCATACGCTTGATCAGGCGGTCACGTCGATCAAGATCAACGTTTTCCCCGCGCAGACGCGCACCCAGCGAGACATTCTGCGCGACAGTTGCCCAAGGCAAAAGAAGATCATCCTGCGCCATGTATGCGACACGCTCAGCCACAGGCAAGCCATCACTGGCCGTGATCCGCCCGGCGAAGACAGCCCCGGTCTCGAGCCCCGCAATCAACCTCAGAACCGTGGTTTTTCCCACGCCCGAACCGCCCAGCAGGCATGTCCACGCCCCGGCCCCTAGGGTCAGGGACAACGGCGCAAACAGGGTCGCGCCGTCGATCGTGGCAGTGCCGTTGATGGTCAGTTCGGGCGCAGGTGTCATGGCGTCAAACCCATCTGCCAGAAGTCGACTTCAAGCTCTGTCGCCTTGCGGAAGGTCTGGCACAGTCGATCCCAGCGTGGCGAACCCTGAAAATCAGCCCCAATACGTCTTGTTAGAGCCTGATCCAGCAACTCGCCAACCGCCACACATGCGGCTTGGTAATCTTCGCCGGCATAAGTGTCGATCCAGCCGCGATATGTCTCGGACGTTGCCTCGGCGGACAGGCGCGTACCGATCTCACCATACCCCATGACGCAAGGAACAAGGGCCGCCAGCAGGTCCAGAAGATCTCCGCTGTAGCCTGCTTCCAGAACAAACCGGGTATAGGCCAGATTCTCGTGTCGCTCTGGCGTGGCAAACAACTCTGCCTGCGAGATACCTTCCGCCGCGCAGATACCGATATGCAGTTTCATCTCTTCGCTGATCAAACCGTTCACAGTTCGCGATGCGGCAAGCATTTCTTTATGCGTTTCTGATTTCACCACGGCCAGCGCCCAGGCACGTGAGAAGTGGATCAGAAACACATAATCCTGCCGCAGATAGTGCAGAAACGCCTCGCGTGGCAGCGTTCCGTCTTTCATGCCCTCTACGAAGGCGTGGCGGGTATAATCCCGCCACGGATCCGCCGCAGCATCGCGCATCAGCGCAAAGGCTTTGCCATAATTGCTCATTGCGCGGTCACGTCGATGGTGATGTCACTGACCGGAAGGACGCTGTCGATCATCCCGCTTTCGTTCAGGAAGGTTTCGAACCGGGCATAACGACCGGCATCAAAACCTGCCGGACGCAGCGCAAAGCGCGGCAGTGTATCGACCCAGGCGCGGGCATTCAGCTCGTCCTGAAGTTCAGGCGAGGTCGCCGCGAAGATTTCCCAGCTTTTTTCCGGATTATTGACGATAAATTGGGTCGCTTTTTCAGTCGCGGCGAGGAACCGGGCGATCTTGTCCTTGTCCATCGTTTCCGGATTGGCGACATAGATCAGTTCATCATAAGACGGAACGCCCTCTTCCTCGATATAGAAGCAGGTGCCGGGACGACCTTCGATATCCATCTGGTTCAGTTCGAAGTTGCGATAAGCGCCAATCACCGCGTCCACCTGACCGGTCATCAGCGACGGCGAGAGGGAAAAGTTGACATTGATCAGCTCGACATCGCCCAGCGCAACATCGTATTTGCCCAGAACGGTGCCAAGGATGGCTTCTTCGACCCCCGCGACCGAGAAGCCGATTTTTTTACCCTTGAGGTCAGCAGGCGACTTGATCGGCCCGTCTTCCAGCACCAGAAGACAGTTCAGCGGCGTCGCAACCAATGTGCCGACACGCTTCAGAGGCAGGCCCTCGTGAATCTGCAAGTGCAATTGCGGCTGGTAAGACACCGCCAGGTCGGCTTGGCCGGCAGCCACCAAACGGGGCGGGGCGGACGGGTCGGCGGGCGGAACGATCTCGACCTCAAGCCCTTGTTCGGCAAAATAGCCGTTTTCCTGCGCCACGATGATAGGACCATGGTCAGGGTTGATGAACCAGTCCAGCAGGACGGTCATTTTGTCTTCGGCCCATGCCGGCGCGGCGGCCAGAAGGGCGATGGCTGTCATCAGCTTTTTCATATCTCGCGTTTCCCTTTTCTTCACGAGGTTGAGGCCGCGACGAGGACAATCTCGCCCGGCCAATCTGGTTGAATTTGTTCTGCGGCACGCCATGCCCGCAAACCGGTGGCACAGCAAAGAGCCAGCCTTTTTCCGCCATTAGGGTCTATTTCGCGCAAATTATCCGGCGAAATGCGCGTCGCGTTCGAATGGATGGGAACAGGGGCTTCCTGCGAACTGCGCAGCTCGATGATCTGATCCGTGCCCTTCAGCTGGCTTGCGGACAGAAAGCGAAAGCAGTTGCCGGGCTCGGGTGCGTCATCAAAGCGAAACCCGGTGCTGCGCAGGGTTCTTGCGTCATATTGAACCAACTGCCCAAGGGGTGAGGGATCAAGTCCAAGGATCAAGCTGAGCGCCATCTGCGCCTGCATCGCCCCGATCACGCCAACCACGGGGCCCAGAACCCCCGCAGTGGCGCAGCTGGCGCCGCTGTCCGGTGCATCGGGAAATACAGCGCGCAGCGATGGGCCCCCGCCGCAGAAACCGCCCACATAACCCGAAAGCCCCAGCACCGAGGCGCTGATCAAAGGTTTGCCCTGCGCCAGACACGTGTCCGACAGGATGTAGCTGGCTGCGTAGCTGTCGGCACAATCCAGAATGATATCGGCTTGCGACACCGAACCGGGCGCATTTTCACTGGTCAGAGCCTGATTCAGGCCAATGACATCAGTTTCATCATTCAGCGCGCGGCAACGGGCGGCGGCGGTTTCTGCCTTGGGTTGCCCGCAATCGGCCTCGGAGAAAAACGTTTGACGGTGCAGGTTCGACAGATCGACGGTATCCCCGTCCATGACCGTGATCCGCCCCACCCCGGCCCCTGTCAAAAGTGGCAGAACCGGTGCAGCCAGACCGCCAGCGCCGACGACCAGAACACGGGCCGCCGACAAGCGTACCTGCCCCTCTGCCCCGACTTCGGGCAAAAGCGTCTGGCGGGCATATCGACTCATCGTGTGACCTCGATCCACGCGCGCACCCGTGCTTCGGGGTCGGGGTTCAGGGTGATATCCGTGACTGCCGAGACGATGTCCGCCCCGGCCTTCAGCACACCGGCTGCGCGCTCGACACTCATGCCGCCAATACCGACCAAGGGAATATCACCAACCCGCGCCTTCCATTCCGTTACGCGGGGCAGGCCCTGCTGATGCCATTTCATCTTTTTCAGGATGGTGGGGTAGACCGGGCCCAATGCCACGTAATCGGGATCCATGGCCAGCACACGCTCAAGCTCATCGTCGTCATGGGTGGAAACGCCCAGTTTCAGACCCGCTTTTCGGATGGCTTTCAGGTCGGCGTCGTCCAGATCTTCCTGCCCCAGATGGATCCAGTCGCAGCCCAGATCGATCGCGTGTTGCCAATAGTCATTGATCACCAGAACCGCCCCATGGTCGCGGCACAATTCGCGTGAGACTGCGATCTGGTCGCGCACCGCATCGTCTGGCTGATCCTTTATGCGCAGCTGCACCAGCTTGACGCCCAGCGGCAACATCCGCCGCAGCCAGTCCGAGTGATCAAAGATCGGATAGAAACGGTCCAGCGTCATGACAGGAAGGCCTTTCCAACAACAGGAGTAGAGGGTTCCGCCATATCGCGCGGCTCGATCGGGTCGGCCTGATGGGCCAATTGCCCGGCAAGGGTAGCCTGCGCCATCGCCTTGGCCATCAGAACCGGATCTCCGGCACGGGCCACAGCGGTGTTCAGCAGAACCGCGTCATAGCCCAGCTCCATCGCGCGGGCCGCGTGGCTGGGCAAGCCGATACCGGCGTCCACCACCAGGGGAATATCAGGAAATTCGGCCCGCATCGCACGCAGGGCGTATTCGTTGTTCAGCCCGCGTCCTGACCCGATCGGTGCGCCCCAGGGCATCAGCACCTCGCATCCCGCTTCCAACAGGCGTTCGCCCACGATCAGGTCATCGGTGGTGTAGGGAAACACCTCGAACCCATCCTCGGTCAGAATGCGGGCGGCATCTACCAGTTGGAAAACGTCCGGTTGCAGACTGTCCGTATGTCCGATGAGTTCCAGCTTGATCCATCGGGTCTCGAACACTTCGCGGGCCATATGGGCGGTCGTCACGGCCTCTTTCACCGTATGGCAACCGGCCGTATTGGGCAGGATCAGAACTCCCAATTCGCGGATCATGTTCCAAAAGGTCTGGCCTGCACCCGCTTCACGCCGCAAGGATACAGTGGCAACGCCTGCACCGCTTTCGCGAAACGCCTGTTCCAGAATGGCCGGGCTTGGATATTGCGCCGTGCCCAGCATCAGTGAGTTGGGCAGTTCAGTGCCGTAAAACGTTTTCATCTTCAGCCCCCCTGCATCGGTGCGACGACCTCGACCCGGTCACCTTCGACCAGCTTGTGAGCGACGCGCAGGCTTGAGGGTACGAATTCTTCGTTCACGGCGGTGGCCACACGGCCCGAGAAACCGCATTCGTCCAACAATTCCGACAGGGTTTCGGCGCGCACCTCGCGCGTCTCGCCGTTAAGCACGATCTTCATCTACCATCTCCGAATGTGTGTTGTTCAGCGCCAGATCCGCAACACCCCGCGCCAGCGCCGGTGCCAACAGATATCCGTGGCGATAAAGCCCGTTGGCATAGATCGTGCGGCCCAAACGCCGGATGCGCGGTAAGTTGTCGGGAAAGGCGGGGCGCAGATCGACGCCTATCTCCAACACTTCGGCTTCACCAAAAGCCGGGTTCACGGCATAGGCCGCGCTGAGCAATTCCAGCATCGAACGGGCGGTAATGCGGCTGCTATCCTCGGATTCGATCATGGTCGCACCCAACATGTAGACGCCGCCGCCGCGCGGAACGATATAAAGCGGCATCCGCGGGTGCAGCAAACGAACCGGGCGCGTCAGCTCCACGTCAGGGCATCGTATGACCAGCATCTCACCCTTCACGCCGCGCAGATCATGTAGGTATTCGCGGGCGTGAAGGCCACGGCAGTCAATTGCATTCTCCAACTGGGCTGGCGCCAACTTCCGGTGGAACACGACGCCCTGGCTTTGCAGTTGACGATACAGATCTTGCAGCGCCTGACGCGGATCAACATGGGCTTCGCGTTCGAAGAACAGGCCTTGGCCAAACCCCGTCAGATCAGGCTCTAATTCAGATATTTCTGCCCGTTCAACCTTGGTGAACTCTTTTGTTCGACGCGCAAATCGGCGCAGGTCCGGCACATCACGGGCACTTGCGACAACAAGCGTTCCCCGCCGGGTCACTTTGGTGCGTTGGGCCCACCATTCCATCGCGGACTGCCCCAGACGCAACACCGGTTCTTCCGCGTTTTCATATTCGCACCAAGGTGCCAGCATTCCTCCGGCCCACCATGAACACCCATGCGGGCCCGGTGGCCCGCCGGGGTCGAATATCTGCACTTTTGCACCGCGCGACACCAGTTCGCTGGCAACGGCAAGACCGGCAACCCCTGCCCCTATGACAGACCAAAGCGTCACGAGGGCCAAACCCGGTGGAAATGATGCACCGGCCCGTGCCCAGCGCCGACATTCAACTCATCCGCGCGCGCGATGGCCCCTTGCAGATAGTCATGCGCCTGCACAACTGCGTCCCTAAGGGTCAGCCCCTTGGCCAAACCGGCGGTGATGGATGACGACAGGGTGCATCCTGTTCCATGGGTGTTTTTCGTATCCTGACGTGGGGCCCGAAACTCGGCCATGACACCCGACGGATCGATCAGCAAATCGTGGCAGATATCACCTGACCCGTGTCCGCCTTTCATCACGACTGCACCCGCACCCAAGGCGCACAATGCCCGGCCCTGTTCAGCCATCAGCTCACGCGTTTCTGCCGCTGGCATGTTCAGCAGGCACGCCGCCTCAGGCAGATTCGGCGTAAGAACAGTCGCCGTTGGCAACAACACATCGCGCAGCGTCCGGACCGCCTCTTGCTCCAACAGAGCGTCGCCGGATTTTGCAATCATAACCGGATCAAGAACCACGGGACCGTCGAACGCCGCCAGGCCCCTGGCGACCGTATGAATGATCTCAGGTGTCCCAAGCATGCCGATTTTAACGGCCCTGACGTCAAGATCGTTCAGAACCGCGTCGATTTGGGCGGAAATCACATCCAGCGGAATTCCATGCACAGCGGTGACAGCTTGCGTGTTCTGCGCGGTAACGGCGGTGATGACACTTGCGCCAAAAACACCCAGCGCCGACATTGCCTTCAGGTCAGCCTGAATGCCCGCGCCGCCGCCACTGTCGGATCCTGCTATGGTCAGGGCAATTGCCACCATGTCGTTGCTCCATCTTCTATGGGCAACGGAGTAGAGAAAACGTCTGTGTTCAAGAGACCGTTCCCTACGCCGGAATTGCCCGGATCAGGTTCGATGGGTTAACGCGGTTGCGTCTCTCAGCCCTGTCAAAGGGCACCCCAACGGTTGAAGCGGACAATCTCAGGGTCGAGGGCCGGAATCAAGACTCAATTTTCCAGATGTATTGCCACTTTCAGCTTTCTGCTAAGGCCAAAACTGCATGTTTAGGACAGTGACATGCGAGGCTCTGCCTCGCGCTCCGGGATATTTTTCGCCAGATGAATACAGGGTCCCTTGCTTCATCTGGCTGAAAATATCCCGGGGGAGTCGCCCAAAGGGCGGCGGGGGCAGAGCCCCCGTTCCTGGTCGTTCAGCCTTTCATGCCATCCCAGAAAGACTTGACGGACGAAAAAAAGCTTTTTGATTCCGGATGGTTGTCTTCACCCAGATCATCAAACTCGCGCAGAAGTTCTTTCTGGCGGCTGGTCAGGTTGACCGGGGTTTCCACGGCCAGTTCAATGAACATGTCACCAACACCACCGCCGCGCAACGCAGGCATGCCTTTGCCGCGCAGGCGCATTTGCCGACCCGACTGGCTTCCGGCCGGAATCTGAACACGGCCGCGACCGCCATCAATGGTCGGAACCTCGATCGATCCGCCCAGCGCCGCCTTGGCCATGCTGACCGGCACGCGGCAGTAGAGGTTTACGCTGTCGCGTTCGAACAGTTTGTGCTCGGCCACTTCGACGAAAATATACAGATCGCCCGGAGGGCCGCCGCGCATTCCCGCCTCACCTTCGCCTGCCAGACGAATTCGCGTACCGGTTTCGACACCGGCAGGAATGTTCACCGACAAAGCGCGGTCTTTTTCGACCCTGCCGGCCCCCTGACAAGATTTACAGGGGTTCTTGATGATCTGACCCAATCCCGAACAGGTCGGGCAAGTCCGTTCTACCGTAAAGAAGCCCTGTTGTGCCCGCACTTTCCCCATGCCCGAACAGGTGGGGCAGGATGTGGGTTCAACGCCACCTTCAGCCCCGGTACCTTCGCAGGACGAACACGCCACGGCCGTTGGCACGTTGATGGTTTTTTGCAGGCCCGAGTAGGCTTGTTCCAGCGTCACACGCAGGTTGTAGCGCAGGTCCGAGCCGCGCGCGGCGCGACGTCCGCCGCCGCCCCTTTGACCACCCATGAAATCACCGAACAGGTCGTCAAATACATCCGAAAATGCACTGGAGAAGTCGCCTTGACCGCCAAAGCCGCCACCGGGGCGGCCACCGCCGCCCATGCCGTTTTCAAATGCAGCATGGCCAAAGCGATCGTAAGCCGCCTTCTTTTCGGCATCGCGCAGCACGTCGTAAGCCTCGTTGGCTTCCTTGAACTGCGCCTCGGCATCCGGGTTGTCCTTGTTGCGGTCTGGGTGCAGCTCTTTGGCTTTCCTACGAAAACCCTTCTTGATCTCATCCGCCGAAGCGCCCTTGGACACGCCGAGCACTTCGTAATAGTCGCGTTTTGACATCAGTGTTTCCTTCCGCCTCAACGTAAATAGGCCGGCCCGGCATCCGGACCGGCCCATACTGGCCCGGTTACCCGTTACTTACGCTTGTCGTCGTCGAGGTCTTCGAACTCGGCGTCAACGATGTCATCGTCGCCTGGTGCAGCGTCTGCGGCAGCAGGTTCCTCTTCGCCTTCTTCGGCTTGCGCCTTATAGATGGCTTCGCCCAACTTCATCGCGGCTTCGGTGACGTTCTGGATGCCCGACTTGATCTTGTCGGCATTTTCGGTTTCCAGCTCGTCCTTCAGCGCGGCGATCGCCAACTCGATGGCTTCGATCGTGGTCGGGTCGACCTTGTCGGAATGCTCTTCCATCGACTTTTCGGTCGAATGAATGAGGCTTTCCGCCTGGTTCTTCGCCTCGATCAGCTCGCGGCGTTCCTTATCGGCTTCCGCGTTCTCTTCGGCGTCCTTGACCATCTTTTCGATATCCTCATCGGACAGCCCGCCCGATGCCTGGATGGTGATCTTCTGTTCTTTGCCAGTGCCTTTGTCTTTGGCCGAAACCGAGACGATGCCGTTGGCGTCGATGTCAAAAGTCACCTCGATCTGAGGCATGCCGCGCGGTGCCGGCGGGATGTCTTCAAGGTTGAACTGACCGAGGATCTTGTTGTCCGCAGCCATTTCACGCTCACCCTGGAACACGCGGATGGTCACGGCGTTCTGGTTGTCCTCGGCGGTCGAGAAGACCTGAGACTTCTTGGTCGGGATCGTGGTGTTGCGGTCGATCAGGCGGGTGAACACGCCACCCAGCGTTTCGATACCCAGCGACAGCGGGGTCACGTCCAGCAGAACCACGTCTTTGACGTCGCCCTGAAGAACACCGGCCTGAATGGCGGCGCCCATGGCAACCACTTCGTCCGGGTTCACGCCCTTGTGCGGCTCTTTGCCGAAGAATTTAGTGACCTCTTCGATCACTTTCGGCATCCGGGTCATACCACCGACCAGAACAACTTCGTCCACGTCAGCAGCCGACAGACCCGCGTCTTTCAGAGCGGCCTGGCACGGTTTCAGCGACTTCTTGATCAGGTCCGACACCAGCGATTCCAGCTTGGCACGGGTCAGTTTCATGACCATGTGCAACGGCTGACCGTTGGCGCCCATCGAGATGAAGGGCTGGTTGATCTCGGTCTGCGAGGTCGAGGACAGTTCGATCTTGGCTTTTTCAGCGGCTTCTTTCAGACGCTGCAGGGCCATCTTGTCCTGAGACAGATCGACACCGTGTTCCTTTTTGAACTCATCCGCCAAGTAGTTGACGATGCGCATGTCAAAGTCTTCACCACCCAGGAAGGTGTCGCCGTTGGTCGACTTAACCTCGAACAGGCCGTCGTCGATTTCCAAAATGGTCACGTCGAAGGTACCACCACCAAGGTCATAAACCGCGATGGTTTGGGTTTCTTCTTTGTCCAGACCATAGGCCAGCGCAGCCGCTGTCGGTTCGTTGATGATCCGCAGCACTTCCAGACCGGCGATTTTACCGGCGTCTTTGGTGGCCTGACGCTGGGCGTCGTTGAAATATGCCGGAACGGTGATAACCGCCTGCTTGACATCTTCACCCAGATAGCTTTCGGCGGTTTCCTTCATCTTGCCCAGAGTGAAGGCCGAGATCTGGCTCGGGGAATACTTTTCACCGCGGGCTTCAACCCACGCATCACCATTGCCGCCATTCACGATGGAATACGGCACCATTTTCTTGTCTTTTTCGACTTCTGCATCATCCACGCGACGACCGATCAGACGTTTGACGCCAAAAATCGTGTTGTCGGGGTTGGTGACCGCCTGACGTTTTGCAGGCTGACCGACCAGTCGCTCATCTTCGGTGAAGGCGACGATCGAAGGCGTGGTCCGCGCCCCTTCGGCGTTTTCGATGACCTTCGGCTGCGAGCCTTCCATGATGGCCACGCAGGAGTTCGTGGTTCCCAGGTCAATCCCGATTACTTTTCCCATTTTTGCAATCCCTTTCTCTTCAAGGCGATGTCCCGAGGGTCGGACCCTTTATGGCATCCCACCCCCGATCTGATGTGCGCGACAGCACTACCATCGCGCGTCCCGGCGTATATAAGGGCGAGGCAAGAGGCCTGCAAGCACCGTAGAGTGCAGGTTTTCGGGAATTTGAGGTCTTTTTTGGCAAGAAATTGGAAAGGTTTGGGGTTTCCGGAATGACGCGAGTTGTCTTGCGAGGGTTCGAAATCAGGAAAGGCTATATTGACCCTGCTGCCCAGGCACGGCTGATCGCGGCCCTTCGACCGATTCTGAAAGCGGCACCCTTGTTTCGACCCGTCACGCCTTCGGGCAAAGAGATGTCGGTAAGAATGACCTCGGCCGGGGATCTGGGATGGGTGACCGACAAGGCAGGCTATCGCTATCAGGACAAGCACCCGAAAGGCGGGGTCTGGCCTGAAATCCCCCCGGTCATTCTTGGTATCTGGCACGATCTGGTCAGCACCGAGCGCGCACCGGATTGCTGTTTGATCAACTACTACGGGGAAGGCGCCAAAATGGGCCTGCATCAGGACAAGGACGAGGCAGATTTTTCCTGGCCCGTTCTGTCGGTTTCCCTAGGCGATGACGCCCTGTTCCGGATTGGGAACACGACCCGTGGCGGCAAGACCGAGTCGATCTGGCTCGGCTCGGGCGACGTGGTAGTGATGGGCGGCCCGGCACGATTGGCCTATCACGGAGTCGACCGGATCAGATACGGATCATCCCGGCTGTTGCCAAAAGGCGGACGGATCAACTTGACGCTGCGGGTCGCATGTTAGCGGCGCGCGTTCCAGCTTTGTGAAACATGCTGGCGCGTGAAAAACTCAGCCATCAAACCGATCATCAACAAAGCTATCCCGACCCATAGCGCGTATTCCCAACTTGTGTTTCGCGGAAAGTAGTTTCGGAAGATGAAGCCCCGGCACTGGTCGATAATATGAAACAGCGGGTTCCAGGCGAACATCATCAGCAATCCGCCGCCCAGCGTGTTTGCGACGAACATCTTTCCCGAAAACACCATGTTCAGGCGACGGTAGATATTGGTGAGCATTCCCACAGTCGTCGGAAACCAGGGTTTCATCGCCATGAACACCAAACCCACGGCGCATCCGGTAAACCAGGCCAATATCAGCATCGCGAAAGCACCGCCGGGATCCTGCACCTCGATCGGGGCGACCGCGACGCTGTAGATGAACAGGATCACGAACATAGCCAGCAGTTGCTTGTAAAGAATACCGAGCGCCGCAGACAGGATCGTCACCATCACATTCATCGGCGAATGGAGCATCATCGGATTGTTCGCGGACCCAACCCCTGAAATCGCGCCTATTGACTGGATGTGCAGCATGAAGGGGAACACGCCGGACAGAACATACAGCAGAAATTCGCCCCTGATCTTTGGAATTCCGCCTCGGCCCATCAGTGACATGAGCAGGTAGAAAGCGGTTCCCATCACCACAAGCTGCAAAACATTGATCAGGATGGCGACTATTGCATTCGGATGTTGCGAGCGCACCTTTCGCACGGTGGCATGGAATACCAGCTCAGCCGTCGTGAAAGCGCCGCCCAGCAGCGTTTGGTTGCGCTTGAAATAGAACATTCAAAGGGTCTTTTCTGCTTCGTCGCCTCTAAACTGGCATGAATATCTTGCCGTTCCGTAACCGCCGCATCATAAGTCGATCGCGATTTTGGATCAACAAACCACAGGAACGGAGCTTTTTTGTGACCTACGATGCGCTTATTCCCGTCATCCGGCGACTGGCTCTGGAGGCAGGCGACAAGATCATGGAAATCTACGAGGCGGATGATTTCGATGTCAAAGTCAAATCCGACTCCAGCCCTGTGACCGAGGCAGACGAAGCCGCTGACGCATTGATTTCGGCAGGCTTGCGTGCGGCATTCCCGGATATTCTTCTGATCACCGAAGAACAGGCCGCTTCGCATTCGGAAAAAGGCGATACTTTCCTCATTGTTGATCCGCTGGACGGCACCAAGGAATTCATCAACCGTCGCGGCGACTTTACCGTCAACATCGCGCTTGTCGAAAACGGAGTGCCAACCCGGGGAGTGGTCTATGCCCCGGCGCGGGGTCGTATGTTCTTCACGTTGGCTGATGGCCGCGCGGTCGAGGAAACGGGCGCTTTCGACAAAAACAAGACCGGTCCTTTGACGCCCATATCAGTCTCTGAACCGGATAATTCCGGGCTTTTGGTCGTGGCGTCGAAGTCCCACAGGGATCAGGCCACCGAGGACTACATCAACAAATATCATGTGAAGGACAGCAAAAGCGCGGGTTCGTCGCTCAAGTTCTGTCTGGTTGCCACGGGCGAAGCGGATATCTATCCGCGCGTCGGGCGCACGATGGAATGGGATACGGCGGCAGGCCACGCGGTACTGGCCGGAGCCGGTGGCCAGGTTGTGCGTTTTGAGGACCATACTCCGTTGGTTTATGGCAAGGATGGCTATGCAAATCCGTTCTTTATTGCTTACGCTCCGGGTGTTGAACTGAAGGAAGCCTGATGTCCGTTCTGATTGCCATTCCCGCCCGTTACGCCTCGACCCGCTATCCCGGCAAGCCACTGGTTCCCCTGACCGGCGCAAAAGGCGCATCCATGACACTGATCGAACGGTCCTGGCGTGCAGCCATGTCAGTCTCGGGTGTCGATCGCGTTGTTGTTGCGACGGATGATGAGCGCATTCGCGACGTGTCCGAGGGTTTTGGGGCCGAGGTCGTGATGACCTCGGAAAACTGTCAGAACGGCACCGAACGATGCGCCGAGGCGCATGAGGTTCTGGGTGGCGGGTATGAAATCATCGTCAACCTGCAAGGCGACGCTCCGCTGACCCCGCATTGGTTTGTCGAAGATCTGGTTTCCGGCCTGCGCGCCGCCCCGGATGCCGGTGTTGCGACCCCTGTCCTGCGCTGTGACGGCAGTGCGTTGAACAGTCTGCTGAACGACCGCAAGCATGGCCGTGTAGGTGGCACGACGGCAGTGTTCGGACGCGATCACAGTGCGATGTACTTCTCGAAAGAGGTCGTCCCCTTCACGTCGCAGACATACGCCGGCGATGAAGCGACACCCGTGTTTCACCATGTCGGCGTTTACGCCTATCGGCCCGACGCCCTTGCGGCGTATCCGGGCTGGCCAACCGGGCCTCTGGAACAGCTGGAAGGCCTGGAACAGCTCAGGTTCATGGAAAACGGGCGCAAGGTTCTGTGCGTCGAGGTCGAGGCAAGGGGCCGTCAGTTCTGGGAACTGAACAACCCGCAGGACGTGCCCAAGATCGAAGAGATGATGGCAGCCATGGGGCTGGAGTGACGTCTTTTCCCCATGACTCTGACGGCGCCCCTGTAGAAACTGTGCCTCAACCAGCCCCAATGGATATGCCATGAAGACAATTCTTGTCACCGGTGGTGCCGGGTATATCGGCTCACATGCCTGCAAGGCGCTTGCGCAGGCAGGTTACCTTCCTGTGACCTACGACAACCTGATCACGGGTTGGCAGGATGCGGTGCAATTTGGCCCTTTTGAACAGGGCGACCTTTTGGACCGGGACCGCCTGGATGAGGTGTTCGCGAAACACAAGCCAGATGCGGTGATGCATTTCGCGGCGCTCAGCCAGGTTGGCGATGCCATGCGCCAGCCCGGCGTGTATTGGTCGAACAATGTCACGGGCTCGCTGACTCTGATTGAAGCAGCCGTCGAGGCCGGCTGTCTGGATTTCGTATTTTCGTCCACATGTGCAACGTATGGCGAGCACGACAATGTGGTTCTTGATGAATCCACGGCGCAGTATCCTCTGAACGCCTACGGGGCATCAAAACGCGCGATCGAAGATATCCTCAAGGATTTCGAGGCGGCTCATGGGCTGCGCCATGTCATCTTCCGGTATTTCAACGTTGCAGGTGCAGACCCCGAAGGAGACGTGGGCGAGTTTCACCGCCCCGAAACCCATCTGATCCCGCTGATGTTGGACGCGATTGACGGCAAGCGGGACGGTCTGACCGTCTTTGGCACAGATTATGATACGCCCGACGGCACCTGTATCCGCGATTATGTACATGTTTGCGATCTGGTAGATGCGCATATTCTGGGGCTGGGCTGGCTGGAACAGGGCAAAGGCAGCCGTGTCTTCAATCTGGGCACCGGGTCCGGGTTTTCCGTTCTTGAGGTGATCGAGCAATCCAGGTCCGTCACCAACCGTCCCGTGCCGTATACAGTGGGCCCTCGTCGGGCAGGAGATTGCACCAAGCTGGTATCTGGTTCTGTGCGGGCTGAAAATGAACTGGGATGGAAGCCAAAAAGATCTACGTTAGAGACGATGATCGCAGACGCCTGGCGCTGGCACCAGAACGGCCACTACGAAAAATGAGGACCCGGTGACATCCAGCTCTGCTTTGACACTTCCCCGGATCGGATGGGCACGGAAGTACAGGTTGCGCTGGAAACGCCGGCGGCTGCTCTGGAGGTCGCTGCGCAGCCGACATCAGTTGTCCTGCCAGAAGGATCAGACATCCCGAATCCAACGGGGTGACTTATTGGCCTTCGTCACCTTGCGCAATGAAATCATCCGCCTGCCCTGGTTCTTTCGTCACTATCGCGCCTTGGGCGTCGATCATTTTCTGATCGTCGACAACGGCAGCGACGATGGATCATCCGAGTATCTGCAAGATCAACCGGATGTCTCGGTGTGGAGAACCCATTCCAGCTATCGTGGATCGCGGTTTGGCCTGGACTGGCTGACCTGGTTGCAGATGCGCTATGGCCACCGCCACTGGTGCCTGATGGTGGATGCGGATGAACTGCTGGTCTATGCCCACTGCGACACCCGGTCCCTGCATGACCTGACAACCTGGCTGGACCGGCACGGGAAGATCGGGTTCGGGACGCTGATGCTGGACCTCTATCCCAAGGGCCCCTTGGGGGATGCGGCTTATGACCCGGACACCGACCCCACAAATCTGCTGTGCTGGTTTGATGCAGGACCGTATCGCGCGCAGCGGCAAAGCCCGATGGGCAATCTTTGGGTGCAGGGTGGCGCGCGGGAACGTATTTTCTTTACGCAAACCCGGCAAAGATCACCCACGCTGAACAAGATCCCGCTGATGCGCTGGTCGCGGCGCTATGCCTATGTGAACTCATGCCATTCTGCCCTGCCGCGCCGCCTGAACGAAACCTATGATGGCCCGGGCGGCGATACCCCGTCGGGCGTGTTGCTGCACACGAAGTTCCTGCCGGACGTTATCGAGAAATCCAATACCGAAAAGCAGCGACGCCAACATTTTCATGATCCGGACCAATTCGGGCCATACTACGATGGGATAATCAACCAGCCGGACATGTGGACCCCACAATCGGTGCGCTACACCGGGTGGAGCCAGCTGGAACAGTTGGGTCTGATGAACGGCGGAGGCTGGGATTGAAAACGAAAACAAGGGCATCAACCGCACGTTTACAGTTTGCGGGTTTTAAAGACGTTGCGTCAGAAGATGCAAAGATGGCATAAACCGGTGATGCCATGTCGTGCCAACTGTCACGGCTGGTTCGGGGAAAGCTCGCGTTATAAAAAGGTTGGGCAGTCACGTGAGCCTGTTTGAGTCCTACAAAATGAGATTGCGGCGCAAGCGCCGTATTCTGCGCTGCCTCAAACGACGCCGCGAGCTCAAGCCAGTCAGCAACAACACACAGGCCATACGGCGTGATGATATCCTGCTGATGAGCGTTGTGCGGAACGAGAAAATTCGCCTGCCCTTCTTTCTTGAATATTATCGCAAATTGGGCATCAACCATTTTCTGTTTGTCGACAACAACAGCGATGATGGCAGTTTTGAATTTTTAAAAGAACAGGCTGATGTTTCGGTCTGGCGGACGACGACCAGCTACAAACGGGCAAGCTATGGTCTGGACTGGTCGAACTATCTGCTGCGCAAATACGCGCACGATCACTGGGTGCTGAGCGTCGATCCGGACGAATTCTTCATCTATCCGTTCTGCGACACCCGTCCAATCCGAGCCTTGACGGACTGGCTGGATGGCAGTGCCGTGCGCAGTTTTGGCACGATGCTGATCGACATGTACCCCGAAGGTCCAGTGGACGCCGACCCCTATGCCGAAGGTCAGAACCCGTTTGAAATCGCGCGCTGGTTCGATCCCGGGAATTACATGATCACCAAGAACCCCGAATACAAGAACCTTTGGATTCAAGGGGGTCCACGGGCGCGCGTGTTCTTTCAGGACAACCCCTCCAAAGCACCGGCGCTGAACAAGATTCCGCTGGTAAAATGGAACCGGCGCTATGTTTATGTCAGCTCGACCCATTCGCTTTTGCCGCGCGGGCTCAACCAGGTTTACGACGAATGGGGCGGCGAAAAGGCCAGCGGGTCACTGCTTCATGCCAAGTTGATCAATACTCTTGGGGAAAAAGCCCGCGAAGAATTGCAGCGTGGCCAGCATTACCGGGGCTCGGGCGAATACAAGGCATATGCAACCCGGCTTGAGGAAAAGCCTGTTTTCTGGTGCGAATGGTCCGAGGCCTACATCAACTGGCGACAGCTTGAGATCCTGGGCCTCATGTCGAAAGGAAACTGGGCATGAGCGGTCTGGGTATTGTCATGTTGGTTCATACTTCGCTGGACCGCGCCGAGCAGGTCGCACGCCACTGGACAGCAGCAGGGTGCCCGGTGGTCATCCATGTGGATCGCAAGGTGGCAGACACTGTTTTTTCCCGGTTTGTTGCGTCCTGTTCGAACAATCCATCGATCGTGTTTTCTGACCGACATCGCTGCGATTGGGGTGGCTGGGGTATCGTTGCCGCCTCGCAAAGCGCGTCCGAGTTGATGCTGGAGCGTTTCCCCGAAGTTCGGCATGTATTTCTTGCCTCGGGGGCCTGCCTGCCCTTGCGACCGGTTCAGGAACTGATCGATTACCTGTCAGACCGGCCGCGTGTCGATTTCATCGAAAGCGCGACGACATCCGATGTCAGCTGGACCATCGGCGGGCTGGATCATGAACGGTTCACCCTGCGGTTTCCGTTTTCGTGGCGCAAGCATCGCAAACTATTCGACGCACATGTAAAACTTCAGCGTCTGATGGGCTTTCGCAGGAAAATCCCCGACGGACTGGTTCCGCATATGGGAAGCCAGTGGTGGTGCCTGACCCGCCAAACGCTGTCGGCAATCCTTCAAGACCCCAGGCGCAAGCTGTATGACAAGTATTTCCGTCATGTCTGGATTCCGGATGAAAGCTATTTCCAGACGCTGGCGCGCTTGTATTCCACGCATATTGAAAGCAGGTCCCTGACGCTGTCCAAATTCGATTACCAGGGCCGCCCGCACATCTTCTATGACGATCATCTGCAATTGCTGCGCCGATCGGATTGTTTTGTCGCCCGTAAAATCTGGCCCCGCGCAGAGCGATTGTACCAGGCATTCCTGACAGATCAGGCCGGGGCGATGAAACCGGCAGAGCCCAATCCGGGCAAGATCGATCGCGTGTTTTCCAAAGCGGTGGAACGGCGAACTCGTGGGCGCGACGGGCTGTATATGCAAAGCCGGTTTCCCCGCCATGGCAGTGAAAACGGTCTGACATCGTCACAATATTCCGTATTCCAAGGCTTTTCGGAACTGTTCGAGGATTTCGAACCTTGGTTGGCCGCAACCACCGGGGCCAGAGTCCACGGGCATCTATTCGGGCCGGAACGCGCCGAATTTTCGAAAGGAGAAGCCATAACAAATGGCGCCCTCAGCGACAGTGCGGCGCTGCGGGACTATAACCCGACCGCCTTTTTGTCGAACCTGATCTGGAATACGCGCGGTGAACGCCAGTGTTTCCAGTTCAGCCCGCGGGACACTCAGGAAATCAACTGGTTTCTGGCACGGGACAAGAACGCTCAGATTTCGGTCATCACCGGCGCTTGGGCGATCCCATTGTTCCGGTCCAATATGAATTTCTCGGAAATCCGAAGTGAGGCGGCGCGCCTGCAACAAATTGAAACCAAGCAGCTGGAGGTGCTGACATCGGTCTGGACCAAGGCGCGGATGCGCAGTTGGACGCTGGCCGACTTCATTGAATCTCCGATGGATGCCTTGCTGGGCATTCTAGAAGAAATCGGCATGCAGCAGACCAGCCATCTGACCGAAGTGCCAACCATGGTCGAACTGTCCGGATTCGGGAAGTTCCTGCAAAACCTCAAGAATCAGGGAATGCACCCATATCTGATGGGTGATTTCCCGGCGGACGATGTGTTCGGTCGCCAGGAAAAGCCATACCGAAAACCGTATCTGGTGCAGTGATTGCCCATGTCAGCCCATTTTGATTACTTCGTGATTCTGGCCGCCATGCGCACAGGTTCGAACCTGCTTGAGGCCAACCTGAACGCGCTGGAAGGGGTCACCTGTCACGGAGAGGCGTTCAATCCGCATTTTGCGGGCAGCCTGAAATCCGATCGTCTGCTTGGCCTGTCGCTGGAAGACCGGGATGCGGACCCCGTACGAATGCTCAAGGCGATCAAATCAGCACCGGGTGACATCAATGGCTTTCGATATTTCGAAGACCATGACCCACGTATCCTGAAACCCATGCTGAACGATCCGCGCTGCGCCAAGATCATTCTGACCCGCAACCCATTGGACAGCTACCTGTCGCTGAAAATAGCACAGAAAACGCAGCAGTGGCTGCTGAAGAATGTGAAACGCCGCGTCGACGCGCAGGTTGACTTCGACGCCGACGAATTTTCGGATTACCTGAACCAGCTGCAAGACCATCAGCTTATGGTGCAACGGCACCTGCAAAAGACAGGCCAAACCGGGTTCTTCATTCACTATGACGACCTGACCGAGCTGGAGGTCATAAACGGGCTGGCTGCATGGCTGGGGGTTGAGGGGCGGCTGACCCGACTGGATGATACCCTGAAACCGCAAAACCCGGCGCCGGCTTTGTCGAAGGTCACCAATCCTGATGAACTGAAACAAGCCCTGTGCGATCAGGATCGGTTCGGATTGCATCGGTCAACAAGCTTTGAGCCGCAGCGCGGCGCGTCGGTACCGCTTTATGTTGCCGCTGCAAGGTCTCCTTTGATGTATTTGCCCATTCGGGGCGGGATAGAGCCTGTTATCGTGCAATGGCTGGCTGATCTGGATGGATGTCAGACCGACAAGCTGATCACGGATCGAAATCGCAAACAGGTCCGGTCATGGAAGCAGGGCCATCCCGGTCATCGGCAATTTACCGTCCTGCGTCACCCTCTGGCCCGGGCACATACGGCGTTTTGCAGTCATATTCTGAATACGGGGCCGGGCAGCTATAAGATGGTGCGGAATTATCTTCGCAACCGGCTCAAGCTGCCGATTCCGGGGCAAGTGAGGGACAACAATTATTCTGTCGAACAGCACCGCGAAGCGTTTTCGGGCTTTCTGAACTTTCTGCGCCTCAACCTCAACGGGCAGACACCGGTCCGTGTGGACGGCACGTGGTGCAGCCAGTCCAGGACGTTGGAAGGGATCGCATCCTTCACTCTGCCGGATCTGATTCTGAGAGAGGAGGATCTGATGACCGATCTGCCGAATCTGGCGCGCAGCATGGGGCATTCAAACCCGCCTCAGCCTGGCTCCTGCGCACCGGATGAACCCTACGCTTTGCAGCTGATCTACGACAAAAACCTCGAAGCGCTGGCGGTTGACGCCTATCAGCGCGACTATGAGGCATTCGGGTTCAGTGACTGGGCGCCAAAAACGGCCTAAGGGCGCAGGGTTATCAGCGTACCTTTGTTAACCATCGCGTAAATCTCTTCGATTTCGTCATTCTTGACCGCGATGCATCCAGCTGTCCAATCCCGCTTCTTTTTTGCGCGTCTCCGCTCAGAACGCAGATTGGGTTCACCGTGGATGAAGATATCCCCACCCGGATCAACGCCCGCAGCCTTGGCTTTGGCGACATCCTGCGAGTTGGGATAAGAAATGCCCAGCGATAGGTGATACCGGCTTCTGGGGTTGCGACGGTCGATCAGATAGGTGCCCTCGGGCGTTCTACCGTCACCGCGCTGGTTCTTCGTTCCATTCGGGGCAAACCCCAAATCGACGTCATATTCCTTAAGGATCTTTTCGTTGTGCAACAAGTAAAGTTTGCGCGTGCCCTTGTTGACCACCAAAGAGGTCACCTCGGGTCCGTTGTAAGTCAGAAATCTTGGGCCGCTAGAGGCACAAGCCGAAAGGCTCAGCGTTGCCAACGCGCCTAAACCGAATACTCGACGATCCATGTTTCACTGCCTGCTCTGCTTTTTTTCGATCATTATGCCAAAAATTGGAAAAACTGAAATCACATTTTGATGTTCGACTGCTCGGCCAGTCTACGTTCAATGCTTTCCAGCCGTTCCAGAACCTCGTCGCGATAGGCATCGGTTTTAACCTCATCCTCGGCATGATGGGCATCCTGCATCGAATTGACGATCAGACCCACCAACAGGTTCACCACCGCAAAGGTCGTGACCATGATGAAGGGAACAAAGAAGACCCAGGCATAGGGATAGACCTCCATCACCGGGCGCACGATGCCCATCGACCAGCTTTCCAACGTCATGATCTGGAACAGCGTATAAGCAGACAGGCCCAGATCGCCGAACCAATCCGGGAACGTTTCCGAAAACAGCTTGGTCGAGATTACCGAACCGATATAAAACAGAATTGCCATCAGCAGAAACACGCTGGCCATGCCCGGAAGGGCCGAGATGAACCCTTCGACCACGCGACGCAGACGAGGCGCCACGGAAATCACGCGCAACACCCGCAGAATTCGCAGGGCGCGCAGCACCGACAGCCCCCCGGCGCTGGGAACCAGGGCAATTCCAACGATCAGGAAATCGAATATGTTCCAGCCATTTGTGAAGAACCTGCGCCCGGTGGCAATCAGCTTCATGGAAATTTCAGCCACAAAGATCGCCAGGCAAAGCCTGTCCAGCGCCACGATCAAAGGACCTGCCAGTTCCATCAGGGTCGGCGATGTCTCCATCCCCAAAAGAATGGCATTGAAAATGATCACGGCCGTTATGAACCGCCCGAAAACGGGCGCTTCGATAATATTCAGCAAACGCTGTTTGGACCCCATGTGTCAGCTTCCCCAGTAAGATCAAGATGCGGCGTTCAGAACAAACCGCGCAGCGAGTTCCGTATGTGACGACCACCGAAATTGGTCAACGACCTGTACCCATTCAAGGGTGTAACCCGCGTTAACCAGCGTTTTTGCATCGCGCGCAAAGGTGACGGGATTGCACGAGACATAAGCGATCACCGGGCGTTGCGCCTGTGCTATCTCGTTTACCTGCGCTTCGGCACCGGCGCGAGGCGGGTCCAGAACAATGGCGTCGAAAGATTTCAGCTCGTCCGGCATCAGCGGGCGGCGAAACAGGTCGCGGGCCTCAGTCGTGACGCGTTTCAGCCCCTGTGCCCTGCGCCAGCCCTGATCCAACGCCTCGATCATAGCGGCCTCGCCTTCAACCGCGTGAACTTCGGCGCTTTCCGCCAACGGCAAAGAGAACGTTCCGCTGCCTGCAAACAGGTCAGCGATACGTTTCGCACCCCGTGTAGCCTCGGAAACTGCCTTTGACAGAGCCTTTTCTCCGTCCTTTGTTGCTTGCAAGAAAGCTCCGGGGGGTGGCGTGACTCCGGCTGCTCCAAAGCGCTGAACCGGCGCATGCCGCATGGCAATAACCTCATCATCCCAACTGAGCCGGGCCAGCCCATGTTTCTCGGTCGCCTGCGCCAACGCCAGTTCCAAGGGGCCGTCCAGCGGCTTGCCACCTGTTACGGCCACATCCAGACCAGCTTCGGACAGTGTGAGCGTGACAGCCAGAACGCCCTTGCGGCTTGCGCCCAGGGTGGCCAGCGCCTCGGCCACGGGAATGGCCACGATCAAGGCCGGGTCAAGCAAGCGGCAATCGGGTATCTCGGTGATCGTGCCGGATGCACGACCGTGAAACCCCGACAATGTGCCCTTTTTCGTGCGCCTTACGGCAATCGTAGCCCGCCGACGTGACCGTTCGGGCGATGTGTGTATCGGGCGCAGGAGTGCTTCGAGATCCTGCGCCGTCAGCGCCTTGCGGACGACTTGCAGTTTCCAGTCGGCCACAAATGCATCGGATGCGTGCTGCAACTGGCAGCCACCACACGCTTTGTAGTGGCGGCAAGGGGCTTTGACACGGTGTTCGGACGGTGTCTCGACCCGGATATCGGTCAATTGCTGGCCAACAAGGGTGCCGCTGACGATCTCGCCGGGAAGGGTACGAGGGGCGTAAACAGGGCCATCGGCAATACCGTCGCCCTGATGTCCAAGCCGTGTGATTATGAATTGCTGCGTCATAAGAGGCCTGATAGCCGGGCTTTCGCAGCAAAAAAACCCTTATTCCGCAGCTTCTGCCTGAATGAACCCGCCCGACTGGCGGTGCCAGAACCGCGCATACAGCCCACCCAGGTCCAGCAGCGCCTCATGCGTTCCGGTTTCGGCGATCCTGCCCTCGTCCAAAACAACAATCCGGTCCATTTCGCTGAGTGTCGACAGCCGGTGCGCAATGGCCAGCACCGTTTTACCCTGCATCACCCGATGCAGCGCGGTCTGAATCGAAGCTTCAACCTCGGAATCCAGCGCCGATGTCGCCTCGTCGAGAACCAGAATTGGAGCATCTTTCAGAATGGCGCGCGCCAGAGCGATCCGTTGTCGCTGCCCGCCGCTGAGTTTCACGCCCCGTTCACCCAGATGAGCATCATAGCCTTTTCGACCATGAGCATCTTCAAGACTCAGGATGAAATCATGCGCTTCGGCCTTTTTTGCGGCCTCAATCATCTCGGCCTCTGAGGCGTCCGGCCGGCCATACAGAATGTTCTCACGAGCAGACCGGTTGAACATCGCCGTTTCCTGCGTGACCATACCTATCTGTCGGCGCAGGCTGTCCTGCGTCACCTGTGACACGTCCTGGCCGTCGATACGAATGGCGCCACTTTCCCAGTCATAGAGCCTGAGCAACAGTGAGACGAGCGTGGATTTCCCCGCCCCGGATGCACCGACGATGCCCAGCTTTTCGCTCGGGTTGACGGTCAGGCTCAAGTCCGTGACGCCACCGATATCGCGCCCGTAAGCAAAGCTGACGCCTTCGAAAGAAATCGACCCTTCGGTCACGTCTAGGTCCTTCGCCCCGCACATATCTTCGACCCGGTCACGCTTGGCCAGCGTTTTCATCCCGTTTTCGATTTCACCGACATTGGCATACAGCCCCATCAAGGTGAAACTGACCCAACCGGTCATCTGAGCAATACGGATCGAAACCGCCCCGGCAGCCACGATATCCCCGGCGGTCGCCATACCGCCCTGCCACAGCCACAAAGTCGCGCCCAGCAGCAAGACAGGCAGGACACCGGCCAGTGTCATGAGGATGAACCGGAAACTCGCCGACAGCTTGCCGAAATCCAGCGATTTTTCACGCAGATCCACCATCGATTCACGCGCCGCCTGATCTTCGAATTCCGAGTGGGCGAACAGCTTCACGGTTTTGATGTTGGTGATCGTATCGACCACCTGCCCGGACACCATCGCCCGCGCCCCGGCCCGCGCGGCGGAACGTTTGCGGATGCGCGGCAGATACCAGCGCACCAGCATGAAATACACAGCCAGCCATGCCGCGAAGGGCAGCATCACCAAAGGATGAATAGACCCTAACAAAAGCAAAGACCCCACCAGAGACGCCAGGGCAAACACAATCGCGCTGATCGTTTCCGACACGACCGAAGCCATGGCGTTCGATGTCTGCATCTGCTTTTGCGCGATCCGACCGGCAAAATCATCGTCGAAATAGGTCACCGACTGACCCAAGGTCCAACGGTTCAACTTGGCCAGAACCAAAGGTGTGATGTTTGGCATGACAATATAATTGTTCGACAAGGATGACAGGCCAAACAGGATCGGGCGAAGCAACATGAAGAAGGCGACCGCACCGAGGATCATCCACATATTAGCAGCGGTCAGAAAATTCTCGGGTCCGCTGGCGGTCGCCACATCAATCACGCGGCCCAGTATCCATGCCGTGACCGCCTCCATCGCGCCTGCAATGGCCGAGAAGAACGCCGCAACAAACAGCATCGGCCACGCCCCGGAAAGGCTCCAGCGGATGAACGCCCCCAACGTCTGCGGTGGGGGCGTTTCGGTGTTCCTGAACGGATAGATGAGGTCGGCAATCCTCATTCAGCGGCCTCCGGGTTCATGAAGCCACCAGATTGCCGCGCCCAGAATTGGGCGTAAAGGCCACCTTGCGCCAGAAGATCAGAATGCGTGCCTTCCTCGACGATACGGCCTGCATCCATCACCAGAATGCGATCCATCTGCGCGATGGTACTAAGCCTGTGGGCAATGGCGATCACGGTTTTTCCTTGCATCATGCCGTAGAGAGTTTCCTGAATTGACGCTTCGACCTCGGAATCTAGGGCGGATGTCGCCTCATCCAACAACAAGATCGGTGCATCCTTCAGGATCACCCGCGCCAGCGTCACACGCTGCCGCTGGCCACCTGACAGCTTCACCCCCCGTTCACCGACATGCGCGTCGTACCCGGTGCGACCCTGCGGATCCTGCAAATCGAGGATGAACTCATGTGCTTCGGCCTGTTTGGCGGCGGCGATCATCTGTGCCTCGGACGCATCCGGACGGCCATAGAGGATGTTGTCGCGCACCGACCGGTGCAGCAACGCGCTATCTTGCTGAACCATGCCGATATGGCTCCGCAGACTGTCCTGCGTGACATCCGCAATGTTTTGATCGTCTATCAGAATTGCGCCACGCTCAACGTCGTAAAACCGCAAAAGCAGCTTTACTAGGGTCGATTTTCCCGCGCCAGACCGCCCGATCAAACCAATCTTTTCGCCGGGCCGGACGGTCAGGTCGATATGGTCCAAACCGCCGGCCTCGCGACCATAGTGATGCGAGAGATCGCGGATCTGGATCTCACCCTTGCTGAGTTGCAGTGGCTTCGCAGTCGGTGCATCAAGCAAATCGATGGGCTGGGCAATGGTCTCCATCCCCTCGGACACGATACCAAGTTGGCGGAAAAAGCTGGTCAGGGCCCACATGATCCATCCGGTCATGGCATTCAGGCGCAGAGTCAAGGCCGTAGCCGCCGCAACAACGCCGACCGAAGCGCTGCCTTGCATCCACAAGGCAATCGCCCAGCCCACAACACCCACGATCAGCATACCGTTCAAAGTGACCAGAACGGCATCCATAATAGTGAAAATCCGCATTTCAATCTGAAATGTCCGACGGGTTTCCTCGATCGCCTCGCGGGCATAGTCCAGCTCTTGCGGGCCATGGGCAAACATTTTGACCGAATGGATGTTGGTATAGCTGTCCACCACCCGCCCCGTGACCGTCGAACGCGCATCCGAGGCCGCTTTTGACGCCGGACCAACACGCTGAACGGTCCAGCGCACCAGCATGGCGTAGAATCCGAACCAGATCAGCAGCGGGATCAACAAACGCGGATCCGCCGCATACAGCAGGATCGCCGCACCGATCAAATAGGCCAGCGAAAAGGAAATCGCGTCAAAAACCTGAAAGACCACTTCACCCGCCGCCGGAGGTGTCTGCATGATCCGGTTTGCAATCCGCCCGGCAAAGTCGTTTTCGAACCAGCCAACCGACTGACGCAACACGTGTTTGTGCGCACGCCAACGGATCAGCGTACCGAAGTTCGGCAAAATCGTATTGTTCAGCAGAAGTACGTCGACCAAATGCAGAAGCGGACGCAACAGCAACACAAAGGCTGCCATCAGCAGCAATTCCGTTCCGTGATTTTGCCAGACCTCTGCCGGCGTGCCGCCCAACAGATCCACGACGCGACCCATGTAGTAGATCAGCCCGATTTCAACACCCGCGACGATTATGGAAACCAGCGCCGCCCAGAAAAATACCCGAATAAAGGGCCGCGAATAATCCAGCATGAAGGGCCACAACCGCGTCGGCGGAGTGTCAGCCTCACGGTAGGCAACAAAAGGGTCAACAAGGTTTTCGAAATAGCGAAACATGGATAGTGCTCCGATTGAGCAGGAAAATAGACGTGCGAAGAAAGATGGCGCCTGAACACCACCCTTTACGGGGCAGGTGTCCCGGCTTTAGCCGAACCAGATCCCGTAATACATTCGCATTCCTCCATCCATGTGACAGGCGCACCTAAGCACAAAGGATCCGAGATGTCATCCCCTTTTGAGACTTCGCGCTAATGTGCCAGCAACTCTTCGCGTGACAGCGCAAAACCGGATGCGATCCAGCGTTTTTCCAGCTCGGCCAGCTTCTTGCCCAGCGCCGGGCCGGTGAAGTTGGGGATCAGATCCCTGGCCTGGACAGGGAAACGCGCTGCTGCGCCTGCATGCAGATCGCGCCGCAAATCTTCGGACCAGGGTTGTTCCAGAAAGGCGCAGCGCAAAAGCGTCTCGTGCAATCCCCCTTCATCGCCATAGCGGTATCCCAGTTCAGCAAAACTGGTTGTGGACTGTGCTTCTTCACGCATCCTGATCAGGCGTTGCAACTGCGAACGGCTCAACCGCAATGTCGCGGCATCATCGGGCGAGGCAATGGCTGCCAGACGACGCACCGGATCGGGATCGGCACCAGCCGCCTGTTCCAGCGCGATCAAAGGGGCCAAAGACCGATCGTCCGCCCCCGGCAGCACACGGGCCAAAACACCGGTACTGCGCATGGTCGCAACGGCAGTGGCCGGATCAGGTGACGCCAGCAATTTCAGCAGCTCTGCCCCGATCCGCTCGCGCGACAATGACTCCAGCCCGTCAAGATTGGCGCCGATGGCGGCCAGGGCATCGGGGTCGAAACCGCCATCCGGATCCCCGTACCAGGCGTGAAAACGGAAGTAGCGAAGCGAGCGGAGATAGTCTTCTCGAATGCGGTTCTCGGCGGTTCCGATGAACCGCACCAACCGGGCCTCGAGGTCGGGAAGACCACCCAGAGGGTCCAGCACGGTGCCATCAGGTTGGGCGTAGAGCGCGTTCATGGTGAAATCCCGTCGCGCCGCGTCTTCTTCGACATGATCGGAAAAAGCCACGACCGCGCGGCGGCCATCGGTTTCCACGTCACGGCGGAAGGTGGTGACCTCGTGCGGGATGCCCGCGCTGATCACTGTGATCGTACCATGCTCGATGCCGGTCGGAATGGCCCTGAGCCCGGCAGCCTGCGCCAGTTCGACGATCTGCCCGGGCTTTGCATCGGTGGCAATGTCGATATCCGACACTGGTGCGCCAAGCAGCGCGTTGCGCACGCATCCACCCACGAAAAGCGCCTGAGCCCCGGATGAGGTCAGCGCCGAACAGACCTTTTGGGTCGCTGGTTCACTGATCCAGGCTTCGTCAATCAGCATCATTCATTCACCCGTGCAGCAAGCCCGCGCAATATTCGGGCGGTCGCGCCCCAGATGTAATAGGGGCCGTACGGAACTGCGTAGTATCTGCGTCTTTGGCCGCGCCATCGGCGCGACTCGACCAGATAATTCTCAGGATTCAAAAGATGGGCAAGGGGGGTCGAGAAAACTTCGTCCACTTCTCCGGGTTCAGGCACGGGTTGGAACCTGTCCCGCAAAACTGCGACAACCGGTGTCACAGTGAACGAGGTCACGGTCTCATGCGTCGACAGAAATCCCAGGATCTCGGGCATTTCCGGGGGCAGGCCGATCTCTTCCTCAGCTTCCCGCAGCGCCGCAGCCGTAACATCAGCATCGGTTTCGTCCTGTTTGCCACCGGGAAAGGCGATCTGGCCCGGGTGATGCTTCAACGCGGATGAGCGTTTGGTCAGGATGACCTGCGGTGTGTCATCAGCCAGCGAAATGGCCACCAGAACACCGGCGGGTCGCAACCGTCGTCCGGGCGGCAGAACGGTATCCGGGTTCAGGTCAAAGTCGCTGGACCCGTGACCGGGGCGGCGCAGGGCCGCCCGGATCTTTTCAACCAGGTCATGCACCTTTGGGGTCTTCGGCATCGAACCCGACAGTTGCCGGGTCCAACACATAATGAGCCCCGCAGAACTGACAATCCGCGGTGACTTCGCCCTCGGGCGTGGTCATCTTTTCGATATCCTTGGCCGAATAGATCGACAGGCTCTGTCGCACACGATCCTCGGAACAGGTACAGCCAAATTGCACGGACTGCGCATCATAGACACGCGGCTGTTCCTCGTGAAACAGGCGAACCAGAAGGTCGGTCGGCGCAACAGAGGGGCCGATCATCTCCAATTCCTCGACGGTATCCAGCAGGATATTGACGCGACCCCAGTTTTCACCTTCTTCGCCGTCGACCAGTTCGGCAGCGGTCAGAATGTCACCGGTTCCTTCGCCCGACGCGGCAAAGGGCGACGCTTTGGGCATGTGTTGCAGCATGATGCCGCCTGCACGCCAATGCTCGCCCACGCCCGGCTCGGTCGATTTGCCGAAGCTCAGCGAAAACCGCGTCGGCAGCTGTTCGGATTGTGCAAAATACGCCTCGGCGCACGCACTCAGTGATCCACCGGCCAGCGGGGTAATGCCCTGATACGGCTGCGTGCCCTCACCCTGATCGATCATGATGGCAAAATACCCTTCGCCCACCTGATCGAACGGTGCGGAATTGGAAAGCCGGTCCCGGTCAAAACTGGCATAAGCCCGAATCTGGGCGGGCTGGCCCTCTTTCTGCGGCGCATAATAGTCGGTTGCGATCATGCGCACCGCCCCTTTGGACTGTACCTGCAACGACAGTTTCCAGCGCAACGCAACCGTTTGGCCGATCAACGCGGTCAGCAAGGCCATCTCGGCCACAAGCGCCTCGACCTGCTCGGGATAGTCATGCTGTTTCAGGATACCTTCCAGCACGCCATCCAGACGGGCCACGCGGCCGCGCATGTCGGATGCATCAAGTTGAAAGGGCAGGACAGTATCGTCCCACGCGATTTTTGTTCCAAGAGACATGGGGTTTCCTTACACGCCACGGGTTGGCATACCGGCACCATATAGGTCGTACAGATCGGGTTGAAAGGGGCCATACATGATCAGGCGGTTCGGTGAAACCCCCGAGACGGGGCGGAAATACACCCGAAGGGTTGGCGTATATGCCCTTTTGCCACGTGGCGGCCAATTGCTGTTGACCTGTCAGACCGAACCGGGCCCGGATCTGCAATTGCCGGGTGGAGGCATCGATCCGGGCGAATCACCGATTTCGGCCTTGCATCGCGAAGTCTATGAAGAAACCGGGTGGCACGTTGCCAACCCGCGTCGCATCGGCGCTTTTCGTCGGTTCACCTATATGCCCGAATACGATCTGTGGGCCGAAAAGGTCTGCCTGATCTACCGCGCCCGTCCCGTACGCCGCAAGGGCCCGCCGAGCGAGGCATTCCACGAAGCACTGTGGATGGAAGCCGCCGATGCCATTGAATTGCTGGGCAATGACGGTGACCGGCACTTTGCGGAAATGCATCTCAGTTCGCTTTAAGGCCCGTTATATTCAAAGAAAACGGCGGATACGTCATCCCCAATGCCATCTTTGGGCGAAATCTCCTGGGTCAATCGCCAGAACATGTCGTCCAGAAACTCCGACCCGCCCTTTTCAGAAATGCACTGCTGGGCCATCTGTCGCAAACCGTCTTCCTCTAGCAAACCGCCTTCGGCAAGCTGACATTCGGTAAACCCGTCTGAATACACCAACAGTTTGTCGCCGGGTTTCATGTGAATCTCGATTTGCTGAAAACTCGCATCTTCGATCAGCCCGATCGGCAACCCGCCATCACCCAGAAATTCAGTGCTGCCATCCTGCCGCAGCAGAAGCGGATGCGGATGCCCGGCCTGCACCATCTTGAGATGCCCGTTTCGAAGATCCACAATGGCGTAGACCATCGTAAAATATTCCTCGATCCCCTCATCCGCCATCAATCGGGAATTGAGCATGCTTGCGACGTCTTCCGGAGGCAGCAGTGCATAGAATTTGTTGAACCTCTTTTCCATTGCGACATTTTGATCGAAATGCTTGCTGGAAAGATAACCGCCCAGACGCGCCGTCATCATGGCCGAGGTGATGCCATGCCCGGATACATCTATGCTGTAGAACCCCAGCCGATTGACCCCGGGCGAGAACATGCCAACAAGGTCTCCTCCGATATGGCCGCAGGGTTTCAACAACAGGCTGACCCGGGATTTTCCAAAGCTCCGCGTAAATTCCGGAACCAGCGATTCCTGGATTTTTCGGGCCTGCATGAGGTCCTTGTCGATCGCGTCATGCGCCAGCCTGAGTTCTTCCAGCGCGGATTCGATCAGGCGGTTTTTCTGTGAAAGCTCGCGCTGCATGTCCAGAATGCGCGCGCCTGCGGATATGCGCGCCCGCAACTCATCCGCCTCCAGGGGTTTGATCAGAAAGTCGTCTGCCCCGGCATCCAGTCCGCGCGCAACCTCCTGCTTTTCACTTTTGGAAGTCAGAAGGATGAAATAACAATATTGATCGGTATCCAGGGCGCGAAACGCATTGCAGAACTCAAGCCCGCTCATCCCCGGCATGACCCAATCGCTGAGAACAAGATCAGGCGGATCGTCCAGACAATGCGCCAGGGCCGCATCGCCCGTATCGGCCTCGACCACCTCAAAGCCCCACTTTCTGAGCGATGCAACCAGGATGCGCCGCTGCAAACGGCTGTCATCAACAACCAGCACCTTACGGATCGCGCCGAAATCCAGATCTGATCTGGTTTCCTCAAGACTCGCCCTTGGCACCATTTACCCTCTGACCTGATGCGTTCATTCACACAGGGCGATCCTAGTGGCGACGGTTTTAACATCCGGTGAAGACCGAAGGCCGCAATCCCGCTTGGCTGTTAACCCGGTTTTTACTGGTGTTGCCTATTCCTGAAACCGCATGTTCAACAGCAGGTGACGCAGTATGATCCACTGGGGCAGAGTCCGACAATTGCGGGACGAGGTTGGCCCGGATGAGTTTGATGAGGTGGTCGACATCTTTCTGGAGGAAGTGCAGGAGGTCATCGCCCGCCTGCATCAGGATACAAGCCGGTCCGAGCTGGAACAGAACCTGCATTTCCTGAAGGGCAGCGCGCTCAGTCTTGGATTCGACCAGTTCTCGAAACTCTGTCAGGACGGCGAACGGCAGGCGGCCGCGGGTCAGGGCGAGGATGTCGATCTGCCCGCTATTCTGGCCGTATTTGACAGCTCGAAACAGAAATTCGAGGCTGAGCTGCGCCAGAATCTGGATTAAATCACGAACTGCGCCAGCGTTTCGTCTTCGGTTATATCCGTGTAGGTGAACCCTGCCTCATCCAGATGCGCGAACAGACGCATGAAGTTTTCAGGCTTGCGGGTTTCAATCCCGATCAGAACCGAACCGAAATTGCGCGCCGATTTTTTCATGTATTCAAAGCGGGCGATATCGTCCTCGGGGCCGAGAATACCCAGAAACTCCTTCAACGCGCCGGGGCGCTGCGGCAGGCGCAGGATGAAATACTTCTTCACCCCGGAATAGCGTTGGGCGCGTTCTTTGACCTCGGGCAGGCGTTCGAAATCGAAATTGCCTCCGGATGTCACGCAGACCACGGTCTTGCCCCGTACAAAGCTTTGAATATCGCCCACCGCTTCGATCGCCAGCGCGCCGGCGGGCTCCAGAACAATGCCTTCGACATTCAGCATCTCGATCATGGTGGTGCAGATTCGGTCCTCGGACAGAACCAGCACATCCGACAGATGGCGTGATTTCAACAATTCGAACGGTTTCTCGCCAATTCGGCCGACCGCAGCGCCATCGACAAAGGTATCCACATGATCCAGCGAAACAGGGTGCCCTGCAGCCAAAGCAGCGCGCAAACAGGCACCTCCGGCCGGTTCGACAAACAGACAATGGCTGCGATCCCCGAACCATGTGGCCACGCCAGAGGACATGCCACCGCCGCCAACCGGCAGAACGATATGATCCGGCACACCGCCCAATTGCTCTTCGATCTCGACCGCCAGTGAGGCCTGGCCTTCAATCACATCCGTATCGTCGAATGGCGACAGGAAATATCCGCCCTGTTGCGTGCACCAGGCTTGAGCGGCCGCCAGAGTATCATCGAAATAGTCGCCGGTCAGATGGATCTCGATATTGTCGCCGCCGAAAATGCGGGTCTTTTGAATTTTCTGCTGCGGTGTCGTTACCGGCATGAAGATCACACCCTTCACGTCCAGATGCTTGCACATGAACGCCACGCCCTGCGCGTGGTTGCCAGCACTGGCACAGACAAACAGGTCCTGCCCCTGCTGCTTGCGCATGGCATTGAACGCACCACGGATCTTGTAAGACCGCACCGGGCTGAGGTCCTCACGCTTGAGCCAGATATCGGCGCCGTAGCGGTCAGACAGATGGGCATTCCGCTGCAATGGCGTCGCCGGAAACACAGAGCGCATCGCCTGTTCGGCAGCGCGGGCGCGGGTCATGAAATCAGTCATGTCGATTTCCCTGCCCCATCATCGCGATAAGGGCAAGGAATACATATGTGTACGCCGCTCAGGACAGTTCGCGCTTTTCGATGAAGACGCCGTACATTGTGGTAAAGATACTGACGTTGATCATCGGAAGGATGAGCGTGCCGAAGAACACGGTCAGTAAAACGCCCAGCACCGGTATTATTGCCAAGGCGGCGAAAGCCAGCTGCACCAACACCTGGAACAGGAATGCAATGAGGAGCAGCAACAAGATTGCACCACTGACCCCGGATGTGTTGTTCCATGCCTCACCGAGCGATATGGGATTTCCTATCGCCGCCGCGGGCAGAATAATTGACAGGCGATAGAAGCATACGACCAGAAAAACGGAGTATGCAATCATCAGAATGATCGAAAGCCCTGCAAAACCTTCGCCTAATGCAGCAGCGACCAGACCGATGGGGATATAAGCGATCACCATCAAAATCCCCAACATCAGGAAGCGACCGAAATAGGCAAGAATCCTGTCGAAACGGAATGTCGGAAGTATTCCCGTGGGGTACTCTTCCATCAGGATGAAGCGGTGCCATGACACCGCGATCCAGAACATGGTGACGAACATTACCGCCAGCAAAACAACCACAAAAACAAAGGCTGAACCTGCGGTTACACCCGGTGGCAGATCGACTGCGTTTTCATCCAGCGCCTCAAGCGGAATACCAAGCGCCATGAACACGCCCACGATGATGATTGTCGCAATCAGGGCAGGGCCAACCGTAATCTGCAGCACCTGCTTGATGTTTCCAAATACCATCCGCACCGAATGCACAAATATTTGCCATCCCAACATTTGAAACCGCCCCTTCAACCAATGCTTGTTATTCTCTGCACCCGTTTCACCTCAATTCAGGTACTGCGTCAATCCTCACAACTTGCCCCCACGTCGAAAACCCGCTAGGGGCCAATCGTCTTACGCATAAGGGGAAGTCAGATGTCCGCGCCCAAGAAAGTTGTTCTGGCCTATTCCGGTGGCCTTGATACCTCGATCATCCTGAAATGGTTGCAGACCGAATATGGCTGTGAGGTCGTCACCTTCACCGCCGATCTGGGACAGGGCGAAGAGCTGGAGCCCGCTCGCAAAAAGGCCGAGCTGCTCGGGATCAAGCCCGAGAACATCTATATCGAGGATATCCGCGAGGAATTCGTGCGCGACTTCGTCTTCCCGATGTTCCGCGCCAATGCGCAGTACGAAGGTCTGTACCTGCTGGGCACGTCCATCGCGCGCCCCCTGATTTCGAAACGTCTGGTCGAAATCGCCGAAGCCACCGGTGCTGATGCGGTCGCCCACGGCGCGACCGGCAAGGGCAACGATCAGGTGCGGTTCGAACTGGCGGCCTATGCGCTGAACCCCGACATCAAAGTGATCGCACCCTGGCGCGAGTGGGATCTGACAAGCCGCACCAAGCTGCTGGAATTCGCCGAACAGAACCAGATCCCGATCGCCAAGGACAAGCGCGGCGAGGCCCCCTTCTCGGTCGATGCCAACCTGCTGCACACCTCGTCCGAAGGAAAGGTTCTGGAAGACCCTGCGGATATGGCGCCCGACTATGTCTATCAGCGCACCGTCCACCCCGAGGACGCGCCCGATCAGCCGGAATTCATCGAGATCGGCTTTGAAAAAGGCGACGCGGTCAGTATCAATGGCGAGGCGATGAGCCCCGCGACCATCCTGACCAAGCTGAACGAATATGGCGGCAAGCACGGCATTGGCCGACTGGACCTTGTTGAAGGTCGCTTTGTTGGCATGAAGTCGCGCGGCATCTATGAAACACCCGGCGGCACCATCCTGCTTGAGGCGCATCGCGGCATCGAATCCATCACCATGGACCGGGGCGCGATGCATCTGAAGGATCAGTTGATGCCGCAATATGCGGAACTGATCTACAACGGCTTCTGGTACTCGCCTGAACGTGAAATGCTGCAAGCCGCCATCGACAAGAGCCAGGAACACGTCACCGGCACCGTGCGGGTGAAGCTGTACAAAGGTCTGGCCTCGACCGTGGGCCGCTGGTCGGATCATTCGCTGTATTCCGAGGCGCATGTGACCTTCGAAGAAGACGCGGGTGCCTATGATCAGAAAGACGCCGCGGGCTTCATCCAACTGAACGCGCTGCGGTTGAAACTGCTGGCCGCGCGCGACAAGCGGTTGTCCAAGTGACCGAAGATGACGGTCTGAACGACGAACTGGAAATGTTCATCGAAGCGCAGGATACGGTCTGGGCCGATGTCCTGCGCGAACTGGAACGGGGGCAGAAGACCAGCCATTGGATGTGGTTCGTTTTTCCGCAACTGGCCGAGCTGGGCCAATCGCATATGGCGCAGCTTTACGGCATCGAAGATCTGGATGAAGCCAAGCGCTATCTGAACCACCCGGTACTGCGCCACCGTCTGACGCAAGCGGCCTCGTTGATGTTGCTGCATCAGGGGCGCGACGCCAGCGACATACTGGGCGGGGTTGACGCGAAAAAGCTTCGCTCTTCGATGACCTTGTTTTCCTCGGTGGCAGATGCTCCGGCCGAGTTCCAGGCCGTTCTTGACGCTTTCTACGATGGCGAGCCGTGCGCGCGAACCGTTCAGAGCCTTGGCGCATCGTGATCGGAAGTTCCAGTCGGGTCAGCCTTGCCTGTTCGATACCTGACGTTTTACGCATTCGGTAACTGCGAAAGGAACCCGGATGCTTCAGCATATCGCCGACGAAATTCAAAAAGGCCTGAACGGCAAAACCTTTGACGGCTCATTGAAATTCGATTGTGGCGAGGACGGCGTGATTGTTCTGGCCGACAGTCAGGCATCGACACGGGACCAGGAAACGGATTGCACGATCCGCATCTCGCAGGACAACCTGACCAAGCTTCTGACCGGAAAACTGAACCCGATGACAGGTGTCGCTTTGGGCAAGCTCAAAATCTCGGGCAATATGGGCGTTGCGATGAAACTGGGGCAGCTGCTGGGTTAAGCCGAAGGCAGGTTCACCGCGGAATTCCACCTCGCCGGGGCGCCCTGTCACTCCGCCAAGACGGCCTGCGCAAGCTGTTCCACTGACATCCGCCGCCGATAAACTTGCCTCACCAGACCGTGACATCAGATGTCAGGCAATTGAATGTCATTCGGGTTCGGGTCACCTTGGTGCCGAAAGGAGACCCGACATGTCACGAACCGCTTTTCTGGAAGCCTTCAAACCGGCCATTCTTTTCACCCTGATCACGTTGGCTGCGATGTTGCGCGCTCTGCCCGCCCCCGCGGCAGGGGCCGAAACGCTGACAGTTGCGGGGGGCTGTTTCTGGTGTGTTGAGTCCGATTTTGAATCGGTACCGGGCGTTGTCGGGGCTGTGTCGGGCTATACCGGCGGCAATTCGGCCAACCCCACCTATGATCAGGTCTCCAAAGGTAGCACTGGCCATTATGAAGCGGTTCAGATCACTTTCGATCCGGCCCGGGTGTCACGTGAAACGCTGCTGAACATGTTCTTCCGCTCGGTTGACCCAACGGATGCCGGTGGTCAGTTCTGCGACCGGGGCGACAGCTATCGAACCGCAATTTTCGTCTCTAACCCGAGCGAAAAGGCGTTGGCGGAACAGGCGAAGAAAAATGCAGAGCGGGCATTGGGCCAAAAGGTGGTCACCCCGATCCTGAACGCGGGCACGTTTTACCCTGCCGAGGCCTATCATCAGGATTACTACAAAGGGAACAAGCTGATCTTTACCCGCTTTGGGCCGAAACGTCAGCAAAACGCCTATAAAGCATATCGCAAAGCCTGTGGCCGTGACGCGCGTGTCAAACAGCTTTGGGGTTCAGATGCGCCTTTCGCCGGCTCTTAATCGAAGGACGCGTCGCGCACTTCTCTCAGATCGGGAATGACATCCGCAGTCCCGTGCCGCGTGACCATCAGGGCAGCGGCGCGGTTCGCTTGCAGAATGGCCTGTTCCATCGGCATTCCCCGATCCATTCCAGCCAGTACGTAGCCGGTAAAAGTATCACCTGCCCCGGTGGTATCCACGGCCTGCACCTTGTGGGCCGAAAATTCCACCGGGTCATTGCCCTGCTGCAAATACCGGGCACCTTTTGAGCCCAGCGTGACAATGACATGCCGCACGGGCAGGTCAGCCGCACCCATCCCGGTTTCCTGCCGCAATTGTTCGGCCTCGATCTCGTTCAGGATCAGGAAATCCAGATAGGGCAGAACCGCCTGAACCGCCTGTGCCTGAAACGGTGCAGCGGCATAACACACGGTCAATCCAAGTTTGCGCCCGAATTGCGCAGCTTCGACCTGTGCGTTGGTTTCATTCTGCAAGATCAGCAGATCACCGGTGCTTGCCGATGACAGCGCCTGCCCCAGATGGCTGATATCCAAAGCATGGTTGGCCCCCGGATAGAGGATGATCAGGTTCTCACCCTCGGCGTCCACCGCAATAATCGCGTGCCCGGTCGGCAGATCCACCTCAGAGATATAGCGTGTGTCCACACCATATTCCGTCAGTCGATCCTTCGCCCAGCGCCCATCATGCCCGACGGCACCGATATGGCTGACGCGTGATCCGGCCCGCGCAGCCGCCACTGACATATTGGCACCTTTCCCGCCAAGAAACCGGTCCAGCCCGTGGGCGGCCAGAGTTTCCCCTGGCGCAGGCAGATGCGGCAAGTCATAGACCATATCCGCGTTGATCGAGCCGAGGTTCCAGATTGTCATGGGTTACCCGATGTCGCACGAGGCCAGAATGGCCATGTTCAGAATATCGTTCGCGGTCGAGACGGTCGAGCAAATCTGAATCGGCTTGTCGACGCCCGACAGGATCGGCCCGATCACGGTGGCACCGCCCATTTCCTGCATCAGCTTGGTCGAGATGCTGGCCGAGTGCCGTGCGGGAACGATCAGGATATTCGCCGGACCGGTCAGACGCGAGAACGGATAGGCCGCTTGCTGTTCGACGTTCAGGGCGACATCCACCGTCATTTCACCTTCGTATTCAAAGTCGACGCCGCGCTGATCCAGAACAGCCGGGGCGCGGTGCATCTTTTCAGCACGTTCTGACACCGGATAGCCAAAGGTTGAGAAGCTGACAAAAGCCACGCGCGGCTCCAGCCCCATATGCCGGGCAACTGCGGCCGAACGTTCGGCAATATTCGCCAGATCGTTTTCGTCGGGCCATTCATGTACCAAAGTGTCGCCAATCAGGACAATCCGACCTTTATGCAACAAAGCTGTCACACCGGCGGCACCGTTGGCGGCATCGGCATCAAACACATGGTTGATCCGGTCGAGCACATGCGCGGACTTGCGGGTTGCGCCGGTGACCAGACCATCACCATGCCCATGGGCCAGCATCAGCGAGGAAAACACGTGCCGGTCCCGTGCGGCCAGACGGTGAATATCTTTACGGTCAAAGCCCTTACGCTGCAAACGCTCATAAAGGAAATTCGAATAGGTCTCGAGATGCGCGGTGTTGGCCGCATTCACGACCTCGATTTCACGCACAGCGTCGCCCAGGCCCGTGGCTTCCAGTTTGGTCTTAACATCGTCTGGCCGACCAACCACAAGCGCCTTGCCGAAACCTGACCGCTGATACATGACCGCTGCACGCAGCACGCGGGGATCATCGCCCTCAGCAAAAATCATGCGGCTTTGCGCCTGTCGCGCCCGGGCGTTCAGCCCGCGCAGGATGCTGGCGGTCGGGTCCATCCGGGATTTCAGACTCAGCTCATACGCGTCCATGTCGATGATCGGACGGCGCGCGGCACCGGTGTCCATCCCCGCCCTGGCAACAGCGGGCGGGATACGGTGGATCAGGCGCGGGTCAAACGGCGTGGGGATGATATAGTCCCGCCCAAAGGTCAGCGACTTGCCATAGGCCATGGCGACCTCATCCGGCACATCCTCGCGCGCCAGATTTGCAAGTGCGTGGGCACAGGCGATCTTCATCTCATCATTGATGGCGCGGGCATGAATGTCCAACGCACCGCGGAACAGGTAGGGGAAGCCCAGAACATTATTCACCTGGTTTGGATAGTCGCTGCGCCCGGTCGCCACGATGGCGTCCACACGGACCTCGTGCGCTTCTTCCGGGGTGATTTCCGGATCGGGATTGGCCATCGCAAAGATGACAGGATTGTCAGCCATGCTGGCAACCATATCCTGCGTGACCGCGCCTTTCACCGAAACGCCCAGGAACACATCCGCGCCCTTCATCGCGTCTTCCAATGTGCGCAGGTCGGTTGTGATCGCATGCGCCGACTTCCACTGGTTCATTCCCTCAGTCCGGCCCTGATAGATCACGCCCTTGGTGTCGCAGACGATGCAGTTTTCATGGCGGGCGCCCATCGCCTTGAGCAATTCGATACAGGCGATTCCTGCCGCCCCGGCCCCGTTCAGAACGATCTTCACATCCTCGATCTTCTTGCCCGAGATATGCAGAGCGTTCAGCAGACCCGCCGCGCAGATCACCGCTGTTCCATGCTGGTCATCATGGAAGACCGGGATGTCCATCTCTTCCTTCAGGCGCTGTTCGATGATGAAACATTCGGGCGCCTTGATGTCTTCCAGGTTGATGCCGCCGAAGGTCGGCCCCATCAGTCGAACCGCGCGGCAGAACTCATCCGGGTCTTCGGTGTCCAGCTCGATATCGATCGAGTTCACGTCGGCGAACCGTTTGAACAAAACGGATTTCCCCTCCATCACCGGTTTCGAGCCCAGTGCACCAAGGTTGCCAAGACCCAGCACCGCCGTCCCGTTCGAGATCACAGCGACCAGATTGCCCTTGTTGGTATAGTCATACGCGGTTTCCGGCGCCTCGGCGATGGCTTCACATGGGACAGCCACACCGGGGCTGTAGGCCAATGACAGATCCCGCTGCGTGGTCATCGGGACGGTGGCCTGCACCTCCCACTTGCCGGGGGTCGGGTCGAGGTGAAAGGCCAGCGCCTCTTCTTTGGTGATCTTCGCTTTGGGCATCGGATATGTCGTTTCTTTACATCTGTTGGGCTTTTGCCTCATAGCGCAGGCAAAGGCGCGTCTCAACGACAATACGTTTTCACCTTTCGTCGCAGGGGCCGGGTTTGTAAGGTCGCGCCGGAATACGCCAGAGGGGAGCAGCCTTGTCCAACGTCACGCCGATGATGGCGCAATACCTGGAAATCAAAGAGGCCCACGCGGATGCCCTGCTGTTCTATCGCATGGGCGATTTCTACGAGATGTTCTTTGAGGATGCCGTGAACGCCGCCGAGGCGCTGGACATCGCCCTGACCAAACGCGGCAAACACAACGGAACTGACATTCCAATGTGTGGCGTGCCGGTTCACGCCGCCGAAGGGTATTTGCTGACACTGATCCGCAAAGGGTTCCGCGTCGCTGTCTGCGAACAGATGGAAAGCCCCGCTGAAGCGAAGAAAAGAGGCTCTAAATCAGTCGTAAAGCGCGATGTCGTGCGACTGGTGACACCCGGTACGCTGACCGAGGATGCCCTGCTGGAAGCCCGTCGTCACAATTTTCTGGCTACCTATTCCGAGGTGCGCGACGAGGCCGCGCTGGCTTGGGCAGATATCTCAACCGGGGCGTTTCACGTGATGCCATTGACCTCGGTCCGGCTGAGCCCCGAGCTGGCCCGGCTGGCCCCATCCGAGCTGATCGTGGCCGACGGGGTGGAACAGCCTTTGCAGGAAACGGTACGAGATCTGGGAATTTCGCTGACACCAATTGGACGAGCCAGCTTCGACAGCACTGCGGCGGAAAAACGCATCTGCGGATTGTTTCATGTGAATGCTCTGGACGCGTTCGGGTCCTTCGGGCGCGCAGAAGTATCGGCGATGGGTGCCTTGATTGGCTATTTGGAGATTACTCAAAAAGGCAAACTACCCCTGCTGCAAACACCACTCAAGGAATCCGAGGACCGTGTTGTGCAAATCGACGCCGCCACGCGTCGCAATCTGGAACTGACTCGATCCCTGTCCGGCGGGCGCGCCGGATCGCTGTTATCCGTGGTGGATCGTACGGTCACGCCCGGCGGCGCACGGTTGCTGGAGCAGCGCCTGTCCAGCCCTTCGCGTACCCTCGATGTTATTCACGGACGGTTGGACGCGGTCAGTTTTGCCGCTGAAGACAGCCTGATCGCATCGGACCTGCGCGAGGCTCTGCGCAAAACTCCCGATCTGGACCGCGCCCTGTCGCGCCTGTCGCTGGACCGAGGCGGCCCGCGCGACTTGGCCGCCATCCGCAACGGGCTGGCGCAGGCGCAGGCAATTTCCGAAATCTGCGAAGGTCAGGACCTGCCGGTGCTGCTGGCGACTGCGGTGCAGAACCTTGTGGGCTTTGACGATCTGCTCGACCTGCTGGATCAGGCGCTGGTCGCCGACCCGCCGCTGCTGGCGCGCGATGGCGGCTTCATCGCGCCGGGTTTCGACTCCGAACTGGACGAGGCACGCACCCTGCGGGACGAAGGCCGCTCGGTCATTGCCGGGTTTCAGCAGAAATATGCGGAACATACCGGCATCGCTTCGTTGAAGATCAAGCACAACAACGTTTTGGGCTATTTCATCGAAACCACGGCCACCCACGCCGAGAAGATGCTGAACCCGCCCTTTTCCGAGACCTATATCCACCGTCAGACCACCGCCAACCAGGTGCGCTTCACCACGGTTGAACTCAGCGAGATCGAAACCCGCATACTGAATGCCGGCAACCTGGCATTGGAAATCGAAAAGCGGCTCTATCAAAGGCTTTCTGATGAGATTTTGAACCTCGCTGCGCGACTTAATCAAGCCGCCCGAGGGTTGGCCGAACTGGATATGACCACCGCGCTGGCAGATCTGGCCCGCGGTGAAAACTGGTGCAGACCACAGGTAGACGCGTCCCGGGCGTTCAGCGTTCAGGGCGGTCGGCATCCGGTGGTCGAGCACGCGCTGCGCCAGCAATCGGGCGATGCCTTCATCGCCAATGACTGCAACCTCAGCGCCGAGGACGGCGCCGCCATCTGGTTACTTACCGGTCCGAACATGGCCGGTAAGTCGACCTTTCTGCGCCAGAATGCGCTGATCGCCCTGTTGGCCCAGATGGGCAGCTACGTCCCGGCCGAGCAGGCGCATATCGGCGTGGTCAGCCAGCTTTTCAGCCGCGTAGGCGCGTCCGACGATCTGGCGCGGGGCCGGTCGACCTTCATGGTCGAGATGGTGGAAACCGCCGCCATCCTCAACCAGGCTGATGACCGGGCGCTGGTGATCCTGGACGAAATCGGGCGTGGCACCGCCACCTATGACGGCCTGTCCATCGCCTGGGCCACGCTGGAACATCTGCACGCCGCCAACCGCTGCCGCGCGCTTTTCGCCACGCATTACCACGAGCTGACCGCGCTGGCCGGTAAACTGGAAGGCGTCGAAAACGCCACCGTCGCGGTCAAGGAATGGGACGGCGAGGTGATATTCCTGCACGAGGTCCACAAGGGCGCCGCCGACCGCTCCTATGGCGTGCAGGTCGCGCAATTGGCCGGGCTTCCCGCATCCGTGGTCGAACGCGCCCGCGTGGTTCTGGACCAGTTGGAGAAAACGGAACGCGAGGGCGGCAAGCAGAAGGCGCTGATCGACGATCTGCCGCTGTTTTCCGCCTCACCGCCCCCGCCGCAGCCGGTCCCGAAAGCGTCGCCAGTCACCGATATGCTGGACCAGATCCTGCCGGACGAACTGACCCCGCGCGAGGCCCTCGATCTGATCTACAAACTGAAAGAGGCGGCCAGATCCTGACCGCCCCTTCATCTTTTCCCAAATACTCTCGCCGAAGGCACGCGCCCTTGGGCGCGTTTCAGCTTGCCGGGGTTGACGACACGCCCACCTGTGCCGGGCGCAGCAGACGATCGTGCAACATGAACCCTTCGGCGGACACCTGAATGATGTCTCCTGCCTTGGTTCCGGGGACAGGCGCCTCGAACATGGCCTCATGCACGTTCGGATCAAACCGGTCGCCCACTTCGGGTGTGATCACTTCGATTCCGTGCTTCTGGAACACGTCCTTCAAGGCGCGCATGGTCAATTCGACGCCTTCCAGCAAACCAGCAGCCACTTCTTTCTGCTCATCCGTCGCAGCTTCCAGGGCGCGCTTCATGTTGTCATAGACGGGCAGCATATCGCGGGCCAGCTTGGATCCGCCATACTGTTCCGCATCGCGGCGCGCCTTGTCGCTGCGCTTGCGCATGTTTTCGGCATCCGCCAGCGCGCGCATGAACTTGTCTTTATAGTCATCCCGTTCGGCCCGCAGCGCGTCCAGTTCCAGTTCTTCTTCACTGATATCCATCAGCTCTTCGGCCAGCTCTTCGGCCTCGGCGGTTGCGATATCGTCCAGAAAATCTTCATTCTTCGGCTCTGCCATCTTTTACCCTCTAGCTCCGGTCGGATATCAGCTTGCCGACCAGTTGCGCCGTATAATCCACGATCGGTACGATCCGCCCATAATTCAGACGTGTGGGTCCGATAACCCCCACCGCACCGATTATCTTTCGATCAGCGTTCATATAAGGAGACACCACCAAAGAGGAACCCGAAAGTGAGAAAAGTTTGTTCTCAGACCCGATAAAAATGCGCACACCCTCGCCTTCCTCGGTCAATTCAAGGAATTCGGCGATGTCTCGCTTGCGCTCAAGGTCATCGAACAGGGTGCGGATGCGGTCAAGTTCCTCGGCCTGACCGGGTTCGTTCAAAAGATTCGCGCGCCCGCGCACAATCAAACGGGCCGAGTCGCTTCCGTCTCCGTCCCAAACGGCCATTCCGCTTTCGACCATCTCACGGGCCAGAGTGTCGATTTCCTGCTTGCGCGCATCGATCTGCGTCTGCATTTGCCGCCGCACTTCGCTGAGTGTCCGTCCCTCGATAAGTGCGTTCAGGAAGTTCGCGGCCTCGCGCATGGAACTGGGTGTTTGCCCAGGCGGCGGCGTGAACAGCCGGTTTTCCACATGTCCGTCCGAGAAAACCAAAACCACCAAGGCCCGATCATGGCCCAGAGAAACAAATTCGATATGTTTGATTTCCGATTCATGCTTGGGCGTCAGAACCAGCGAGGCCCCTTGTGTCACGTTAGACAAGGCAGAGCCGACACGGTCCAGCATTCCACCAACATCACCCGTGTTAGAGCCTAATGTCTGCTCCAGTTTCTGCCGGTCATCGGCACCCAGGTCACCGACCTCAAGCAATCCGTCCACAAACATTCGCAGGCCTTGCTGCGTCGGGATTCGGCCGGCGCTGACATGGGGGCTATCCAGAAGGCCCAGAAACTCCAGATCCTGCATCACATTGCGGACAGTTGCAGCGCTGACTTTTTCTGACAACGTACGCGTCAAAGTACGGCTGCCGACGGGCTCTCCGCTTTCCAGATAGCTCTCGACAATCAGCCGGAACACTTCGCGTGACCGGTCGTTCATCTCGTCCAGAATCTTGCTCGCTTCGCTCATCCGTGTTCCCCTGCTCGTTCGTCATTAAATAGCAGGCAAATGAAAGGTCAATCGGGGTTGCATCGTAACGCTGCGGGGCGTTATCCCCAACCCAGCAAACAAAGGAATTCCGATGCGACCCTCTGGAAGAGATTTAAGTGAAATGCGCGCCGTTTCAATCGAGACGGGAGTCACGAAACATGCCGAAGGTTCCTGCCTGATCAAAATGGGCGACACCCATGTTCTGTGCACCGCTACGATCGAAGATCGCGTGCCGCCGTTTATCAAGGGCTCGGGCCTGGGATGGGTCACAGCCGAATACGGCATGCTACCCCGTGCCACCAATACGCGGATGCGGCGCGAGGCGGCCGCGGGCAAACAAGGGGGCCGCACGGTCGAAATCCAACGCCTGATCGGCCGCGCCCTGCGCGCCGGTGTGGATCGAGTTGCATTGGGCGAACGTCAGATCACCGTGGACTGCGATGTGATTCAGGCCGATGGCGGCACTCGCTGCGCCTCGATCACCGGCGGTTGGGTTGCGCTGCGTCTGGCGGTGAACAAGCTGATGAAAGCGGGCGATGTAATCTCGGACCCCCTAGTGGACCCTGTAGCAGCTGTGTCCTGCGGAATTTATGCCGGTCAACCGGTTCTGGATCTGGATTACCCGGAAGACAGCGAAGCCGGCGTCGACGGCAACTTCATCATGACCGGATCCGGCAAACTGATCGAAGTGCAGATGAGCGCCGAAGGCTCGGTCTTCAGCCGCACCCAAATGGATCAACTGATGGATCTGGCGGAAAAAGGCGTTTCCGAACTGGCGGCCGCGCAAAAGGCCGCCACCGCATGACCCGCAAGTTCGACGGCGACAGATTGCTGGTCGCCACCCACAACAAAGGCAAGCTTGAGGAGATGACCCATCTGCTCGAGCCCTTTGGCGTGACGGTCGTGGGCGCGGCCGAGATGGACCTGCCTGAGCCGGAAGAGACTGAAGACACATTTGTCGGCAACGCCCGGATCAAGGCCCACGCCGCCGCACAGGCCACCGGACTTCCCGCCCTGTCGGACGATTCCGGGATCACGATCGACGCGCTGAACGGCGCGCCGGGTGTATACACGGCCGACTGGGCCGAAACCGGAAATGGCCGCGATTTTCTGATGGCCATGACTCGCGCCCATGATGAGCTCGAAGCAAAAAACGCGCCGCACCCTCGCACGGCCCAATTCCGCTGCACTCTGGTTCTGGCCTGGCCCGACGGGCACGACGAAGTGTTCGAAGGCGTCGCGCCCGGTCATCTGGTCTGGCCGATCCGCGGCAAGGATGGGTTCGGCTATGACCCGATGTTTGTCCCCGACGGCTACGACATTACCTTTGCTGAGATGGATCGCTGGGAAAAGAACAAGATCAGCCATCGCGGTCGCGCGGTGGAAATGTTCGTGAAAGGCTGCTTTGGCGGATGATTGGCGCAACGGGGGCTTTGGCCTGTATGTGCATTGGCCCTTTTGCGAGGCCAAATGCCCCTATTGCGACTTCAACAGCCATGTTTCAAAAAATATCAAACAAAAACAATGGCTTAGAGCATATCTGTCCGAACTCAAGCGATCTGCTGCCGAAACGCCCGACCGGGTTCTGAACACGATCTTCTTTGGCGGCGGCACCCCGTCACTGATGGCGCCCGAGACCGTGGCCGCCGTGATCGACACCGCCCGCGCCCTGTGGCGGCCCGCCAATGACATGGAAATCACGCTCGAGGCCAATCCCGGTTCGGTCGAGGCCGGGCGGTTCGCCGCCTATCGCGATGCGGGCGTGAACCGGGTTTCGATGGGCATTCAGGCAATGAATGACGAAGACCTGAGGCGGCTGGGTCGCATCCACACCGCGGCAGAGGCCCGCGCCGCCTTTGACATCGCCCGCAACTGTTTCAACCGGGTCAGCTTTGACCTGATCTATGCGCGCCAACACCAGACACTGGACGCCTGGCAAGAGGAACTGACCCAAGCGCTATCGATGGCCATCGACCACCTGTCGCTCTATCAATTGACGATCGAAGACGGGACGGCCTTTGGGGATCGATACGCCGTCGGTAAGTTACGCGGCTTGCCCGAAGATGACAGTGCCGCCGACATGTATCTGGCCACGCAGGAAATCTGCGAAGCACATGGCTTGCCGGCCTATGAAGTTTCGAACCATGCCCGACCGGGCGCAGAATCGCAGCACAACCTGATTTACTGGCGGTATGGCGACTATGTGGGAATCGGCCCCGGCGCCCATGGGAGGATTACCCTGAATGGTCGGAAATACGCGACCGAAACCTATCTGAACCCCCAGCGTTGGCTTGATGCCGCGAATCAAGGCAATGGTGAAAAGAACCGCAGCGCATTGCCCCTTGAAGATCAGGCAAATGAATACCTTATGATGGGTATGAGAATTTCTGAGGGACTAGATATGGACATGTGGCAAGCCTTGTCTGGCCGCTCTCTTCCTTCTGAAGCCATAGATCATCTGACCGACATCAACATGGTTCGGCGCAGCAACGAGCGCCTCATCGCCACATCAGACGGGCGCGCCGTATTGAACGCAGTCATCCGGGAGCTGTTGGACTGAGCATGCAGTATCTTTGGGCCGGACTGGGATTGCTTTGTGTTGCTATGGCGGCTGTTGGAGTTGTCCTGCCCCTTCTTCCAACGGTGCCTTTTCTTCTGCTTGCCGCGTTTTTCTTCGCCCGCTCATCCTCGCGGCTGCACAATTGGCTTGTGACCCATAACCTTTTTGGGCCACTGATTCTTGATTGGCAAAGTTCCGGTGCCATTCGACCAGCCGCAAAAAAGGCGGCAACCGTCTCGATCGCCGCCGTTTTTGGACTCTCTGTTTTGTTGTCAGCACCGCCTTTTGTGTTGATCATTCAGGCGGTTGTACTGGGCGGTGTCATGATCTTTATCTGGTCACGGCCTAACGGCTGAGCTTGGCGCACAAGTCGTCCAGCTGATCCAGGTTTTCGTAGGTCAGAACAACTTGTCCCGTTTCCGTTCCGGCCTTGTGATTGATTGAAACTTTCATCGCCAGGATCGCGGACAGGTCTTTTTCCAACGCACGTGTGTCTGCATCCTTTCCAGCATCCAGATTTCTGGAGCGCGGCGCAGAACGCTCGGCAGTGCCTTGCTGCTGTTTTTTGACCAGAGCCTCGGTTGCGCGCACCGACAAGCCATCCTTGACGATCTGTTTCGCAAGTTCCGACGGATTCTCCGCCGTAATCAGCGCCCTGGCGTGGCCCGCAGATAATTTGCCTTCAATAACAAGGGTTTGAACATCCAACGGCAAGGACAGAAGCCGCAAAAGATTTGCGATGTGGCTGCGGCTTTTACCCAGGGCCTCGGCGAGCTTTTCCTGTGTGTGACCAAACCGGTCCATCAACTGCTTGTAGCCGGCGGCCTCTTCCACCGCGTTCAGATCCGCGCGTTGGATGTTTTCGATAATCGCAACTTCCAACACTTCCGTTTCATCGAATTCACGCACAATCACCGGGATATCATGCAGCTGCGCCATCTGTGCCGCGCGCCAACGGCGTTCCCCCGCGACGATTTCGTATTCATCGGACCCCGTCGAGCGAACGATCAACGGCTGAATAATACCTTTTTCCTTAACCGACGCTGCCAGCTCGTCCAGCTGCTCGGGCATGAATGTCCGGCGCGGCTGGTTGGGGTTGGCTTTCAGCTTTTCAATCGGGACTTTCAGATCCGGTCTGCGTGCATCCGTTGAAATCCGGCCTTCTGATTCAGGATTCACATCCGCCATAAGGGCAGACAACCCCCGCCCCAAACCTCTGGACTTTGCTTTCTTGGCGCTCATGTCGCCCTCCTCGTTCCCGCTCAGGCAGCGGTCTTATTGTTCTTGTGCAAGATCTCACGAGCAAGATGCCGATAGGCCATGGCCCCAAGCGATCCCGAGTCATATTGCAAAACAGGCAGCGCATATGACGGCGCTTCGCTGACCCGCACATTTCTGGGTATCTTCGTTTTAAAGACCATCTCACCCAGATTGTCACGCGCGTCCTTTTCAACCTGACGGGACAAGTTGTTGCGGTTGTCATACATGGTCAACACAATACCTTCGATTCTCAGATCTGGATTCGCCGTTTGGCGGACCTCTCGAATCGTCAGCATCAGCTGTGAAAGCCCTTCAAGAGCAAAGAACTCGCTCTGCAGCGGAACAAGCACCGAATGCGAAGCAACCATTGCATTCACGGTCAACAAGTTTAAGGATGGCGGGCAGTCAATAAGCACGAAATCCAGTTCAAACGCATCTATGGCTGGCTGCCTCAAAGCATCATGCAAAAGATAGCTGCGTTTTTCGTTGGAGATCAGTTCAATATCGGCGGAACTCAGATCAACGGTCGCCGGAACAACGAAAAGACCTTCGATTTCAGTCTCCTGAACGACGGCTTCCAATGGCGCGTCGTCGAGGATCAAATCATAAGTTGTCCAGTCTCGATCTTCGACACCCAAACCTGTCGAAGCGTTCCCCTGCGGGTCAAGGTCAACCACCAGCACCCGACACCCGGATTCGGCCAATCCTGCTGCAAGGTTGATCGCTGTGGTTGTTTTTCCGACCCCGCCCTTCTGATTGGCAACAGCAATTATCCGAGGCCCTGAAGGTCGAGACAAATCAACCACGTGATACTCCATTTATCTTAAGGATAACGGCTTGAGGTTCAGTTAAACTTGTAATCGCCTCAGCCTCGAAATTCCATTCCTCACGTGCGTCTTCCAGCTCTTTTTTCCAATTTGCGCCTTTGGGCAACAACGCTGTCCCGTTGGTGTGTAAATGCCTGTCACAAAAGGACAACAGGGTGCGCAAGTCAGCCAGTGCTCGAGCAGAAATTATGCTTGCAGCCAAAGGATCAACCGATTCAATCCTTTTTGAGATCACCGTGCATTTTATGCCGCATTCCCGCGCAACACTGCGCAAGAAAGCTGATTTCCGCTGGTCGCTCTCGATCATATTGAATGCGGCGCCTGGGTTTTCTTCCGCAGCGATGATGGCGCAGACCATACCAGGGAATCCGCCTCCGCTTCCCAGGTCTGCCCAGGTGTCAAAACTGTCAGCGCACCGATAGACTTGCACCGAATCAAGTATATGCCGATCCCAGATATGCTCCAAACTGTTCTTAGACACGAGGTTGATCTTAGAATTCCAACGCTTCACCAGATCAACATAGGTCACGAGGCGATCGAATGTTTCACGTGAAACATTCAGGTCTTCAAACTTCGAATAATCAACCATCATGCCTGACGAGCTCTTTGATCCCGGCGCAGTTTTGCCAGAACGAGCGTCAGCGCTGCCGGAGTAACGCCCTCGACACGGCTTGCCTGAGCGATATTGGCGGGTTTGGCCTGCGACAGCTTCTGTTTCATCTCCGAAGACAGGCCGTCCAAGGCAAAATAGTCGAACTCATTCGGGATAACATAGGATTCATCCCGCTTCATTGCTTCGACATCCCGCTTTTGTCTGGCAATGTAGTTGGCATACAAGGCGTCCCTCTCGATTTGAAGCCTGATCTTTGGGTCAACGTCCTGCAAATCAGGAACGAGAGGCAACAAATCTTCAAATGAGGTATCGGGAAACGCCAGAATTGCCATCCCATCCCTTCGGTTTCCGTCCTGATTAACGTTTATACCGGCAGCGAGAACTTCCTTAGGCGTATAAGTGCGTTCCGTCAGCTTTGACTTCACACTCTCAAGTTGGTTCATTTTATCTTCGAACTGAACCTTACGACCTTCTCCGACGCACCCCAATTCCAAACCAAGCGGAGTCAGTCGTTGATCAGCATTGTCGGCACGCAGAGATAGCCGGAACTCCGCGCGTGACGTGAACATGCGGTAAGGTTCGGCAACTCCTCGAGTCGTTAAATCGTCGATCATTACGCCAATATAACTGTCGGATCGTGTAAAATGGATAGGCTCCCGCCCTTGGGTCTCTAACGCCGCGTTGAGTCCGGCCACCATGCCCTGAGCCGCAGCTTCCTCATATCCTGTGGTCCCATTTATCTGGCCCGCTAGATATAGTCCGGGAACAGCCGGCAAGGATAAAGAAGCACTCAGGACGCGCGGATCAACATAGTCGTATTCGATTGCATATCCCGGTTGCAGAATCTCTGCATTTTCCAAGCCTTTGATCGACCGCACATAGTCCAGCTGAACATCCTGGGGCAGAGATGTCGATATGCCGTTCGGATAGATTGTGTGGTCGTTGACCCCTTCGGGTTCAAGGAAGATTTGATGCGATTCCTTGTCGGCGAAGCGTACGATCTTGTCTTCGATCGAAGGGCAGTAACGCGGGCCTACCCCATCGATGTGACCGCCATACATGGCAGATTTCGAAAGATTCGCCGCAATGATCTCATGAGTTCGCGCATTTGTATGCGTAATTCCACAAGAAATCTGAGGCGCGACAACGGATTTCGACATGAAAGAAAACAGGGTTGGTTCATCGTCGCCGTCCTGCCTTTCAAGATCGGACCAATCAATGCTCCGCCCGTCCAGACGCGGTGGTGTTCCGGTTTTCAATCGCCCCATGGGAAGATCATATCCATCCAACCGCTCAGCCAGTTTGATGGAAGGCCGATCCCCCATTCTCCCTCCTGGGCGAGACACGTCACCGATATGGATGACGCCCCTTAGAAACGTACCGGACGTCAAAATAACGGCGCGCGCGGAAAGTTCTGATCCATCGGAAAGAACAACACCTGCAACCTTTTCGCCGTTCATCAGGAAATCGACAACCTCGCCGACAACGACGGACAGGTTATCCTGCTTCTCCGTTACCTGTTGCATGGCAAGACGATAAAGGGCGCGATCCGCCTGCGCTCTCGGCCCCTGAACGGCTGGCCCCTTTCGACGGTTCAATAATCGAAACTGAATGCCCGCCTGATCCGCCACCCGACCCATGACGCCATCCAAAGCGTCAATCTCACGCACAAGATGGCCTTTCCCCAAACCGCCAATCGCTGGATTGCAGGACATGACGCCAATGTCCGTTGCGGACAGCGTCACCAGCGCAGTTGTAGCACCCATTCTGGCTGATGCATGAGCGGCCTCGGTTCCGGCGTGACCTGCGCCGATGACGATGACATCAAACTTCGAATGTTTCACGTGAAACACTCCTTATTTTCCCAAACAGAAGCTGGAGAAGATTTCATCCAGCAGAGTTTCCACGTCAATTCTGCCCACCAAGGATTCAAGGGCGCGTATGGCGGTTCTCAGCTCCTCTGCCGCTATATCATACAGGTCTGGGCCTGATTCCAGAACCGAGATTGCAGATGTGAGTGAGTCCAATGCTCTGGTGATTGCAATGCGGTGACGTTCCCGAGTTGCAATACCATGGGTAGTGGTTCGCTGGCGCAAAACACACGATATCTGGTCTACTAACGCATCTATTCCCTGGCCAGATTTCCCTGAAACACCCTTTTCCCCGATCCCTCTAAGATCTGCTTTGGGCAAAACATGTATATCATCTTCCCGCATCTCCACCCCCAGGTCCTTCGGTGTTTCAGACAGGAAAACGCGAAGGTCGGCGGCCTCTGCTCTGCTGCGCGCAAGCTCGATACCCAGGTTTTCGACATGATCTTCGGTCTCTCGCAGGCCTGCCGTATCCAGCAAGGTCACCGGTAAACCAGCCAGATCCATTCGAACTTCGATCACATCGCGCGTGGTCCCGGCATATTCCGAAGTAATGGCCGCCTCACGGCCTGCCAAAGCATTCAAAAGAGTGGATTTTCCCGCATTTGGAAGGCCGACGATCGCAACCTCGAACCCTGTACGAATTCGCTCGGCAATCTTGACGCCATCTGCTTCGCGATGAAGGTCCGACATGACGCCTTGGATCAGCTCGCGCACTTCCGGCGTCACATCGGTTGGAACTTCTTCATCAGCAAAATCGATGACAGCCTCCAACAGGGACGCAGCCCGTATCAAATCCCGACGCCACCGTTCAGCCAACGTGCCCAGCTCGCCCGCCAGAATGGTCTGAGCCTGCTTACGTTGTGCTTCCGTTTCTGCATCGATTAGATCGGCCAGGCCTTCGACCTGAGTCAGGTCCATCTTGCCGTTTTCCAGCGCCCGTCGTGTGAACTCACCCGGTTCAGCGATGCGCAATCCTTCCGTATCCGACAGGCAACGCAGAACGGCGTTAACAGAGGCGGTGCTTCCATGAATCTGAAGCTCGGCCACGTCCTCACCGGTAAAACTGGCCGGGGCCTGGAAGGTCAAGACCAATCCGTCGTCCAAACGTGCTCCGCCATGATCGGTCAGAGTGCGCAGGACCATGCCACGCTTTGGCAGCGCACCCCCCGTCAGGCGCGCCGCAGCTGAATGAGAGTCCGGACCCGAGAGGCGGATGACCGCCACCCCGGCTTTGCCCTGCGCGCTGGCCAAGGCGAATATCGTATCCATTCGAAGGCCTCGCTAGAGTTAAAGACCAGTGTCAGGTGTTCATGGAATCGAAGAATTCGCTGTTTGTCTTTGTCTGCTTTAACTTGGACAACAAGAACTCGATTGCGTCGGTCGTGCCCATCGGGTTGAGGATACGCCGCAGAACGAAGGTCTTGGCCAGATCGCCCTTGTCGACCAAAAGATCCTCTTTCCGCGTGCCGGATTTGAGAATGTCGATGGCCGGGAACACTCGCTTGTCCGCGATCTTGCGATCCAGAACGATTTCCGAGTTTCCAGTACCTTTGAATTCTTCAAAGATGACCTCGTCCATCCGGCTGCCGGTATCAATCAGTGCAGTTGCGATGATGGTCAGCGAACCACCCTCTTCAATGTTCCGCGCCGCGCCAAAGAAACGCTTGGGCCGTTGCAGGGCGTTTGCGTCCACACCACCGGTCAGAACTTTACCCGAGGATGGGACCACTGTGTTAAAGGCCCTACCAAGTCTTGTGATCGAATCAAGAAGAATAACAACATCTCGTTTATGCTCGACCAAACGCTTGGCTTTTTCGATGACCATTTCCGACACAGCCACGTGGCGCGTCGCGGGTTCATCAAAGGTCGAGGATACCACCTCGCCCTTCACTGAACGCTGCATGTCGGTGACTTCTTCCGGGCGTTCGTCGATCAGCAGGACGATCAGGTAGCATTCCGGGTGGTTGCGCTCGATCGAGTGCGCGATGTTTTGCAGGATCACCGTCTTACCGGTGCGCGGCGGCGCCACGATCAACGACCGCTGGCCCTTGCCGATCGGCGCGACCAGGTCGATCACCCGTGCAGACTTGTCCTTGATGGTCGGATCCTCGATCTCCATCTTCAGCCGCTCATCCGGATAAAGCGGCGTCAGGTTGTCGAACAGGATCTTGTGCCTGGCCTTTTCCGGGTCTTCGAAGTTGATCTTGGTCACCTTTGTCAGCGCGAAATAGCGCTCATTCTCATCCGGGGCTTTGATCTCGCCTTCCACGGTATCCCCTGTCCGCAATGAGTGCTGGCGGATCATCTCGGGTGAGACGTAGATGTCATCCGGGCCGGGCAGATAGTTCGCCTCGGGCGAGCGCAGGAAGCCGAATCCGTCCTGAAGCACTTCAAGCACGCCATCGCCACCAACGGTCCAGCCTTCATCGGCGCGTTCACGCAGGATCTGGAACATCATCTCGCCCTTGCGCATGGTCGAGGCGTTTTCAATCTCCAGCTCTTCGGCCATCGCCAGAAGGTCTTTGGGGCTTTTGGCTTTCAGATCAGCAAGATTCAGGGATTCGGTTGTCATGATATATACCTTCACCGCTGACAGCGCGGCACGAAGTGGAATTTCAGTATGGAAGATACGCCGCCCGGACGGGCGTGTTGACCCCTACATAAGCGCAGTGCGGGGCGGAGTCAAACATGCCCTCAGAACTTCAGAACAACCGCCAGAACGATGGCAACCATCAAAACGGTCGGGACCTCGTTCATCATGCGAAACTGCCGCCCACTGAGCGTGTTTCGCCCTTCCAGAAAATCCTTGCGTCGCGCCATCAGCCAGTGATGAAACCAGGTCATGCCGATCACGGCAGCGCCCTTGACCCAAGGCCAGCTCCAGTCCCATCCCACGATGCCCGGCGTGAACACCATGATCAAACCACAAACCCACGCAACGATCATCGCGGGTCTCATGATCACACGCAGCAGCTTTTCTTCCATTTCAAAGAAAATGTCCTGTGCGCCTTCGACGGCCTGCGCCTTTTCGACGTGATAGACGAACAACCTGGGCAGGTAGAACAGGCCGGCCATCCACGAAATCACCGCCATGATATGGAGTGACTTCACCCATGGGTACAAAGTGAACAGAAGATCGGTCATTTCGGCTCCGGGCGTTGTTCGGGACCCTCCCTAATAAAAAAATAAGAAAAGAAAAAGGATGATGGTTTTGTAGGGTGAGTAAAATCCGTGGATTACTTTTTTACACAAGTGTTTTCCCCAGGTGGACAGAGCACGGAATTTTTCAGGTGATTCTGTTGGCTGATATTTTTATTATTTAAAATCAATAGCTTAATAACAGTATTCCTTGTTCCGCTTGGGGATAACTGGTAGGAGAATTTGGGATATCGGGGTTTTCCAGAGAAACCGACTTATCCTTGTCCGGACGGGATGAGATTTGAGCGACTCTGGGATCTCTGGCGCGAAATCCCCGGGGTTGCGTGTCAACCGGAAAACCATACAAAGCACCCCTGAACTCTCAATGATTTGCGCACGGGGTTTTCCACATGTCTGTCCCCATTCTTCTTGCTTCCGGGTCCGCCATTCGCGCGCAGCTGCTTGAAAATGCAGGCGTACCGTTTGTGGTTCAAACCGCGCGCGTGGATGAAGAGACGGCCAAACGTGCCCTGCTGGCTGAAAACGCATCACCACGGGACATTGCCGATACACTCGCAGAAATGAAGGCGCGGAAGGTCAGTGACAAAAATCCCGGTGCCATGGTCCTGGGATGCGATCAGGTTCTGGATTTTGACGGTCAGCTGATGTCAAAGCCGGAAACCCCCGAACAGGCGTTGGCCCAGCTGAAAGCCATGCGAGGCAAGCGTCACATGCTTTTGTCCGCAGCGGTGATCTATCAGAATGCTCAGCCGGTCTGGCGGCATGTGGGGCAGGTACGATTGCGGATGCGGGCCAGTTCCGACGCCTATCTGAAAGATTACGTCGCGCGAAACTGGGACAGTATCCGCCACGCCGTCGGAGCTTACAAGCTGGAGGAAGAAGGTGTCCGCCTGTTCGCCACCATTGACGGCGACTATTTTAACGTTTTGGGTATGCCCCTGTTGGAGCTGCTCAACTTTCTGGCTGTCAAAGGGGTAATCGATCAATGACGGACTATCGGGTTCCTTTGGCCGGTGTGATTGGACATCCCATTGGTCACTCACGATCCCCCAAACTGCATGGTCATTGGCTTAAGACATACGGTCTTGCCGGTCATTACATCCCGATGGATGTGGCACCCGCCGACCTGGAAACTGTGCTGCGCACCCTGCCCAGGGCGGGTTTTGTCGGCGCCAATGTGACCGTTCCCCACAAGGAAGCCGCCTTGAAGATCGCGGATCATGCGTCTGACCGCGCAACAGTGATAGGTGCGGCGAACACTCTGGTGTTTCGTGAAGATGGCTCGATCCACGCGGATAACACTGACGGGTACGGGTTCATGGAGAATCTTCGCACTGGTGCTCCGGACTGGAATGCAAAGGACGGACCGGCTGTTGTCTTCGGGGCCGGAGGGGCCGCGCGCGCCGTGTTGCAGGCATTATCTGACGCGGGTGTTCCGGAAATCCTGCTGACCAACCGAACCCGCGCCCGTGCGGATCATCTGAAAGAGGAATTCGGTCAACGTATCCGCGTGGTGGATTGGGTTCAGGCCGGAAATGTCATCGAAAACGCAGAGCTCGTGGTGAACACCACCTCGTTGGGCATGCAGGGCCAACCGGAATTGCGGGTTCCGCTTGATGGGTTGCAGCCCGGTGCCGTGGTGACAGATCTGGTTTATGCGCCATTGAAAACCCGCCTGTTGCAAACCGCTGAACAGGCAGGATGCACCGCAGTCGATGGGCTGGGCATGTTGCTGCATCAGGCAGTGCCTGGTTTCGAACGCTGGTTCGGCGTGCGCCCCGAAGTTGATGCTGATGCGCGTGCGGCGGCCTTGGCATGAGTTTTGCGCTTGGCCTGACCGGTTCTATCGGCATGGGGAAAAGCACAACGGCGCAGATGTTCGTCGAAAAAGGTTGTGCCTTGTGGGATGCGGACGCGGCGGTGCATCGCCTGTATTCTAGGGGGGGCGCGGCCGTTGGCCCCATGGAACGATTGTTTCCGTCGGCCATTCAGGACGGTGCGGTCAACCGGGAGTCGCTAAAACAGATAATTGCCGCCGATCCTGCTGCGCTGAAGGCCATCGAAGCCATCGTCCACCCTCTGGTCGCTGCTGACCGCGCGGCATTTCGTGAAAGCGCGACACGTGACATCCTGGTGTTCGATATTCCGCTTCTGTTTGAAACGGGCGGTGACGCGGCAATGGACGCGGTGGCGTGTGTTTCGATCCCGGCCGACGAGCAAAAGCGGCGTGTCATGGAACGGGGCACAATGACCGAGGCGCAGTTCGAGCAAATCCGCGCCAAGCAGATGCCGAATGAAGAAAAATGCGCGCGGTCGGATTACGTCATCGTGACCGACACTCTGGACCACGCCCGCGCGCAGGTGCAGGATGTGGTCAGGCAGATACGGGCGGGGATGGCAGATGCGTGAAATTGTACTCGACACCGAAACCACGGGTTTCGATCCCGAAAGCGGTGATCGGATCGTGGAAATCGGCGCCGTTGAACTGTGGAACCACGTCGCAACGGGTGAGACGTATCACGTCTACATCAACCCCGAACGTTCGATGCCGGAAGAGGCATTTGGCGTGCATGGCATCGGCCCGGACCTGTTGGAAAACCCACGCCCGCCCGAAAAGGGTGAAGTGACGCTGAAAGACAAACCGGTTTTTGCCAAGATCGGTCACGCTTTTCGCGAATTCGTCGGCGATGCGCGGCTGGTGATCCACAATGCATCTTTCGACATGAAGTTCCTGAATGCCGAACTGAAATGGATGGGTGCCCCGCTCATCCCGATGGAACAGGCGCTGGATACGCTGGCAATTGCGCGCAAACGGTTTCCCGGCTCTCCGGCCTCACTGGATGCGCTTTGCCGTCGCTTCAATATCGACAACTCGAACCGTGTACTGCACGGCGCGTTGCTCGACTCTGAAATCCTGGCCGAGGTTTATCTTGAGCTGATCGGAGGACGACAGCCCGATTTTGGACTGTCAACATCTGCATCATCCGTGGCAGGCGGCAGCGATGATTGGCGACCGGCACCACGAGCAACGCCACTGCCGTCTCGTATTACCGAGGATGAACGCGCGGCACATGATGCATTCATAGAAAAACTGGGCGACAATGCCCTGTGGACCCGCACCTGAACCCGTCAGGCACGGGCCGAACCCTCAGGCGTCTGTCTTCTGGGACTGTTCGGCCTGACGACGCATCAATTCGTTGCGGTACAGGGCGACGAAATCGATATTGTCCAGATTCACCGGTGGGAAACCGCCGTCGCGAGTGATGTCGCTGACGATGCGGCGCAGGAACGGGAATAGCATCCGCGGGCATTCGATCATCAGGAACGGGTGCAGCTGGTCTTCCGGCACACCTTCCACGTGGAACAGGCCGCAATAGTCCAGTTCACACAGGAACAGAACGTCTTCCAGGCCCTTGGCTTTGGATGTCAGGTTCAGCTTGATCGACACTTCGAACTGGTGGTCAGCCGGGCGCTTCTTGGCGTCCAGATTCACCTGAACCGCGATTTCGGGCTGTACGTCACCGGAAACACCCTTCTGGGCCATCACGTTCTCAAAGGACATGTCGCGGATGAACTGCCCCAGAACGCGCATCTGAACTTGCGGGGCGGCTTTGGCCGCAGTGTTTTCTGCAGCTTTTTCTTCGGCCATGGATCTACTCCAAAAATGAAATTCGCCACTGCTTATCAAGTTGGACGCGGCACCTCAATGCCGGTGGGGGCCTTCCACCCATTTAGACGGCTTTGACGGATCATTTTTCGGGCGGACCTCGGTAAAGTCACCATCTATGATGTCACCCTGATCGAACGGGTTTCCGCGAGATTGAAAACCGGGGCCTTGACCCATCTGAAACTGGGTAACGGTGACTTTCGATCTGAGATACCTGAAAACCGCAACCCGCACGCCGGGAACAAGCAACGCAAATCCAATGGCATCAGTGAAGAATCCCGGTGTAAGCAACAAAGCGCCCGACAACAGGATCATCGCACCATGGGCCAGCGGCTCGGTCGGGTCGTCCAGTTCGGCAAACGACCGTTGCAGGTTTCCCAACGCCATGCGACCTTGTGTCCGCACCAAAACAGTGCCCAAAACCGCCGTTAGCACTACGATGGCAAGGGTTGGCCACAAGCCGATCAACCCGCCAACCTGAATAAACAGCGCGATTTCGATGATGGGCACCAACAAAAATGCCAAGAACAGATACATCTGCGTTATCCTTTCCCTTAGGCCGGGCTGTGGACTTGCCACCTACGGTCACCTACATAGTGGCATGAGGCCGCGTATACAAAGCCGCGGTTCTGAAAAGAGGATGAAATGAACGAACCCATGATCCAGTTGCTGGTCCTGGCCGGAATTGCCGTTTTCCTGATCCTGCGCCTCAAGAGCGTGTTGGGCACGCGTGAAGGTTTTGAGAAACCGCCTGTGCAGCAGCAGCCCGAAGCGCATAAGTCGCGCCGCGATTTCGAAGTGATCGAAGGCGGCCCGGATCATGACATCACAGACCATGTCCCGGAAGACAGCGAGCTGGCACAGACGCTGGCGGCGATGAAACGCGTTGAACCCGGTTTTTCCGTCACCGAGTTTGTTCAGGGTGCCCGCGGTGCCTATGAAATGATCGTGATGGGGTTTGAGAAGGGCAACCTGGACGAGATCCAGCCATTCCTGTCGGAAGAAGTTTTTGAATCCTTCGTTGCGGGCGTCGCCGCACGAGAAGATCAGGGCCTGACGATCGAGGCCGAGTTCATCGGTGTCCGAGAGACGACCCTGACGGATGTGAAATTCGACAAGGATACCAATCAGGCCGAGATCACCATGAAATTCGTGGGTGAACTGACTTCGGTCGTGCGGGATCGCGGTGGCGATATCGTCGAAGGCAGCCCCAACACCGTGAAACGCCAAAAGGACAGCTGGACCTTTGCCCGTGTGATGGGCAAGGACGATCCTAACTGGCTGCTTGTTGCCACGGACGCATGATTGCCACGCTCCGGTCGCTTTTACTGGTGGGTGCAATGACCACTGCCAGCGCTGCCGGGGCCGAGGCAACGCGATCCATTCTGTCGTTCGATGATCTGCGTGGCTGGGCCGAGGATGACCACGGTGCAGCCCTGTCCGTTTTTCTGAACACCTGCGGGGATCTGAAGGATCCCGATTGGCGGGCCCTGTGCGGTGTGGCAAGAACCTATGATGCCGAAGCGGCACGGTCGTTTTTTGAGCTCTTTTTTCGCCCTGTTCTGGTCGAAAATGGTGAGGATGCCCTGTTCACGGGGTATTTCGAACCCGAACTTGATGGTGCGCGTACCCGGACGGATCGTTTCAAGTATCCCATCTACAAAATGCCGCCCGAGGCCCGCGCTGAGGGGCCCTGGCTGAGCCGACGAGAAATCCTGACCGGTGATGTCATGCAGGGCCGCGGGCTTGAGATTGCCTGGGTCGATGACCCCGTAGAGTTGTTTTTTCTGCAAATCCAGGGTTCGGGCCGCGTTCGATTGCCGGATGGCGGCGCTTTGCGCGTCGGGTATGGCGGTGCGAACGGGCATCCCTACAGGTCAATTGGCGTGGAACTGGTGCGGCGCGGCATTCTTGGCGCGCATGAGGTCAGCGCGCAGATGATCCGCGCCTGGGTGCGCAAGAACCCCGAGGCCGGCGCGGAACTGCTTCTCCACAACCCATCATACGTGTTTTTCCGCGAAGTTTCACGTGTCGCGCCCGAGCTTGGGCCGTTGGGCGCCATGAACCGATCTGTCACCACGATGCGCAGCATTGCGGTTGACCCGGCCTATACCCCGTTGGGCGCGCCGGTTTGGGTGGAAAAAGACGGCAAGAAACCGATCCGCCGCCTGATGATCGCGCAGGATACAGGTGCGGCCATCAAAGGCGCGCAGCGGGCCGATATCTTTTTCGGAACGGGGGACGAAGCCGGTCATGCCGCGGGTAAGCTGAAGGATCCGGGTCGGATGGTGCTGTTGCTGCCCATCCAGCGTGCCTATGCCCTGTTGCCGGATGAATTCTGATGACCCGGCGCAAACTGACAAGCGAAGAGATCGAGCTGTGGCGCAAGGTCGCCAAACAGGCCGAGAGGCTGCACCCCGAGATTCCGCAGACGATCCATCCGACCTCTTTGCCGAAACCCAAGCCCAAGAAAACGCCGAAACCCCGTTTTCAGGCATTCGAACTTGGACAGGCCCATCAGTCGAAACCGAAACCGAACGACCTGAAGCCTTCGGTGACGGATGCGTTGCGCAATGCACCGGTTCAGATGGACAACAAGGCCTTTGGCCGGATGAAGCGCGGCAAGCTGAAACCCGAAGGCAAGCTGGATCTGCACGGTATGCGGGTGGCTTCGGCCCACCCGGCGCTGATCCGATTCATCCTGAGCGCGCAAGCACAGGGTAAGCGTCTGGTTCTGGTCGTGACCGGCAAAGGCAAGGATCGGGACGAGCCCGGTCCGATTCCGACGCCGCGCGGTGTTCTGCGAAATCAGGTTCCTCATTGGTTGTCGATCCCACCGCTGGCGCAGGCGGTGATGCAGGTCACGCCGGCTCATATAAGCCACGGCGGAGACGGGGCGTATTACGTGTATCTCAGGCGCGTGCGTTAAAGGTCGCGACGGGCGCGGGAAATACCGACCCAAACAAGGCTGCATACCAGCACGAAGAACAGGCCAATCCAGAAAAACTGAACGCTCAGCGGGATACCAAGGTCAATCAGAACGCCGGTCAGACCGGGACCGATGGCTGACCCCAGTACCATGACAGCCGCAGCCAACGCCTTGATGGCCCCTATATGCCGGGTCCCATAGAATTCTGCCCAGAACGCGCTGGGCAACGTGCTGTTCGCTCCGACCGTCAGGCCAAGAAACACCAACCCGATCGTCGCGCCGCTGATTGATTCAGTCATGCTCAGAACCACAAACCCAACCGCCATCGGAAGCTGATAGAATGGCATGATGCGCGCAGTGCCCCACTTGTCCAATGCCCAGCCCGCAGCAAACATCGACAGCAGTGATACTCCGGTAAAGACCGGGAACAGAGCGACCAGTTGGATATGCTGCCAGCCTTTGACCTCGGCGAAATAGACCTGATGGAAGAAAAACGCGGTGATGAATGCCGATGGCGCAAGCACGGCGGGCACTATGAACCAGAACAAGGGGTCAAACAGCGCGTCGCGACGGCTCCAGTGACGACCCTGCATCCCAATGGCAGAGGATTCGCTGGCAAGGCTTTGCGGTGTTCGTTCCTCGCGCAACAGCCGCAACAGAACGGGAATTCCCAAGGCGGTCATCCCCGCCGCGACGACCCACAGCCAACGCCAGTCCAGGTAAACCATGGCCGCAACAAAGATCAGGGGCAGCAGGGCCTCACCGATGGCATAGCCGATGGATGCAATGGAAAGCGCCTTGCCCCGCGTGACCGTAAACCACCGCGCCATGGCGACCACGGCCAGATGTGTGCTCATCCCCTGACCCAGCAGGCGCAGCAGAAAAATCACCACTGGCAACAGAAGCAGCCAGGTATTCAGCGCCATGGCAAGGGCGGCTAGGGCCAACCCAGCCAGAACCGCCGGACCCAGCACCCGGACGCGAAGGATATCCGTCAGCCCTCCGGCCCAGATCATCACGATGGCCGACAGGGTTGTGCCCAATGTGTATAGCCCACCCCACGCACCGTGGCCGAGGCCGAATTCCGCGCGGATTTCACCGGCAAAGATCGAGATGAAGAATGTTTGCCCGAAGCTGGATAAAAACGTCAGAAGAACGCCGGCGCCAAGCCAGGTGGCATTGTCCAGAAGATACCGACGCAGCTTGAACCGCGTCACGGAGTGGTAACCTGTGCCTGCCCGGTTTCCGTCAGAACAATTTCAGTGGCTCCGTCTGGATTGCGCTCGCTAGGTGGTACCAGAATATCAATGGCTGGTCGGTCTTCCCGCCCGAAGGTATTGTTGACCCGCCGCAATGAGTTGAGGATCGACAACAAAGCCGGAGAGGTCGCGGCAACGAAATGCGAGGATGCGGCATCACTGTTGAAAGCAGTCGTGTCGATCACGCTGATCGGGAATTCCTCGAGCGAGTCAACCGAACTGATGTTCCCCAACCGCTGGCCCTCATCCGTGCCACGCAAGCGGCCCGAGATGTTCAGAATCTTGTCCTTTTGGGACACCATTACGATGAACGGATCGGGGGGGTTGTCGATACGTTTCATCTGCGATCGAAACAGATCAAGATCAAGATCAGGCGAGATCAGAACGACCCCTTCGATGTTTCGCTTGGCCCAGCCGGGTTTCTGCAATTCGGTTTGCCGTATCATCTCCATCGTCAACGCACCGCCCATGGAATGTGCGACCAGAATAACGCGTTTGACACCCATAGCTTTCAGTTCGCGGATGGTCTGTTCCAACCCGTCGCGGGCGAACAGCATACTGTCCAGATCATAGGCATATCCATAGCCCGTCGCGCGGCTGGGCCAGGAATACACCAGCGTTGATCCGGGGAGGCCGATGTCATGTGTCAGCTGCGCCGCGCGGAAGATCGTTTCGGTCTGGGTCGAATTGTAGCCGTGCACAAAGATAGTGACATCATCCTGTCCTCGCAGGTGTTTGCGCAGCCCCTGCGGTCCATCCAACTCGGTCACGTCCGCCAGAACGAATTCTTTCCGCGGATTCGGGTTCGCGTAGGAGAAGCGGAGCGTACCCGGCGTATGCGTGGGTGGGATAGAAACCGTCGTTTCCAGAAACCTGAGCGTTTCACCGCGTCGGAATCCATAGGAGCCATCGGCCTCACGCGCGCGGGTCGTGCTTGCGAAGATGGTTTCAGGTGTTCCGATGTTCACGGCACCGGGCACGACCTCGGACACCGTCCGGTCGACACAGGCGCTGAGCGAAAGGCATATGAACAGAATGACGAAATATCGCAGCACGGGCCAGACCTCGGGGTGACTTGTGCACACGCTATCCTATTCCTGCGCGACGTCCAGCATGGCAAGACCAAAACAACGGCAAAAAACGGCTGGCCGTGTTACAAAACGTAACGGCTCAGATCAGAGGACTTGGTCAACTCACCAAGATTGTCGTTGACGAACTGTGCATCAACGGTGATCTCCGAACCGGCTTTGTCCGGTGCAGCGAAGGACAGTTCTTCGAAAACCCGCTCCATGACCGTGTAAAGACGCCGCGCGCCGATGTTCTCGATGCTCTGGTTCACGTCAGCTGCAATCTTCGCCAATGCCGCGATGCCGTCCTCGGTAAAACTGACGGTCACGTCTTCGGTGCCCATCAACGCAGTGTATTGCAAGGTCAGGGCATTGTCGGTTTCGGTCAGGATGCGCACGAAGTCTTCTTCGGTCAGGGCGCGCAGTTCGACACGGATCGGCAGGCGCCCCTGCAATTCCGGCAACAGATCCGACGGTTTGGCGATGTGAAACGCACCCGAGGCGATGAACAGGATATGGTCGGTTTTGACCGGACCGTGCTTGGTGCTGACGGTGGTTCCCTCGATCAAGGGCAGAAGGTCGCGCTGCACGCCTTCGCGGCTGACATCGCCGCCACGTGCGTCAGAACGGGCGCAAACCTTGTCGATCTCATCCAGAAATACGATGCCGTTTTGTTCGACGGATTCCAACGCGGTGCGGGTGACGGTTTCATCATCCAGCAGCTTGTCGGCCTCTTCCCCGATCAGCGCATCATAGCTTTCGGCGACGGTCATGCGTTTCTTGACGGTCCGTCCACCAAAGGCCTTGCCGAAGATGTCGCCCAGATTCATCATGCCCATCTGACCGCCCGGCTGCCCCGGAATGTCAAACATCGGCATCGGGTTCGAGGTGTCGGACAGTTCCAGCTCGATCACCGTGTCGTCCAGTTCGCCGGCTTTCAGCTTTTTTCGGAAAATCTCGCGCGTGCCTTCGCGCGCATCCGCGCCAGCAATGGCTTCGATCACGCGGTCTTCGGCGGCCTGATGCGCTTTGGCCTTGACGTCTTCGCGCATGAACTCGCGGGTTTGCAGGATGGCCGCATCCGCCAGATCGCGCACGATCTGTTCTACGTCTCGGCCGACATATCCGACTTCGGTGAACTTGGTGGCCTCGACCTTGATAAACGGCGCGCGGGCCAGTTTGGCCAGACGGCGGCTGATTTCGGTCTTGCCGACGCCGGTAGGGCCGATCATCAGGATGTTCTTGGGATATACTTCCTCCCGGATGTCGTCCGGCAATTGCTTGCGGCGCCAGCGATTGCGCAGGGCGACGGCAACGGCACGCTTGGCGTCCTTCTGCCCGATGATGAAGCGATCCAGTTCCGAGACAATCTCGCGCGGGGTCAGGTCGGTCATGTTTAATTCTATCCGTTTGTTTCGCAACGGAACCTAATCATAAGACACGAAAACACAAGCTGATCACGGAAAACTCACACCAACTCACACGTAGCACACGGAAATTGGCGGCGATGTGAATCGTCACGGAACGGTGTGTGCCCCATAGTCTTGCGTGACGGGCAGGTCGCCCGCGACATTCATATGGAGATACCTTATCATGATGACTCGTCGTTCGCTTTTTGCGAAAGCTGCCGCCACGGGCGCTGCTCTTGCTTTGGTTGGCACCCGGGCTGCTTTGGCCGGAGGTGCCAAAAAGAAAGGCACGTTTGAAGGCAGGTCGAACCACATCACCAGCGGATCGGTGAAGCTGGTCAAGGACGGCGAGCGTTACATCGTCGAGTTGGGCGATGATTTCTCGCTGGACGGCGGCCCTGACCCACGGGTGGCCTTTGGGAAAGATGGGACCTATGCGCCCGACACCAAGCTGGGCGCGCTGTTGAACTTGACCGGCAGCCAATCCTATGCCGTTCCGCCGACCATGGATGTTTCTGGCTACAATGAGGTGTACATCTGGTGCGAGGTCGCGGGTGTGCCGCTGGGTGTTGCGTCGCTGAAGTAATTCTTTCGGTCAGCGGCCGGCTCCTCCGGTTGCTGACGCACCGTTAGGTAACAAAGTCGTCGTCTGTTACACTTGTCCCAAGGCATTGGAGCCGGGGACGAATTTAATGACGAAAATTGCCAAGATTACCCTTCTGTTTGTGGTGTTTGTGGATCTGATCGGACAGGGGCTGGTCTTTCCCATCATCAACTCGCTGATCATGGAAACGAAATCCGGGTTTCTGCCCGAAAACACGCCCGAGGGGCGCAGGCATTTCTATTACGGCCTCGTGATCGGGTGCTTTTTCCTGTCGTGGTTTTTGGGCGTTGTCTATGTCTCGAAAGTATCGGATTCGATCGGGCGCAAGAACGCTTTGCTGGTGTGCCTGGGCGGTGCTCTGGCCGGTTATGCCCTGACCATTGCCGCGCTTTATCTCAACAACCTTCTTCTGCTGATCGTCGGGCGTTCGATCACCGGATTCACTGCGGGCAACCAACCCATTGCGCAAGCGGCGATGATCGACGGCAGTACCGACGCGACAGACCGGGACCGGAACATGGGCTATATCGTGACGGGCGTCAGCTTTGGTCTTGTGGGCGGGCCGATCATCGGCGCGGTCTTGTCTGACGCCGCCCTGCTGGGCGGCTTCGCCACGCTGAGAACGCCCTTTTACGGCGCATTTGTCCTTGTGCTGATTGCAATTTTTCTGGTCCTGTTTTTCTTCCAGGATACCCGAACGGATCGCGCGCCCTTTGTTTTCCGTCCCCGTGACATAACAGACAGCCTGATGGCGGTGCGTGGTCATCCGATGGTGTTGAAGATCCTGCCGGTCTATTCGTTCTTCATGATCGCCAATGTCACCTTCTACGTCTTTGTCGACAATTTCCTGACCAGCGCCTTCGGATACGGAGTCATCGGCGGCAGCGTGGCGATGGTCGTCATCGGTGTGGCGCTGGCCTTCTCCAGCACGTTTTTAGTGAAACCCGCGCAGGAGAAATTCAGCAAACATGCGATAATCCGCACATCGCTCATCGTCATGGTGATTTGCGGCTTCGCGTTCGCCTTCAGCCCAAGCGGCGTGTTCAGTTATGTGCCGGTCTTTTTCTTCTATTTCCTGTTCGGAATCGCCTACCCCACCATGCTTGGGCTGTTCTCTTCCAGCGTCAGCGAAGCGGATCAGGGCTGGGTCATGGGTGTGACCACTGCCGTGTTCTGCCTTGCGGGCGGGATCATGTCGCTGATCGGGGGCGGATTGATGAGCATCGATATCCGCGTGCCCTATTACATCGTCATCATCGCAGCGATCATTGGCCTGATCGGCATGCATCGCCGCTGGAAAGGCAAGGAGATCTCGGCGCTGTTAGCCTGAGATCGTCTCAACCGTCAGCTTGCCATTGGTATAGACACAGATATCGGCCGCGATGGCCATTGCCTGACGCGCGACCTCTTCCGCCGACTTGTCACTGTCCATCATCGCGCGGGCAGCGGCCAGGGCAAAATTGCCCCCGGATCCGATGGCAGCCACGTTGTGTTCAGGTTCCAGTACGTCACCCGCCCCGGTGATCACGAACATGTCCTTGCCGTCCGTGACGATCAGCATCGCTTCGAGCTTTTGCAGGTATTTGTCGGTGCGCCAGTCTTTGGCCAATTCCACAGAAGCACGGGCAAGTTGGCCCGGTGTCGCCTCGAGCTTGGCCTCCAGCCGTTCCAGCAACGTGAAGGCGTCGGCCGTCGACCCGGCAAAGCCGGCGACAACTTCGGACCCTCCGGGAGACAGGCGACGCACCTTGCGGGCCGTGCCCTTGATCACGGTTTGACCAAGGCTGACCTGCCCATCACCGGCTATGACGATCTGACCGTCTTTCTTGACGCCAATGATCGTTGTGCCGTGCCAACCGGGAAAGTCGTTGTCTGCCATGATCGTCTCCGTTTTCGCTGGCGGTATATATGGGCTGGGTCGCAGGTTGGCGCAACCCGTTCTTCAGTTGCTTAAAAGATATGCAAAAAACGCATTCCGGGGTTACCGGACCAGCAATTGTGAGTCCGGGCATGCAGGACTACATGAGGCTCACAACCGACAACGGGTCGGCTGTTTCTTCACTAAGGACCGCGCACATGGCAACCACAGCTAACATTCATGCGCCGCTCGGAGCAGCTACCATCCTGCACGTAGTGGACGCGTTCACCAATGTCGTCAACACCGTTGTCGAATGGAAAGAATCCCGCAAAACCCGCAAACTCCTGTCGGAACTCAGCGACGCCCAGCTTGACGATATCGGCCTGAGCCGCGCAGACATCGCCGATTTCTGATGTTCCCGCAGATCGCCAATTCATGACAGCCGCACGGATTTCCGAGCGGCTTTTTCTTTTTTTAGCCCTGAACGTATTTTCCGGAAAGATCAGGCAGAAAAGCCTCGATCGCCGCAGTTGCTACCACGTGCCGCGTTCCCGCTTCTTCGTCGACAACGTCAAGCCCACCTTTGACTGCGCGAACCTCGGCCCTGCCCCGCGGCAGATCCGAGGCAACCAGATCGCAATCCACCTGTTCAGGATCCTGCACGCCGATCGTGACGCTGACGCGCATTTCGGAATGGTCGATCCCCAGTTTTGAAAACAACGTGATAGATGAATGGTGCAAAGCGTCCTGCACCGCGCGGCGGGCTGCCTTGGTATAGTCCCGGCCATACAGGTCGTTACCTGTTCCCATCTCCAGAATGATGCGTTTTTCACTCATTGTGTGGGCTCTATGTCGAAGGAAACGATCAGGGCAGCGTTGGCGATGACCGTGTGCCCGTCACTGTGGGGCTTTGCGATGTCCAGCCCGCCTTGGGTGACAGTGATATTCGGATGACCATAGGGAAAGACAGCTTTCAACGCTTCGGTGTCCACCTGATCCGGCTGCTGAACCCCAATTTCGGCATCAATGATCATCGCCTCTTTCGGAAACCCGAACAGTTCCGCCATGTTGACCGAGTTGTGCCAAAGCGCATCCTTGATCGCCCGCAGTGACGCCTGGGTATAGTCCATCCGGCGCAGGGATGTGCCCATCCCGAATTCCACAAGGACGCGCGTTTTTGCCATTGGTGTCTCCGATGTCTTCAATAGAAAAGGCGCCCCGATCAGAGGCGCCTTCGAGATAATCTGTTAGGACCAGATCAGATGGATTCGTCGATCCAGCTTTGCAGGGCGGCTTTGGGCGCCGCGCCCGCGCGGTTGGAAACGACCTGACCGTCCTTGAAGATGAACAGCGCGGGGATGCCACGCACGCCCATGGCGGCGGCTGAGTTCGGGTTGCTGTCCACATCGACCTTGGCGATTTTGACCTTGTCGCCATACTCGGCCGCCAGCTCTTCCAGCGCAGGGCCGATTTGCTTGCAGGGGCCGCACCATTCGGCCCAGAAATCCACGACCACGGGAACGGTCGAATTCTTGACTTCGGCGTCAAAGGTGTCGTCGGTTACGGCTACGGTCGACATATTCTGTCTCCTGAATGGGGTAAACTTGGGAACAGAACGTATGTGCCGCATCGGGTAAGGTCAAGATATCCGGGTGCGGGCCAAAGCATCTGTCACAAGATCGTGTGGCAACCACATCAGGCGCGCCGTGCGGGTCCACAGAATGGCGGTACGAATGCTGCGATCCGGATAGATCTGCGCCAGCGCCTGCGCGTATGCCCCCATCTGTCGCAACAGGCCTTCGGGGCAGTCTTCCGCGCGGTCTGGAACGGTGGCATTTGATTTGAAATCAATCACATGCACTTCCGATTCTGATAGGATCAGACGATCAACAAACCCATGCATCCGCTGCCCGTTCAGAGCGGCTGTAATGGGCACTTCGGCCAACGTGTCAGGCGCGAAGACGGGCTGCAAACCTTCCGCTGTCAGCACAGTTACGGCTTCGCTCAATATCTCTTGCTGGTCCGTTTCGTGCATATCGGGCAGCAACCGCGCGCAAAGCTCTGGCCAAAGGTCTTTCTCGGCGACGGGAAGGTGTTCCAGCAACAGGTGCAGGCGGGTTCCGCGCAGTTTGGCCGCATCTTCATCCAGGCCGGCATCGCCGGGCAACGCTTTAGGGCCACCCAGATCCGAAGGGCTGAGCGTGACGGCAGGCGCAACCGGATCCGGTGCCGGATGTTGGAACATGTCCGGCAATTCGACCTGCTGAACGACAGTGTTCGGTTGATCGATCAAGGGCAGCGCGTCCCAATCCCCGTGGGACAGACGGCGGATATCGGTACCCGGCACCTGAGCGGCCCCGGCCCGATCCATCGCCGCCTCGACCATCTGATACCAGCTGTTGCCGTCTTTCCCCAAATCACCTGCCGCCGCCACGATCAGCCACTTTTCCGCTCGTGTCAGAGCCACATATAGCAGCCGAAGCCGTTCGTTTTCCTCACGGCTGCGCGCCTCTTCCCGCGCCTGCGAGATCAGGTTTGGTGATGCGTCCGCCGACACTTTCCACAAGGGTGTTCCGCCGGCCAGCATGATCTCTGCGTCACGCGGAGGCTGGCGCTTGCCGGTATCCGGCAGGATGACGATCGGCGCCTCCAACCCTTTTGAACCATGAACGGTCATCACCCGGATTCTGTTGCCGACGCCGCTCATCTGTCGTTTGATCTCCAGATCGTCGGTCTGCATCCAGACCAGAAATCCCGTTAGGCTGGGGATATCCGTTCGCTCATAGGCCAGCGCCTGCGACAACAGCGCGTTGATACCGTCTTCGGCTTCCGCCCCCAACCGCCCCAACAGCTTGCGCCGTCCGTCATGGCGGGTCAGGATACGTTCGATCAGATCATAGGGGCGCAGAAAGTCGATCTGGCTGCGCAGATCATTCAGCACAGACAGTGTTTCCGGAAACTCTTCCGCGCGGTTGCGCAGTGCGGCCCAAAGGAACTGTTCCTTCCGACGGTGCGCCAGATCGAAAAGCTGCTGTTCGGACCATCCGAACAAGGGGGACTTGAGAACCGTCGCCAGAGACAGGCTGTCTTCGGGCGTGGCCAGAAAGCTGAGCAGGGCCGCAAGATCCTTGACCGCCAGTTCAGCGCCCACTTTCAGCCGATCTGCTCCGGCGATGGGCAGGTGCAGCGCCTTGCAGGCACGGATGATCTCGGCAAACAGGTCCGAGCGGCGTTGCACGAGGATCAGAAAATCCCCCGGCTGCACTTTTCGACGAACGAATCGGCCGGATTTGCCATCTTCCGGGATCGTCTCGTCCCGTTCGATCATGTCTTTGATCGACTGTGCAACTTTCTCGGCCAGAATGACGGTGTGATGCCGTGCGCCCGGACGATCGACCGGATCGGTCCAATCCCCGTCTTCGGCATCCGCAACTTTTTCGACAACGGGCCAAAGATCAACACGACCCGGCAGATCGGCCTTGAAAGCACGGTGCTGACTGTCCTTGTGAAACCCCGCATCAGAGCGGTTATCAAACAGGATATCGACCACGGTCAGGATCGCGCTGGAGGATCGGAACGAGTATTCCAACGTCGAATCCCACAGTTTAGAGCCTGATTCAGCCAGTTTCCGGCCAAACTCTTCCTGCATTCTGTCAAAGGCCTGTGGATCGGCGCCCTGAAAGGAATAGATCGATTGTTTCTTGTCGCCGACGACGAAGATCGTGCGCTCGACCCCGGATCGGGCCCCTTCCCCGCTGGTGAATTCCTGTGCCAGTTTCTCGATCACGTCCCATTGATCGGGGCTGGTGTCCTGCGCTTCGTCCACAAGAATATGATCGATGCCACCGTCCAGTCGGTACAGCACCCATTCGGCCACTGCCGGATCGTTCAACACCTGCCGCGCGCGCAGGATCAGGTCGTCGAAATCCAGCCAGCCGCGCAATTGCTTGCGCCGTTCATATTCCGGCAGGAAGGCTGCGGCAAAGCGGTGCAGAACCGCGGTTTTCTGCGCCGCGACCAGCGCCAGACGCTGTTCTCGTGCGGCTTCGATCCGCAGCATGAAGGCCTCGAGCTGCGGCATCCGGTCGGCCAACACACCTTCGCGCAGGGGTTTGGTGGGAAAAGCGTTGAGTTTGGCCGTGAAGGGTTCCTTTGCGCCCTTCCCTGTCAGAAACACGCTTTCCAACATGGGTAGATGTATCAATCTGGCTTCGTTGAATGCGGCCAGTTTTGCAGCGGCCTTGGCATTGTTGCCTCCGCTTTCGGTCAAAGCGGGCAGTATGGACTGGATGAGTTCGACTTCGCCACCAAGAAAAACCCGGGCAAGCAGCGCTGTTTCGTCAAAACCGGCGGGCAGACCGAAGCGTTGCAGCAGATCGGACCATTCGAGCGGCTGCGCAAAAAGACTGCGTTTTTGCGTGATCGCAGCGGTCAGTTTATCAAACCCCGTGTCCGTGACGAACCGGGCCACATCTTCAATCAACCCGGCCTGCGGGCCCGCGGCGAAATCCTCGACAATTTCCTCTTGCAGCAAGGCTGCTGCGCGGTCTTCCATTTCGGTGAACTGCGGGCTAACGCCAGCCTCCAGCGGAAAGCGTCGCAACAATGACGCGCAGAACGAGTGGATGGTCTGGATTTTCAGACCACCCGGCGTTTCGATGGCGCGGGCAAACAGGGTGCGTGCTTGCGCCAACCGGTCCGAGCCGATTTCGCCGGGTACACCAAGGTCGGTCAGCTCCACCAACAAGGGGGTATCATCCAGCATGGCCCATTTGCCAAGGCGCTTGAACAACCTGTTCTGCATCTCGCTGGCGGCGGCCTTGGTGTAGGTCAGGCACAGAATGTGCTGAGGCTGGACCCCGCCCAGCAGCAGACGCGCCACACGGTCGGTCAGAACCCGGGTTTTGCCGGACCCGGCGTTGGCCGCCAGCCAGGTCGAGGCATCGGGGCGCGCGGCCTGTACCTGCCGTTCGGTTGCGTCGTTGCGCGGGCTCATGTCAGATCCTCGGGGTATGTTTCCGATGTCCGGTCCCATTCGCCGAACCGCGCCAGGTGATCATAATCACCCATATCCGTATCCTTGTGCAGCATGCGCCGGGACGAAAACCCCTGATCAGGCTCTAAATAGGCGGAAATCAACTCTTTCAGTTCGGCAAGAACCTTGTCGGTCGGTTCTTTCGCCAGGGGCGCCGCAACCTCCTTATAGCTGCCACCCATACCGATGAAGATGGCTTCGGCCACGCTTGTCGGGTCAAGGCCCTCAATCCCGCCCTGCTCGGCCATGGCCGCCTCGATCAGCAACTGCTTGTCAAATTTGGATTGCTGGCTTTCCGTCGGTGGTGCGCCGGTTTTATAGTCGATGATGCGCAACGCGCCCCGGCTGTTGCAATCGATTCTGTCCGCGCGCCCGACAATGGTGAAATCCAGGGGGCGCAGCGCCAGTTTCATCACCGCCTCAAACGCCACGGGGCCACTATCCTTCCGGCGCGCGAGCTCTGCCCCGAGGAAATCATCCGCGATCCGCTCAAGCCGGGCCAACCACAGTTTACGGGCCGTCGGCCAGGCAACGTGTTGATCCAACAGAGCATGCGCCCGTTTCAGGAAATTGTCCCGCGTCAGCAAAGCGCTGTCGAGGACGCTGTCCTTGATGAAACGCTCGAGGATTTCGTGAATCACAATGCCTCTCAGCAAGGCATCGGGGGCCTGTACAAGCGGATCTAGCGGTTTCAGCCGAAGCACATGTTTGGCGTATATCGCGTATGGATCGCGGATCAGCCTCTTTATCTCGGTCACAGACAGACGGCGCGGACGTGCGGCGGCCGGTGGGCGCGGAGAAGGACGCGGTGCGGGGTCGATCGGCGGCGCATCTTCCAGTGCCTCGGACCAGTTCAACCATTTTTCGCCGTGAGCGCGCATTTTGGCCAGAGCTTCGGGGCCACCCTGACCCGGCAAACCCTGCAAAAGGTTGGTCAGTCGGTTCAGCCAGCGCGACGGAACCGTCTCGGCATCATCCGAGCGGATCGCGCGGGACAACCATACTTCGGGTGCGCCGATGGCCTGCTGGAAGTCATGCGCAGACAGGCCGATCCGGCGTTCGGGCAGCAACAAGCCGGCTTTGTCACGCATCTGCCGGTTCAGCCAGGGATCGGGTGTTGGCGCCTCTGGCCAGCTTCCTTCATTCAACCCGCCAAGGATCAGCAGGTCGGCGCCCTGCACCCGTGCCTCGAGCGTGCCCCAGATCATGATGTGCGGATGCGGCGCATCCCGGTCACGAACCTCTTCACCCGCAAGCAGAGCACCCAGCAGATCGGCAAAGTCATGGGCCGTCATCAGGCCGCCATGCTGCGCCTCTGCACTGAGAGAACTCAGCACCTCCAGCGCCTTTTGGCCTGCGTTTTTGTCCCACAGAGTACCTGTTTCACCCGTGCTGCCGGCCGAGATCGCCTCGGCCAGTGTCATCAAACGCTCCACCCAGTCTGCGAGGTGTAGTTCACTGGTGATCTGCTGGTCGCAGAAATGCTGCACGACCCATTTCACCCAGCTTTCCTGGGCCTCTTTACGCACCGCAAAAGCCGCAAGGCTTGCACTGTCAGGAAAGGGCGGGCCGTGACGGCGCAGGTCAAGTTCCAGGTCACGCGTGTGTAACAAATGAATTCCGCGGTCACCGCCGTCATGACATAGCGGATGCTTCAAAAGGGTCAGCAGCGCCTCGCCTTCCAGACGGCGTGTGAACAGGTTGGCCACATGGCGCAGAAAACGTCCCGGCGGGGAAAGTTGTAGCGGCAGGCCCGCACTGTCGTCCGGCACGATGTTCCACCGATCCAGCGCGGCGCTGACCTGGCGTGTCAACATGCGATCCGGCGTGATCAGAGCGGCGGTCTGTTCTGTTTCCGCCGCTTGCCGCAGGCGCAGGGCGATGGCCAATGCCTCGGCGCGAGGCGATTGAGCCTCGACCAGCGTCAGGCCGTCGGTTGCGCCTTTTATATCGGACAGTCCGGGGCCTTCGGTCATCCAGGCGTCAGTGACGGGCGCCGGACGTAAAGATAGTGATATCAAGCGGTTACGCGAGGTTGAGGGGGCCGATAAGTCCGTCCATGGGGTGATCTGACCCGGTGCAAGTTCCAGCGCGCGCATCAACTTGCGGAAACGGTATTGTGGGTGATCTTCAGACGTCAACGCATCATCCAACCCCTGCCAAATGTGATCCGGCTGGTCGAAATCAAATCCGGGCAGCACCAATGCCCCTTGCGGCAGGCGCGCGATGGCTTCCATCAACATCAGGGTGGTGCCACGGGACCCGGTAGAGCCCGCCAGAATGACCGGGTGTTGCGGGGGGGCAATCTGCCATCGCGTGATCAGGTTTTCGACCACGCGGCGCTGGCGGGCCTGTGCATCCATCGTCTGCCTGCCGGTGTCGATGAATTTATCCGCGATGCCGATAAAGGCTTGTGCCCGCGACCAGTGTCCGGACATGTCGCTGACGTCCAGCTGCCGGATCGCTTCGGGCGATACGCCTTCGCCCTGCATTTCGTCAATCAGCGCGGCCAGACTGTCGGACAGGTCAAAGATCGATGACCGGGCGGCAAGGTCCGGCTGTTGCTCCAGCAGTTTGGACACAAGCTGAGTCAACTCAAGACGCCGCCGCAGAGGCGGGATAGCAGGCGGGATCCGCGCCAGATCAACCCTTTCACCCAAGTCCGTCACCAACGAGAGACGGGGCAGAAGGCAAGGTGGCCCCTGATTGAACAGATCGCGGACGCGCCGTTCCATGCGTCGTGTGTTCAGCACCAACTCTACCCGCGCCAAAGCGTCGGGCGGGCCCGAACAGCGCTGCCGCAGGCCATCGACCAATGCCTTGGGGAAATCCGTGCCGGGAGGCACGGCAAATACACGGGGTAAGGTGCCGGATTCAAACATCAGCCAGCAAACCCTCGGCCAGCGCGATGCCTTCCGGACGACCTACATCGCACCAGCGTCCCGGGTATTCGACCGCAAAAAGCCGACCTTGATCAAGCATCTGGTTCCAGAGCAGGTTGAGTGAAAACGCAGTTTGCGAGAACGAATGCAAACCCTGGGCCCTGAGGATCTGGGCCCCGCCGTAAACCAGACCAGGACCGCGCGTGATCCGTCCATCTTTTCCAGCGGTGAAATCACCCGATCCAATATGACCAACGGTTCGCGCAACTGGAACACACATCAGCAGCGCATCCATACGACCCGGGTCCCAGGCGTGCTGCAACAGGGTCAAAGGGTTTGGTCCGGACCAGATCGCGTCCGTGTTCAACGTGAATACGGGGTCGGTGCCCAGCATCGGCAAAGCTGCCCGCAATCCGCCACCTGTTTCCAGAATTTCAGGGTCTTCCCGAGACAGCAGAACGCCCTTGGGGCCGAGATGCGCCGCGAGTTGATCAGCGTGATAATGCAGGTTGGCAACGGTACGGACGGGATCAAGATCTTCGACAAGACCCAGCGCATGATCAATCAGTGGTCGCCCCGCCACTTCGATCAATGGCTTGGGCCGGTCTTTGGTCAGCGCGCCCATACGGGTGCCGAACCCAGCTGCGAACAGCATTACGGCAAATGGCGATCCGGTCATTGCGTTCTCAACTTGGCCAGGTTTTCCGGTGTGGGTCTGGGCAAAGCTTCGTGCAGCAGGGACGCCACCGAAACCAGGGCAGGGTGATCCAGATCGCGCATCAGATGTGCCCAGACGGCCGGGATCATGTCCACATAGTGAGGCTTGCCATATTCCGTCGCCAGACGTGCGAAGACGCCAAGGATACGCAGGTTTCTCTGGGCCCCCAAAACACTGTAGGCCGTGCGGAATTCATGGTCGTCCATACCTGACGCGGAGATATAGTGGTTGATCATCTGCATTTCGATCCCGGCCGAGACATCTCGGCGTACATCCTGTAGCAGAGACACCAGATCGTAGGCCGGGTGCCCCAGCATGGCCAACTGAAAGTCCAGCAACCCGACGCGCTTCACGCCTTCGCGCTGCGGCAGCCACAACAGGTTTTCTGCGTGATAATCCCTGAGAATGACCACTTTCGAACCGGATGTTTCACGATGCAGGATATCCGCGAACCGGTGCTCGAACCGGGACAGGGCGTCTTCATCACATATTCCCAGGATACCGGCCGCATACTTGGTGAAAGCCAATGCCGCCAGTTCCGTCATCAGGGACGGATCATAAGACGGCAAGGCAAGAGAAGGCGCCCGATGCAGGTGGAGCAGCACGTCGGTGGCGGCGCGGTACAATTCGCGCTCTTTGCCCGGGTCTTTTTTCAGGACGCGCGCAAAAAGGTCATCACCCAGATCTTCCAGCAACAGAAAACCGTACTGGGCATCTTCGGCGTAGATTTCCGGCGCGCTCAGACCAACCGATCGGAGGTATTCGGCGACCCGCACAAAGGGTTCAACATTATCACTTTTTTCAGGTGGCGCGTCCATCAAAACCGCAGTGCGCCCGTCGGTTGGATCAATCAGCCGTTCGTATCGGCGGTTCGAGGCATCGCCTGCCAGTGGCGTACGTGTTGCTCCGGCCCAGGGTGTTTGTGCAATCAGGGCCTCGGCCAGGACCGTCCTGTTGGTCATGCAGTTCTCTCCAGTTTTTCCGCCCATTTCGGAGCAGTCCAAGACAGGGTCACACAGCGGAAATCGATATTGTTAGGGTCTGTTTCAAAGGTCAACGTCAACGCACCTTGGGGCGCCGACGGGCCCAGCTTGTCCGGCCATTCCACAAGGCAGATTGCGGTATCGAAAGCGTCCGTCAGGCCCAGTTCGTCAACTTCTTCGGCCGCGCTCAGACGATACAGGTCGCAATGCCATATTTCCCCTGATGGCGTGTCGTAAGCCTGGACCAAAGTGAAAGTTGGCGAGGGCACATCTTCGGGTTCTGCCATCAATGACTGAATGAGGTTGCGCGCGAAATGCGTCTTGCCGCTGCCGATCGGGCCCTCCAGCAGAACAACATCGCCCGGGCGCAGTGATGTTCCCAGTTGGCGTGCGAAAACTGCGGTTTCTTCGGGCGATTTGAAAGTCAGAGATCGGGCGGTCTGTGTCATGCCGCCACAATGGCCTTGCGCCTGACCGGCTGCAACCCGGTTCAGGCGCTGATCTGTTCCATCGCGGTGGATTTCGAGGGAAACTCGGATTGCGTAAACCGCACGATTGTCGCGCCGTTATGAACCGGTGTGACGGTGCAATCCACGGTTATGCCGGTTCTCATCTGGATTTCAGCTGTCCATTCGGCGCGGTTTTCCCGCATTTCGACAAAATCCCGCACCTCACCCAAAACCGGCGTCGCAATACAAAGGTCTTGCCAGCGTCGCGTGACATCGGTGACCGTTTCGCTTTGGAACCCGACCTCGTGCGCGTCTCCCCACAGCTTTTGATACGCATAGTTGGTGAAGGCCAGCGTACCGTCATCTGCAAAGACGGCAATCGCGTCCGCCAGTTTGTCCAGGATGGACTGCATCAGATCCATTTCTGATCGAAAGCGCCGCGTCAGGGTGATTTCGGCTGTGATATCCTCGAATAGAAACGCCACTGCGCCGTCCGGGTGAGGGCGGCCGCTGACGGAATAGACCGATCCGGATGGCAGCGACCACGTCTCGTGGTAGTTTCCATCTTCAGCCGCTTCGAGAAGGTCGTTCATCTGACGCCGCCAGCTGCGGTAATTCTTCGGTTCGGGCATCATGTGTTGATCCCGCAAGCGGTCGAAGAAACTGCTCAGGCTGGGGCGGCAACTGAGGAAATCGGGCGGCAACGTGGTCAGATCGATCAGGGCCGGGTTGAACAGGGCCAGTTGCCGATTGCGGTCAAAAATGGCGAGACCAATGGACAATTGGGCAAAGGTCTTGGTCATGGTCTGCACGAATTTGCGCTGGGCGGTTTCCGCCTCGACAATCGCGTTGACGTCAACGGCATAGCATAGATGACCGTTCTCGTGTTCGATCCGAGTCAAATCGAACCAAAGCTTGCGATCAGTATCTGCAACATCCACCGACACGCGGGTTTTTCCGGTAGGTCTTGTGGCATCCTCCGGGCTTTCAAAAAGCGGCGCAGTCAGATCGGCGTCCTGATCACGCGCCTTTTGAACAAGTGCGACATAGGCGGCATTGCACCATTGCACCCGATTGTCGTTATCCGCCAACCATACAGGGTAAGGGGCCAGATCCATTGCCAGACGAGTCGGTTCGCCTAGGGTAACCGATCCGGCCGAGGAGGTCCTGGCGCATTCGCAAAGTCGAACGCGGACGATACCGTCGATCCACTCACACACGACTTCTCGTTCAATCGTGCAGTCAATGGCCGATACCAAGATTTTGCCCTGATCGCGCACTTTGTCGGAAGTTTCGGGAAAGGTGGGGAAATCCCTTTGCAACAAGCGCCGCAGGTCCAGCCAGCTTTCAATATGCTCAAACCCGGCCAGTGCGAAATCAGAATGGCTGATCAGTTGGTTGCCATCGAAAAGGAATACGGCATCAAACAGCGAGGTGTTCGAAAACAAACCAAAAGCCTTGTCGCGCTGAGCCCGGCGTGGCAACAGCCACAGAACGGCGAAACAGCACGAAACAAGACTGATCGCGGCCAGAATAATCCAATCGGCCATCAAATTCCCCAAGCCTGAACGATACAAGGACAGACTATGCGTGGGATTGGTTAACGGTCTCTTAATTCACACCTGGATGCGCGTGTTGGATCCCGACGGGACCGGGGTGTCACCCTTCTGTGCATCGATCAGTTTGCGTGGCCAGGTCACCTTGACGATTGCCCCGCGCCGTTCAGGATTGTCGGTCAGATGCTGGTAGGGGTCCGAACCATTGGCGAATTCCAGTTCGGCGCCGCTGCGTTCCAGCAGGGTTTTGGCGATGAACAATCCCAGGCCCATCCCTTCGTATTCCGGGCGTGCTCTCTGATCGGATTCTGCCCGTCTTCGGCGCATAAACGGATCCCCGATGCGTCCGATCATGTGGGGCGGATATCCCCGCCCGTCATCCATGATGCTGACGGTGATCCTGCTGTCGGTCCATTCGGCCTCGACCCAGACATTTGCGCGGGCGAAATCCACGGCATTCTGAATCAGGTTGCGCAAACCGTGAATGATCTCGGGTTTGCGCAGGATCGAGGGCTGCTGAACATCCCCGTCTTGCGCGGGGCCTTCAGAGAAATGAACCTCTTTGCCGCGACCGACATGTGGTTCGGCCGCTTCGTTCACCACTGTCGAAAGCGGTGCCTGCCGCAGGTGCAGATCATCTTTGCCCGCCCGCCCCATGTCGCGCAGAATGTCACGGCAACGGTCTGCCTGCTCGCGGATCAAAGCGGCGTCATCTTTCAGGTCCGGACGGTCGTCCAGTTCTTCGATCAGTTCCGCGCTGGTCAGTTTTATCGTCGCCAGAGGCGTGCCTAGTTCATGCGCGGCAGCGGCGACGACGCCGCCCAGATCGGTCAGCTTCTGTTCGCGCGCCAGCGCCATATGCGTGGCGGCCAGCGCTTCGGACATGGATTGGACTTCGGAACTGACGCGGTGGGAATAGGCGCCGATGAAGACGATGGCGATGATGATCGCGGCCCAGTTTCCAAACAGAAGGATATCGGGGATATCCAGAACAAGCCCCAGACTTGTCCGCAACGGAAGGTGAAATTCCGCCAGCACAGTTGTCAGAACGATTGCGACGGCGCCGACAATCAGGGTTGATCGTGTGCTCATGACATTGGCTGAAATCGTGACCGGGCCCAGCAGAAGCAGCGCAAACGGATTGTTCAGCCCGCCGGTCAAATAGAGCAGAATTGACAATTGCAGCAGGTCGAACAGAACCATCAGGAAGTTTTCAAACTCGGTCAGGCGCTTGTTTTGCGGAAACAGCAAAATGGCGGTCAGGTTGCCCATGACCGAGATTCCGATGGCCAGGTAGCACAGGCCCAGTTCTAGCTGCACGTCATAGTATCGCTGGGCCACCGTGATTGCGGTGAGCTGGCCGATGATGGCCACCCACCGCAAAAGGATCAGGGTTCGCAGGCGAATCCAGCTGCTGCGTTCCTGGCCGCGCCAAAAAGTCTGATTGGATTCTGCCATCGGTCGCTTATGTCCTGTTGCATCGGCTGGTCATCTTGATAGGTGTCCCGGCCGGAACGATCAACAACCCCCTGAGACCGGATAATCGAAATGACCCGCCTTCTCGCAATTCTCGCAACTCTTGTTCTGGCTATCGGACTTGGGGCCATGTGGATTCTGACACGGGGTGGCGGGTCCGATGACAAGTTTGCACAATGTCGGTCCAGCCAGATCGCCGGGGGTGCCGCCGCAATTGGTGGACCATTTGAACTGGTGAACGGTAAAGGCGAGACGGTTACGGACAAAGATGTGATTACCGAACCGACGCTGGTTTACTTCGGATACACGTTCTGCCCGGACGTTTGCCCGTTCGACATGTCCCGCAACGCCGAGGCTGTCGATATTCTGGCTGAACGCGGGCTGTCGGTGACACCTTTGTTCATCTCGATTGACCCGGATCGCGATACGCCCGAAGTCATGGCCGACTATGCTTTCAATCTCGGGGGCAAGACGATCGCCCTGACCGGCTCGCCCGAACAGGTCAAGGCGGCCAGCAAGGCCTACAAGACCTATTACAAAGCGCATGACAAAGGCGACGAATTCTATCTGGTTGACCATTCCACCTTTACGTATCTGGTTACACCCGAAAATGGATTTCTGGAGTTCTTCAAGCGCGAAGACACGGCCGAACAGATGGCGGACAAGGTTGAATGCTTCCTGGAACAGGCCGCGTCGTAACAAGGTTGTTTGACCTTTGTTCCCGCGCTGCTATTACTCATGTTCGAGCCAAAGGCATGAAATAGCGAAAGACCTAACATATGGCAGACACTTCTCAGCTTGACATCGGCCCTGACAAATCCCTGCTTTTGGTTGATGATGACGAGCCGTTTCTGAGACGTTTGGCCAAGGCCATGGAAAAGCGTGGCTTCGAGGTTGAGACAGCAGGATCCGTCGCGGCAGGGCGCGCGATATCCACCGCCCGGCCCCCGGCTTATGCCGTCGTCGATCTGCGGTTGGAGGATGGCAACGGATTGGACGTTGTCGAGGTATTGCGGGAAAAACGCCCCGACAGCCGTGTTGTTGTTCTGACCGGATATGGTGCGATCGCGACCGCCGTCGCGGCAGTCAAGATCGGCGCGACCGACTATTTGTCAAAGCCTGCGGATGCCACCGACATCACGAACGCATTGCTGGCAAAGGGTGACGAGATGCCCCCGCCGCCGGAAAACCCCATGAGCGCGGACCGTGTGCGCTGGGAACATATACAGCGCGTCTATGAGCTGTGTGACCGGAATGTCTCCGAAACCGCGCGACGGTTGAATATGCATCGGCGGACGTTGCAGCGGATACTGGCGAAACGCAGCCCGCGTTAGGTCTGCCGGCCGCTCGATGACGGTTTAGTGACTTGTAACCTTGGACCCTGTCGAGGACTGTTCGGCACATCTGGAATCTTTTGTCAGAACAGGACCACTTTATGATCGGATATGTAACCGTTGGCGTTTCGGACATGGCGCGCGCCAAGGACTTCTATACCAAGCTTTTCGCGGACAAGGGCGCGAAAGTGGTTATAGACGCAGGCCGGATCGCGTTCATCGGCAACAAACCCGACGCGCCGATGCTGGCGGTGTGCGAGCCCTACGACGGCAATGTCTGCGCCGCCGGAAATGGCAACATGGTCGCCTTTGCAGCCGACTCCAAGGATGAGGTCAAGGAACTGTATGACAAGGCAATCAGCCTGGGTGCGGTGGACGAAGGCGAACCTGGTCAACGAGTGCCCGACAGGTTCTATGGTGCCTATGTGCGTGACCCGGATGGCAACAAACTGTGCTTCTACGTCTTTGGCTGAAACAGGGCGAACACAAACCCTGCCTAAGTTTCAGACAGGTCTGCGGGCAGCGGAGCTGACCGTACCCATTCAGTAGCTTCAGGGTGAGCAGGAGATTTCTGCGCAGAGCTGCCGCGCCAGCTGACGATATCCGATTGCGTTGGGATGCAACCCGTCCGATGTCCAGTCGGCGGTTTTTTCGGCGAACCCGTCCGGCGGGGTCAGAAACGTGCAGTTCGCCATATCCTGACAGGCCTGTTGTGCAGCCGAATTGAAGGCCGTTCGAAACGCCTCTTGTTCCGCGGTCCAGTTTGCACCGGTGACGGGCAACACAGCACGCCAGATCAACCTGTCAGCAGGCATGAACAGGGCCTTCAACTGTGCGACATAGCCTGCAATCTTCTCTGGCGGTGTGGCCGTCAGAGCGTCATTGACCCCGATTCCCAGATACCATGTCGGGACATGGGCAATCAGTTCCGGTTTTGCTCTTGCGATCAGGCCCGGGGTGGTGTCGCGGCTGATCCCAAGGTTCAGCGCGTTGGGCAGGACGTTGCTGGTCAACCACCCTTCGATTATGGAATCGCCGATGAAAGCGATCTGAATATCCGGTGAGGCGAGCGCCTGAGAAATCGGCCGCTCGTGCAGCCAGACCATGAGCTTGTAGTGATCGGTTTCCGTGACCGGGACATATGTGCCCGAGATTTTTCTGAGCGCCTTCGAGACACACCCGGTTTCGACCAACGCCGCCGCAAGACCAAAAGTCAGCACGACGTTGACGACAAGCAAAACTCGGGTTCCGGTCTTTGTTTTCATCTTTCTTCCACCAGTTCCCCCGTACCACTCACCGCATTCGGAAAGCGCCTCTCAGATCTGAGCGATCAATTCTGCGTGCCGCGCCGTAAAGGCGTGCCGCACCTCGACCGGGGGGCGCAGCCTGATCTGTAAACCCGCCATGATCCCCCTCTCCGGGCGACCAAAGAATTTCGTGGCTTCGGCCTCGGAAAACCCGGCAATCTGTGTCGCCTCCATCCAGGCGCTGATCTTGTCGGCCTTCTTGATCTGGCGCTTCACCGTTTTCGGCACCTCAGCCGGAAGTCCAAACCGTATATGGATTGCTGCCGCCAGCCGGTCGTCCAACGCGCCATAATCTGGGCCGACGGCGGATTTCACGGGTGAGATCATATCGCCGATCACATATTCGGGCGCGTCATGTAACAGGGCCGCCAAACGCCATTTCATGGGTGTTTTTGGGGCAATACGGCCAAAAATCTCTTCAACCAGCAGGGAATGTTCGGCCACGGAATAAGCGAAATCGCCGTTTGTCTGACCGTTCCAACGAGCGACAAAGGCAAGGCCGTGTGCGATGTCTTCAATCTCGATATCCACCGGTGTCGGGTCCAGCAGGTCCAGCCTGCGACCCGACAGCATCCTTTGCCACGCTCTGGGTTGTGTTGCCATTCTGCCATGCCTTGTGAAGTTGGACACGTTCAATTCGCGTTTTTATGGTATGATGTACCTGTCTGGATCACACGCTGCCAACATTTTCTTGAGCGTTCGTGCTTTGAAACGGCGCGGTATGATCCCGACATTAAAGACTGAGGGGGGTGCATTCTCCTCCCAGTGTGCCCCTCTCGAACTGAAACACGTATCGAAAGGAGCACCCTATGTTCAAACGTTTATTCGCAATCGCACTGACCTTCGGAATGGCCGCCACCGCGCCGCCTGCCTTTGCCCAGAATTGTGCGGCACGGGATCACATCATATCCAGATTGCAGGAGAATTATGCCGAGGAATTGGCCTTTGGCGGCCTGCAAAAAACACGCGGCGCGCAATCGGTGATGGAGGTTTGGACCTCGAAAGAAACGGGAAGTTATACCGTTTTGGTAACCAATGCGAACGGTATCAGCTGTATTGTTGCCGTTGGCACCGATTTTTTTGAAGCGATACCAAAGATCGAAATTGAAGGCACACCAAGCTGATATTGGCCATATCGTTTCCGATCACAGTCTTCAAAGTTGCCACCTGCCCCAAGGAATGCTAGGGGCAGCCGGGACTGTGATTTACCGGAAAATGGAGCACCTGATGGCCGGGGACTATATCGTTAAAGACATTTCATTGGCTGGCTTTGGCCGCAAAGAGCTGGACATAGCCGAAACCGAGATGCCGGGCCTGATGTCCCTGCGCGCGGAATACGGCGACAGCAAGCCGTTGAAAGGGGCGCGTATCGTCGGGTCGTTGCACATGACCATCCAGACGGGCGTTCTGATAGAAACGCTGGTGGCGCTGGGTGCGGATGTGCGCTGGGCGTCGTGCAACATCTTCTCGACCCAGGACCACGCCGCCGCCGCGATTGCCGAGGCGGGTATTCCCGTCTTCGCCGTCAAGGGCCAGACACTGGAAGAGCACTGGGATTATCTGGACAAATCCTTCCTGTTCGAGGAAGGCCCGAACATGATCCTGGATGATGGCGGCGACGCGACGCTGTACATCCTGCTGGGTGCCCGTGCCGAAGCGGGTGAGGACATCATCCCTGTTCCGGGTTCGGAAGAGGAAGAGGTGATCAAGAAGCAGATCGCCAAGCGTATGGCGGCAAGCCCGGGCTGGTTCACAAAGATGCGGGATCAGATCAAGGGTGTTTCCGAGGAAACCACCACTGGTGTGAACCGCCTGTATCAGCTGGTCAAGGAAGGGCATCTGCCGTTCCCGGCGATCAACGTGAATGACAGCGTCACCAAGTCGAAATTCGACAACAAATACGGCTGCAAGGAATCGCTGGTCGACGGTATCCGCCGCGCCACCGACACGATGATGGCCGGCAAGGTTGCAGTGGTCTGCGGTTACGGTGATGTGGGCAAAGGCTCGGCCGCGTCGTTGCGCGGTGCTGGTGCCCGTGTGAAAGTCACCGAAGTCGACCCGATCTGCGCCCTGCAAGCCGCGATGGACGGGTTCGAAGTGACCCTGCTGGAAGACGAAGTTGCCACCGCGGATATCTTCATCACAACCACCGGCAACAAAGACGTGATCCGCATCGAGCATATGCGCGAGATGAAGGACATGGCCATCGTCGGCAACATCGGCCACTTCGACAACGAAATTCAGGTGGCCAGCCTGAAAAACCACAAATGGACCAACATCAAGGAACAGGTGGACATGATCGAGATGCCCTCGGGCAACCGCATCATCCTTTTGTCCGAAGGCCGTCTGCTGAACCTGGGCAATGCCACCGGGCACCCGTCCTTCGTGATGTCGGCCTCGTTCACCAACCAGGTTCTGGCCCAGATCGAGCTGTTCACCAAGGGTGACCAGTACGAGAACAAGGTCTACATCCTGCCCAAGCATCTGGATGAGAAAGTGGCCCGCCTGCATCTGGATCGCATCGGCGTGAAGCTGACGCAGATGGATGCGGATCAGGCCGCGTACATCGGTGTCAAACCGGAAGGTCCGTACAAGCCGGAACACTACCGCTACTGATCGCAGTTTGGGTATGACGCAGAAATCTGGGCGCCGCCGGTATTTGTACCTGGCGGCGTCTTTCTTTTTCAGGCTGGCGGTTGTTGTGATCCTTTTGGGCGGTGGTGTCTGGTGGGTGTTGGCGCATCCCGAAACGCCGATACCGTCACATTGGAACCCGTTGCGTGATCTGAAGGTAACCGCCCCGATCACACCCGTCACCAAGCTCCAACTGAACCGCGCATTGGCGAGCGAAGCACAGTGCCGGGCCGCTCTGGAAGACGCAGGTGTTCGGTTTGAGGCGATGGCGGACCTGGTTGTCGATCAGAATTGCGGCATCGCTGGTCGGGGTCGTCTGACCAAATTGGTGACATCAGGGATCGAGGATGTTGAAACCAGTTGCGCCACGGCTTTGCGCCTGACCATGTGGGAATACCACGTCGTGCAGCCCGCCGCACGCGATCTGCTTGGGTCCAACGTTTCCCGATTGCGCCATATCGGCAGTTACAATTGCCGCCCCATACGCACCGCGCAGGGTGAAAACGGTGGGTGGAGCAGCCATGCCCGCGCGGATTCGATAGATATCGTCGGTGTGGATACCGTTGACGGTCGGACGCTGACCTTGTTGTCAAACTGGCAGGGCTCCGGACCGGAAGGCGCCTTTTTTCGACGGATCTGGCGCGGGGCCTGCGGTTGGTTTCGCGTGGTTCTTGGACCCGATTTCAATCGTTTGCACGCGGATCATTTCCACTTGCAAGGCCCGGGGTGGGGCTATTGCCGCTAGGCTTTTCAGCAAGAAACGTGCAGGCTGCGACCAAGGGGGAGAAATCGCAAATTTTTTTCCTTTTGGAAAAGCCTGCGACGCGGCTAGTCTTTCGATCATCGGTAAAAGGTGCCGGGTAAACGGATCAAGGAGACTAGGATATGGGCAAGCGCGACGAGCTGATCGCCAAATACGCAGAAGACCTGAAAACCAAATGCGGGATGGACCCCGATATGGACCTGCTGACCAAGGTCACCATCGGTTGTGGTCCGGCGATCTATGACGCAGATGCGGCAACTGTCGCGGCCAGCCAGGACTCGGAACTGGAAACCGTCAAGAACAACTTCCTGATCAAAAAGCTGGGTCTGGCAGATGGCCCCGAGCTGATGGAAGGGATCAACAAAGCCATGGAAACCTATGGCATGTCCGAGCGCAACAAGTACCGTGCCGTTGTCTATTATATTTTGACCAAGCATTTCGGAAAAGAATCCGTTTACAGCTGACCCGGTCGATTCTGCCAAGCGCCCGCCGAGATTCTGGCGGGCGTACTTAATTTGAGTTTCAATTTAAAGACTTGGCATTTGAAACCAAGGGTGCGGTTGCGCTAAGTTCAACCTGTGACCAGGACGGTCAGAACCAGATATTTCCATACGCGTGTGGTGAGTAGGGAGCACGCGGGGGTAGGGAAGGTTCTGTATCGTCAGAGCCTTCCCTCGTTTCTTATCTGAGTTCGCCAAGAATACGCGCAATGAAATTGTCGAATGCCGTGGGCCTTGGGTCCGAATTCCTGGATGACGCGCCACCGCTGCCTGCCAAGTAGACTTCTATCCGCCCCGGACGGGTCTTGCTGCCCGAATTCGTGAAGTCCCTCAATATTCCGCCAAGAGCATCAGCTGCCAGCGCCGCGTTTTCAGCGTCGCTTGGATGGTAGAAACGAACCTGTGTTTCTCTGACCCGAAAACCCACGCGGTCTGTTGACACAACCGTCGCGCGGCCCTGTGTAAGCAGTTCCAAAGCCCGGCTGCTGGCGTCTTGTGACACTCTCAAGGGAACAAAAAGCGAGACTTCCAGATCAATGGGGGATTGTGCGGGCGAAAGCGGTTTAACCTCTGCATAAGACGGGGCTGCAGAAAAAGTGATCTCTTGCTGGACAGGGTCCAAAACCATCAAGGACGTCTGCGAAAAGCTGTCTTTGTTCGACCGGTTGGTGTGGCGCCACGGAGGTTCGGCAGAAGCTGGAAACAGGGTTTGAAAATCCGCAGAAGAAGCGGTGGCCAAGATGGGTTCGAGCTGTGGCGGAATGAATATGGCTGGCGGGGACAAAGACACGACCGGTTCCGCTTCTGGGGTTGGGGGTCTTGGTTCCACCCTGTCTTGGTCATCCGCAGCCGAAATGCCTTCGGCAGGAACGGGTGGCGTCACGAGCGCCTCAACCGAGACGCTCTGGTCGAGAGATGCGCCTGTGATCGCACCCTCGGCCTCTTCGATGGTTGCGGGGGTGGAAACGGGCGCGACTTCGGAAGACGCTGAATCGGCGAGGTCCTCGGCTGCTTGTGTGTCTCGTGGGGCCGGTGACTCAGCGATTCTGACGGTGGGCGCTCTGTCTGAAAGCAGCTCCTCGATTTCAGGAAGAGTTTCAGTCGCCGCATCCAGGCTGGCTGGTGGCCTTCCACCGGTGGAGCGCCAAGTTCCGGCAATATGTGTGACCGCCCATTGCAGGATCGCGCCGCAAACCAAGGCGGCCAGAATAATACCTGCTCTGACCAAGGGTTTTTTCCTGGTTTTTGGTTCTTCCAAATGCAGGGAACGGACCCGGTCTGATACGATCTCTTCGATTTTGGTTTCGTCTGGCCGGGGCAGGTGCTCTGTCTCGGAAGGTTTCAGGGTGGGCTTTTCCTGCGCTTCACCCTGCGCCCCGCTGAGCAGTCTGGCACGCTTTTCACGCGCCTCTTTCAGGCGCGCTTCCCAGTTTTTTGAATTCTTCGCAGCAACGGCGTCTTCGAATATCCCATTGCCGCCTTCGTCGTCAGACATGGGTTTTTGCTTTCAAGAAAGACCGATCTTTATTCGAACACCACCCGGCAATTTCGATCGCACAAAACCGCGACCGACATGATCTCACCCGGCAAAGCCCAAGGAAAGATAGCATCTTGCCAGGGGTTTGAGAAGTTCTGCGCCCGGCGCCATTTTCCCGTTCAATCAGGCTGGGTTTCACCCAGCATGCAAATCACCCGCCAGTCATCCTCGGTCACGGGTTGCACCGACAAGCGAGAATTCTTCACCAGCACCATGTTGGCCAGACGCTCGTCCGCCTTGATCTGGTCCAGCGTTACGGGTTTGGAAAAGGGCCGCACGGCTTTGATGTCGACACACTCCCACCGTTCATCATCGGTGGTGCTGTCGGGATGGGCCTCGGCACAGACTTCGACAATGCCAACAACGGACTTGTCCTTTTGCGAATGGTAGAAGAACCCCCGGTCCCCAACTTTCATCTGACGCATGAAATTGCGCGCCTGATAATTGCGCACTCCGTCCCATTCCTCGCCCGCGTCGCCCTTTGCGACTTGCTGATCCCAACTCCAGGTCGACGGTTCTGACTTGAACAACCAATAGGCCATCAACCGATCACCTTTTTCCACGGGATCAGCTCAACCGATTGGAACAATCCTGCCTTTGCGTAAGGGTCGCCGTCGGCCCATGATTGTGCTGCGGCCAGGTCCTCCACATCGAGGATTATCAATGAACCGATCATGGCGTCACCGTTCAGCAACGGTCCGGCCTGTGACACGACGCCGGTTTCTTCGATATAGGCCAGGTGGGCCGAGCGGTTGTCCAATCGGGTTTGCAACGCGTCTGGTTTGTCACGAGCGATGAGGGCGATCAGCATGTTATTCCTCCTTGAGGGGTCGATTTAGCAGGTTTTGAATGGCTTCGGTGACACTGTAGGCGCCATGGCTCAGGTCCGCCACCGTGGCGCTGATGGGCATATCCAGCCCCTCCCTGGCGGCAATGTCCGACATGGCACGAGCGGTGGCGACGCCTTCAACCGTTGTTTGGCTGTCAAAGGGTCGATTCAGACCCAAACTAAGGCCAAAACGATAGTTTCGGGACAGTTCGGAAGAGCAGGTCAGCACAAGATCCCCCAGTCCGGACAAACCCATCAGGGTGTCTGGGCGCGCGCCGCGCATCGCGGCAAAGCGCTGCATCTCAGCAAACCCGCGGGTCATCAAGGCCGCCCGGGCGCTGTCTCCCAGACCTGCGCCGATGGCGGCACCGCAGCCAATGGCCATGACATTCTTCAGTGCGCCGCCAAGTTCAGCGCCGATCGTGTCTGTGGTGCGATAGAGGCGCAGGTTCGCTGTCGTCAGTTCGGCCTGAAGCGCCTGGCCTAGTTCCGTATCCTCGCAAGCCAGCGTCAAAGCGGTGGGCAGGCCATGTGCAATGTCATCTGCAAAACTGGGCCCGGTCAGCAGCGCGACGCGGGCGTCCGGCACGCCCTCTTTGATGACCGCGACAGGTCCAAGCCCCGAGGTCAGTTCAATTCCCTTGCAGCAGGCCACCAGAGTCTTGCCGCGCAGGGCCGGGGCGTGATCCTGCAAAGCGCTGCGCAATTTCTGCATTGGGACGGCTAACAAAAGCGTGTCAGCCCTGAGCGCCTCGGCGATATCCGCGGTCACGGTGATGCCCTTGGGCAAGGTTATGTTGGGCAGCCGGGTTGCATTTTCGCGCGTCTCGCGTATCTGCTGCGCCTGATCGGCGTTTCTTGACCACAGTGTCACTGGCCCGTTGCCTGCCAGTGAGATAGCCAGAGCAGTGCCAAACGCACCGGAGCCCAGAATGGATACGCTCATGCCTTGGCCCCTTTCTTGCCGCCGCCCAGCATGGCCGGGCTGTGCTGATCCAGAGGCCAGCGAGGGCGGGCGGTCAGGTTTAGCCCGTCCCGCGCGCCGGTACGAAAGCGTTCCAGGCCAGCATAGGCTATCATCGCCGCGTTGTCCGTGCACAACGCCAACGGGGGGGCGGTGAATCTGGTGTTCTTTTCAGCACAAACAGACTCTAATGCAGACCGAATGGCCGAATTCGCGGCAACCCCTCCGGCAACGGCAATCACGGGTTCAGACGGAGAGGTTTCCAGATACAGATCAATCGCTCGCCGGGTCTTTTCGGCCAACGTGTCCACAATCGCCTGCTGGAATCCAGCGCACAGATCTGCGCGGTCCTGGCGCGTCAAGCCACCCTTTTCGTTCACGATCTGGTCGCGCATCCGCATCAAGGCCGTTTTCAATCCCGAAAAGGACAGATCGCAACCGGGTCGGTCCAGAAGCGGCCTGGGAAATCGAAAGCGTTTGGGATCACCGGCGCGCGCCTCGGCTTCGACGGAAGGGCCACCAGGTTGCGGCAGGCCCAGAAGGCGGGCGGTTTTGTCGAAGGCCTCGCCTGGTGCATCGTCGATGGTGCCGCCAAGGCGGGTAAAATGTTCGGGCCCGTGGGCGATCAGGAATTGGCAGTGGCCGCCAGACACCAGAAGCATCAGGTAGGGGAAGGCAATGTTGTCCGTCAGTCGTGGTGTCAACGCGTGACCAGCAAGGTGATTGACACCTACCAGCGGCAGACCGGTTGCCGCACTGATCCCCTTGGCGCACATGACGCCTGACATGACCCCTCCGATCAGACCCGGCCCGGCGGTGACCGCAACGGCGTCCACGTCCTTCAGGGAAAGACCAGCGGTGTCCAGCGCTTGCAGAACGCAGACATCCAGCTTTTCCGCATGCGCCCGGGCCGCGATCTCGGGCACGACGCCACCAAAAGGACTGTGCAGTTCGGTTTGGCCATGCACCACGGATGACAGGATTTCGGCCTTGGCGCCCGTCGTTTGGCGCACGATGGCCGCGGCGGTATCGTCGCAGCTGCTTTCCAATCCCAGTACGGTAAGTGTTTGCACCATCACCCTGATCCGTTGCATCATGATCTAACGGCGGGGTATCACCCTGCGCGGATGCAAACAATCCTGAAGGGCCAAGGGGCCGCACGTTGTATTTGTTGATGACCCGCCCGCGCGCTGCCTCTGAACGGTTCGTCGCGCAGCTGCCGACCCGCACCAAATCCCGGGTTCAGGTCATCTATTCTCCGATCATGGAAATCCGGCCGCTGCCGGTCGAGGTTGAGACCGAGGGTGTGCAGGGATTGATTTTCACGTCGGCCAATGCGGTGAACGCGGCGGCCCTGAAAGGTGTGGACCGCAACCTGCCCGCCTTCTGCGTCGGACCGACAACGACCAGCACAGCGAAGGGTTGCGGCTGGCAGGCCGAAATGGTCGGGGCCACGGCGGAAGAACTGGTGGGACATCTGCTGAAGCGGAGGCCCAAAAGCCCGCTGTTGCATTTGAGGGGTGAGAACACGCGCGGCAATGTTGCCGGTCGACTGACCGAATCCGGCTTGACCGTGGGGGAACTGCCAGTCTACCAGCAATTGCTGTTGCCGCTAACATCCGAAGCGACCCGGGTGGCAGCTCTGGATTCGCCGGTAATCGCACCGCTTTTTTCACCAAGAACGGCGCGACATTTTGCCGATATTTGGACCGGATCCGCGCCTTTGTGGTTGGCCGCAATCAGTCAGGCCACGGCGGATCCCCTTTATTCATTGGACTATGCGCGCCTGAAGATCGCAAAGAAGCCGACACCAAAGAAAATGCGTAAGGCTGTCAAAAAGCTTGTGAAACATGCGTTGCGGGTTGAGGGCGGCGCGGTCCCCGATTAACTTGAGTGGGGCTGTTATTCATCTGAATTTGGATTCGATAAGGGGAATATTGCGGTGGCTGGTAAGAAAAAGTCCGAAGAAAAGCCGGTGGAAACCCCCAAGGCAGATGACGTCGTCGAACCCGAACTGCAACAGGAAGATACACCTGTTGACCCGACTGAGGCCGTAGAAGAAGAACTTTCCGAAGCCGAAGCCGAAGCCGAAGCCGAAGCCGAAGCCGAAGCCGAAGCCGAAGCCGAAGCCGAAGCCGAAGCCGAAGCCGAAGCCGAAGCCGAAGCGTCGACTGAAGATACTGCCCTGGTCGAAGAAAAAGTGGTCGAGCGTGTCGTTGAAAAGCGTGGCGGATTTGTTCCCGCTTTGCTGGGCGGTGCCATCGCTGCCGCCGTCGGGTTTGCGCTGGGCAATGGCGGGTTGTTGTCAACTGGCTCGGACAGCTCGGATACCTTGGCAGCGTTGGAATCCAAACTGGCAGACCAGTCCGACCAAATTGCCAAGCTGTCTCAGGCGCTTGCAAACAGTCCGGATGTTGCTGGTTTGACGGATCAGGTCAAAGCGCTGTCCGACAAATTGACACCCGTGGAAAGTGACCTGAGCGCGATCAATTCCACAGTGGATACGCTGTCAGGCCAGATCGGACCATTGTCAGAGCGCATTGCGACGCTTGAGAAAACCCCGATCGAATCCAGCGTGTCGCCCGAATCCATGGCCGCCTTCGAAGCTGAGCTGAAGAAGCTTCAGGACTCTCTGGCCTCGCAACGGGCCGAGGTTGAAAAAATGGTTTCCGACGCTCAGGCGCTGGAGGCGAAAGCAACAGCCGATGCGCAGGCTGCGGCCAATGCCGCTGTTCTGTCCCGCTTGCATGGGCAACTGGATGCGGGTCAACCCTATTCCGATCTGGTTGCAGAACTGAAAGCAGGCGGTGTGGATGTACCGGATGCCCTGTCCGGGCCGGCTGAGAAGGGTGTTGAAACACTCTCTTCTCTGCGCGATAGTTTCGCGCCTGCGGCCCGAACCGCGCTGGCCCAAGCCCGTGAAGCCGACAAGGGCACCGGCCTGATCGCATTCCTGCAACGTCAAACGGGTGCACGCTCGGTCACGCCACAGGAAGGGGATGGACCAGATGCCATCCTGTCACGGGCACAGGCTGCGCTTGCGGACGGAGACCTGGCCAAAGCCTTGAGCGAACTGAAATCACTTCCCGAAGCGGCACAGGCTGCAATGTCCGATTGGGAACAGGCGGCCAAAACACGGGTCGCCGCCGTCGATGCGGCGAATACACTGGCTTCCAGCCTGAACTCGAACTGAAGGACCTGCCATGCTGTGGTCACTGTTTAAGATCCTCGTTTTTGTTGCGATTATCGGCCTGCTGGCGTTGGGCGGTCACTTCCTGATGCAAACCAGTGGCGGGGTTCAGATCACCGTCGCGGGCACGGAATTCACGCTCGGGCCGCTTCAGTCAGTGATCGCGCTGGCTGTGTTGGTTTTTGCGGTCTGGCTGTTTTTCAAGTTGCTCAGCTTGCTGATCGCAACGCTGAAATTCCTGAACGGTGACGAAACGGCCCTGTCTCGGTATTTTGACCGCAATCGCCAGCAAAAGGGATACCAAGCGCTGGCTGATGGTCTGTTGGCGCTGGCCTCGGGCGAAGGGCGCGTGGCGATGACCAAAGCCAGCAAGGCCGAAAAACTGCTGAACAAGCCCGAGCTTACCGACCTGCTGGTGGCACAGGCCGCCGAGATGACCGGGGACACGAAAAAGGCATCGGACACTTATAAAAAACTGGTGACCAACAGCGCCACCCGTTTCGTTGGCGTGCGCGGGATCATGAAGCAGAAGCTGGCCGAAGGTGATGATGAAACGGCCCGCAAACTGGCCGAGAAGGCCCTGGCGATCAAACCACGTCATGAAGAAACGCAGGACGTGCTGCTGAACCTGCAAACCAAGGCGCAGGATTGGGCCGGTGCACGTTCGACTCTGACGGCCAAGTTGAAGGCCGGGTACTTGCCGCGCGATGTCTTCAAACGGCGTGACGCGGTTTTGGCCTTGTCCGAAGCCAAGGGAATTCTGGACGAAGGTGCGACGGTCGAACAGCAGGAGCGCGCGATTGAAGCCAATCGCCTGTCGCCTGATCTGGTGCCAGCCGCTGCCATGGCGGCCCGCGCGTATATCGCCAAAGGCAAACCCCGGGCCGCAACCAAGATTCTGAAAAAAGCATGGGAGGCTCAGCCGCATCCGGATCTGGCCCATGCCTTTGCCGACATCGTGCCGGATGAAACCCCTGATCAACGGATCAAGCGGTTCACCGCGTTGACCCGGATTCACCCCGAAAACATGGAAACGCGTCTGATATTGGCCGAACTGAACATCGTGGCCGAAGACTTCCCAGAAGCCCGCCGTGCGCTGGGCGATGTGGTCGAAACGCAGGGAGATGCGCGCGCCTATACGTTGATGGCCGCTATCGAACGGGGCGAGGGGGCCTCGGACGCCATTGTGCAAGGCTGGTTGGCCAAAGCGCTGAATGCGCCGCGTGGTCCGCAATGGGTGTGCACCAATTGCCATGATATCCAACCTGAATGGGGACCGGTCTGCCAGAACTGTGGCAGCTTCGACACGCTCAGCTGGCAGACACCACGAACACCCGAAATCGCAAGCGCGACCGGCGTACATATGTTGCCTTTGATCGTTGGTGCGCTCGAAGATCAATCCGAAGAGCCAGAAGTCATGGAGCCCGCGGACGAGGATGATGTGGTCGAAGTGACACCAGAGTCGGCAGAGGTGGCAGACGAAGGCGAGGTTCAAAAGCAGGCCTGAGCCCTGCAACGCCTTTTTTGCAGCCGGCCTGATCCTCCGCATTCCAAGGGGCAGGATGTTGGTGACGGCGTCGGGCCGTCAGGCATTTCTGGGCAAAACACATGATCCGCCACAGCGGTGCCATTGACAGTGTTGGTGCCTCTTCGCCGGTCTTTCGCGGTTTTCGGCCCAGATCCTGACGGTACGTGCATTTGTTCGTAGTCAGCGCCTCTGGCTGCGCTGATTGCGCGCCCTCTTTCGCCGCGTCGTCCCTGCGTAGGGTTGATACAGCTCTTCCCAAAAATGGGTTTCCGCCGTGACAACCACCCACTTGTCCGTTGGCGGGACGTCCACGACTCCGAACATGATCACATCTCTTACCAACCCGCCGTGATTTCGCTGATTGTATGCTGACTTCGTCAATTCCAGCCCAAGCAGGTCAAGTGAGAGAAGGCCGCGTGTCGGGCCGAAGCTTTGTATCCGCGTCAGTTCGATTGCTTCCTTCAAGCATGTTTTTGCCTGGTTCCATTCATTGAGATTAATGTGGTGCCGCGCTTTTTGGTGAAGCCAAACCGGACGCCAGCGGTCCGAAGGGTCAAGCTCTTTCGTCTCACTCAGCAGTTTGTCGACGCGTGCCTTGTCGCCCTTCTGACGAGTCGCTTCAAGCGCGTCCCGGAACCAAACGCCCTCCAGCGCAGTTCCCTTTGCGATTGCCGCGAGTCGGTTCGTCGAGGCGGCCCGGATCACGTCAGGAACGTTCGCATCCTGCGCAAGATTGTTCAGAAACCAAAGGCGCGTTTCCCTTTCTATTTCTTCCACGGCAGCCTGACGATCCAGTCTTTCACAATGCCACTGGTGATCCTGAAATTCGGTCACGACGTTTTTTAATGACTGGTTTTCGCGTTCAAAGATTTTTCTGAACGCGTCGCGATCCCCGGAACCGGGGATGTAAGCCTGTAGTCGATCACCGTCTTGTATCTCGGAAAAGCGTCGGCTCAGGCGTTCACAGATACCTGCGCGTGTTGCATCCGGATACCGGAAATTCGAGGGCAAGATTGTCGCAAGCGCACTCACCATCCAAGGAACGCAAGCCTTCAGTTTGGCCTCGAAATGTTGGTCCTGAGCCCATATTCCCTCCCCAGCCGTGTTGCGATGGGCTTCCAGCGTCAGGTTGTAGACCAGCTTGAAGATGTGGGTCAGTTCCAGAATGCGGTTTTCACGGGGATCGGCGCATGTGGGCTGAACATCCGGGCAAAGCAGTTTGAGAAGGCGCAGGTAACCTTCCTGCATCGCGCGCGCGAACAACAACATTTGGCGAATGGTCTTCATGCTGCGCCGCGCGAAGCGCCGACTTACAAGAAAGGTAAATCTTGCCTTTTCGTCCTCCGGCGGAAGCCCATTCAGGGCGCGGCTCAGGGCGTCTTCTGAAATGTTTAGGTCAAAACGCAACCGTGGGATGGTAAGATTCCGGGCCTGAATGAAATTCCGGGCCGACTGGTAGTTGTATTCCAGATCTTGGCCCGTGTCGTATTCCCAGCATCCGGAAAACGGTAGTCGGGATCCCAAGTTTGGTCCTGTATCCCCGGACTTAGTCAACCTGTCGGGAAATGTGCGTGCGATACTGTCCTGGTCAGGAAGAGCCATGCCTTGTTGCCAGCGATAAAGGGCCCGCGCGATTTTTGCTTTGGGGTCTTTGTCCGGGTTGCAGATTCCATTTTCGATATGATCTTCCGCCAAACGAACAGCGTAGCCCTCAACTGACAGACCGATCAGATCGAAGGCCCAATCCAGAACCTGTTGAACCGGAAGCCGAAGCCTTGATGGGTCTGCAGGATCCGGTTCCGGCAAAAACCAAAACCGCCCGTCCGGCAAACCGTCATCCGAACGGTCGTTGATCATCCAGAATGCGGCCCGTCGGGCAGCGCCCGGCACGTACAGGTGAATCAAAAGCTCCCAGACAATATGTTGGATCGGCGCATCGAATGCCCAAAGCTCCTGCTCGATCCGCCAAAAGGACATTACCACTTCCCAGATATTTTGTTCGGCATCCCGGACTGCGCTCTCATCAAACTCAAGAGCAACGCAGAGCTCTCTACAACTTCTACGGTGCTCTTTTTCGATCTGCTTCATCGAAAGCTCTCGCCGAAGAAGGCGCGTTTTTTCTCGCTTGCCCATTACCGAGCCAAAGAAAGACCGGGACAGTTCGACAAAGATGGCTTCCGGAGGAGGTACAAGTGCCAAGAGAACCCTCATAAACAGTGTAACTGCTTGACAATAAGTATTATTATGAAGGGGGGCAACGCCGGGAAATTGGTTTGCACGTTTTGTGTCAGATATTTTGAAGCGCGCCGGTGGCAGGTTCGAATCATGTAATGAACATGGAGAACCAAACGTGGAAACTTCCCTGAAACACAGCATCGACCAACTGGTCATCAATTGGCACGTCAACGAAGCTTGTAACTACCGGTGCGTGTATTGCTATGCCAAGTGGGAACGACCGTCTTCAGCGCGCGACGTGATCCGCCAGCCGGACAACACAGCCAAATTGCTGCGGTCGCTCTGGGCTTTTTTCGATCCTGCGAATTTGAAGAACCCTTTGAATGGCACTTTGACTTGGCGGCGTGTCCGTCTCAATTTTGCTGGCGGTGAGCCATTGTTGTGTCGCGCTGACCTGATCCGTGCCGTTGAGATGGCCGCCCAAATCGGGTTTGATGTTTCGATCATTACCAACGGCAGCAGGCTTGATGCGGAAACCATGTCTGCCCTGGCGCCGCATCTCGATTGGCTGGGAGTAAGCCTGGATGCAGCTGACATGCGCACGAACAAGGCGATCGGCCGCGAAGATCGCCGCTCTCGGCAGTTGGATCCAGAGGCTTTGAGGGACAGCGTCGCAACGGCACGCTCAAACAACCCTGACCTGAAGCTGAAGATCAATACGGTTGTGAGTTCTCAGAATCACGAGGCGGACTTGACTCGAGTCATTGCGCGACTGTCACCCCACAAGTGGAAGATCCTCCGGGCGCTGCCAATGACAACCACGGCCGGCATGGTGACGGATGAGCAGTTCCGGGCCTTTGTGCACAGGCACCGCTCGTTGACGGACACCATACGCGTTGAAGACAACGCAGACATGCTGAAGTCGTACCTGATGATTGATCCCAAGGGCCGTTTTTTTCAGAACCACAATGATGCCCTGAAGGAAGGGTACCGATACAGCAGACCCATACTGGATGTTGGGCCGGGTGCGGCCTTGGAGTCCGCCGGATTCTCGGCGTTCGGTTTCGCCAACCGTTATCGATGAGCTTTTCGATGCAGAAGTATTGCAGCGTTAAGGACGTAAACAAGGTGATCGGGAAGCTTCCGGAGGCTGACAGGGCCGTCAAACGCGGCCGGGTTCATGGGCGGCAATATGCGCGTTCTGCTTGAGAAATTATCCCGGCAGATAACGGCAGATGTGATGCGTTCCTTATCTTCTCAGCCCGTCAGCGGCGACCAAGCTGCTGAATCTGCGCGCAAATGATGGGTTGGCATTGCCGCCTCAGCAAAGGTGGGTTTGTCCGGTTTCACCGTTTTTCGAACCGGATCAACCTGCCAAAACCGTCAGATGAATGCTTCGAGCCCATGACGGAGGTGCTGTGGCGCCACTTTTGGCCAACACAGAACTCTATCCACTGAAGTCCCGCACCGTCGTGCTGACCACAAAGCGGTTGATCTTTCGGCTCAGGCATTCAACGTGCACCCGCTCGCGCCAAGAGTCTTGGCAAGACCTGGCCCGTCGACTGAAGGCCAGAAACTCAATCAATTGTAATCGCGCATTTCGTATCGTATTCAAAGGGCATCATTCCAGATGCGGGGCAGCCGGTATGAGAGACTTGCATGAAAGCTTCAACGAACTGACCGATGCCGATTGGCTTCAGCTATGGCTGGCTAAAGCTGAAAACAAAGGAGGCGAGCTTGCAAGCGCTCTGCCCGACTTTCCTCCAAATGATATTCAAGTCGAATATGTCGGAAGCGCGCTTTCCAGTGCAATCAGAGAAGCGTATGGTTTTTACGTGCACGCAAAGCAGATGTTTTCAACGCACGGCGAAAACCCGAGCAAGAACGATTGCTTTTTGGATTTCGGATGTGGTTGGGGACGGTATATTCGCCTGTTTTCTAAAGATTATCCAAGTCGATCAGTATTCGCGGCGGATGTAAATGCCAACATCATTGATGAGTGCCGGAAAAGAGATCTGCCGGGCGAGTTCATGCAAATTTCGCCATTGGGCGCGTTTTCGCTGCCCGACGGCAAGATTTCGTCTGCAATGGCGTATTCAGTTTTCACGCATCTGCCAGAGGATGTTCATTTGCATTGGCGTAACGAGCTGGCGCGCGTTACCAAACCCGGCGCTGTACTGGTGATCACGGTCCAGCCGAGGCGGTTCCTGAGATACATTGAAAATCGCGGACGCGAAATATTGGGCCCGAGAATACTTGGAAACAGAATAGGTTTGCTTCGTCACTTCCAACTTGGAAAACGAAGAGGTTCGAACGCTTGGCACAAGCTACTCGCAGAGTCCGCAGACAGGGTGCCCGAGTTTGCCGCGCGTTATGACAGCGGCGAACTGGTCTTCATGGAAGGTACCGATGGCAACAAGACTTACGGCGATGCGATCGTGCCCGTTTCCTATATCGAGGAGAACTGGGCCCCGGACTTCAAAGTTGTTGAGGTCATAGATGACAAATCCAGGTTTGCTCAATCGGTCATCACGCTCAAACGGATTTGAACGCCAAGCAATTCACACAGGTTTTCGATCCGGACAAAGCAGTCAGATCCCGGGTTGCAGCGTTCAACGCGTGCGCAAAAGCAATTACCGAGAAAACAATCTTCGGCGTTGTCCCGCGTTGCAGGCATTCGCCCAGGCCTCCTGACCGGTAAACCGGCTGCTGGTGCGGCAGGACGTTGCCATGCGTTCGACAAATCCCCAGATGACGATAATTCCATTCCCATAGTCCTGAGCCACTTGGTTTCGCCAATGCGAACAAGCCGCCAGCATCAGCCAATTTGAATGGCTTTGGACTTCGCCATGCCGTTCGAATCTAGAGATCGGAAAGTGCCATTGGGGGCATCAAGCTCGTGTTTTTGGGGTAAAGCCCCAACCAAACCCTCACATGTCGTGTTTTTTGCGGGTATCGAGCGTTCCACCACGTTCCGGGCGATAACCGAGAATCGGTAAAACACTCAATGAAATTGAGCGTTTACGGCCATCTATGTTCGGAAGAGATGGTGCCCAGGAGAGGACTCGAACCTCCACGTCCATACGGACACTAGCACCTGAAGCTAGCGCGTCTACCAATTCCGCCACCTGGGCAGGTGTCGTGGAGGGGCGTTTAAGCCTAGTCGCGGGGGGCGTCAACCAGATTCGGTGAGATTTTTTAAAGTTTTTTGAGTTCGGTTCCCGGCCGGTGTTTTTCGCGCATGGTTTTCAACACCGTCGCGGCGAATTAGCGCCTTGTTTGACTGGCCTGCGGGCGCTAGTTCTAGGGCGCAATTTCTCAGCAGGAGCCCTCTCATGTCGAAACTGGTGACGATTTTTGGCGGATCGGGATTTGTCGGTCGCTACATCGCGCGGCGCATGGCGAAAGAGGGGTGGCGTGTCCGGGTGGCTGTACGTCGTCCGAACGAGGCCATGTTCGTCAAACCCTATGGTGCCGTGGGTCAGGTCGAACCGGTGCTGTGCAATATTCGGGATGACGCCTCGGTGGCGCTGGCGATGCAGAGCGCCGATGCGGTTGTGAACTGCGTGGGTGTGCTGAACGAACTTGGCAAGAACGGGTTTGATACCGTGCAGGCCGAAGGAGCTGAACGCATCGCGCGTTTGGCGGCCGAGCAGGGCATCAAGCGGATGGTTCATATCTCGGCCATCGGTGCGGATGCGAATTCAGCCAGCGCGTATTCCCGGACCAAAGCACATGGTGAAGCGAGCGTGTTGAAACATATGCCAGACGCCGTGATCCTGCGTCCTTCGGTGATCTTTGGCACCGAAGACCAGTTCTTCAACCGTTTCGCCGGAATGACCCGCATGGGACCGTTCCTGCCTCTGGTCGGGGCCGACACAAAATTCCAGCCGGTTTACGTAGACGATGTGGCGCAAGCTGCCGTCAAAGGCGTTCTGGGGCAGGCAGAGCCGGGTATTTACGAGCTTGGTGGCCCCGAGGTTAAGACCTTTCGTGCCTTGATGCAGCAGATGCTTGAAGTGATTCACCGTCGCCGCGTCATCATCGGCCTGCCGTTCTTTGCCGCGCGGATTATGGCGGGTGTGCTGGATATCGTTAAATTTGTCAGCTTCCAGCTGTTCCCCAACAACATTCTGACGCGCGATCAGCTTAAGAACCTGCGTTACGACAATGTTGTCGCCGAGGGCGCAAAGTCTTTTGCAGACCTTGGGATCGTGCCGACCACGCTGGAATCGGTGTTGCCGGAATACCTGTGGAAATTCCGCCCCTCGGGTCAGTATGACGACATTCAGAACTCGGCCAAAAACCTGCGTATCTGATCAGCTGTAGGCCATGATCAAAAGTATCACGCCTAGAATGACGCGGTAGATGACGTAGGGTGTGAAACTGATGCTGCGCAGAAGCCGCATCATCAGGCTGAGCGCCAGCAGGGCCGAAAGAAAGGCAAACAGCGCTGCAACGGCCCCATCCCGGGCCAGTTGCATATCGGCGTCGCGCACCACATCCAGTGCCAGCAGTGTGCCCGACGCCAGGATTGTCGGGATCGACATCAACATCGCGATCCGCGCGCCGTCTTCACGGGTATATCCCAATTGCCGCGCGCCGGTTATGGTTATCCCGGAACGGGACGTGCCTGGGATCAGGGCAAGAACCTGCCACAGACCCATGATGAGCGCGTCGCGTATTCCCCAGTTTTCGGCCCCTTTGGTTTCAGGAGCCTTCTGATCCACCCAGTACAGCAGCAGACCGAAACCCAGCATTGTCCATCCGATGACCGTGATCGAGCGCATGGCCTGGCTCAACCCGGTGACATGCAGAATGAGGCCCGCGATCACGGTAGGAACAGTTGCAACGATCAGGCCCAGAGCAAGCCGGGCCTGCGGTGTGTCGCCCCGCCCGGTCAACGCGCGCGGCACACCGGAAAGGGCCTGTTTTACATCCGACCGGAAATACAGCACCACGGCGCCCAGGGTTCCCACATGCACCGCGACATCAATGGCTTGACCCTGGTCCTGCAACCCCGACAGGTTGGGCAGCAGGATCAGGTGACCAGATGAGGATATGGGCAAAAACTCAGTGATTCCCTGAATGATTGCTACGAGAATCAGGTGAAACAAACTCATCTGCCCTGCCGTGCTGCTGCCACGTGTTCTTTGTGGGTTATGGGTATAAGGGCGATGAAAAAAAGGAAAGCGCGCATATAGGTCCGAATCGGATCTAAAATTTCCAATTATTTTCCACTTTTCTTGAAGGCACGCTGCATTTTTTCAATTTAGGTCAGTATAATTGACTTTTCATCCAAAAGCGCATCCCGTAAAGAAACGGAACCTAGCCAATTCATGGAGTCTGACCCGTGGCCAAGCAACCGATGCTGAAATTTGTGCAGATCGACCGCGTCATGCCGGAAAAGCGTGCTGCCAATGACCGCAAGGACGACTTTGACGAGATCTATTCCGAGTTCGCCGCTGAAAAAGCAGCCGAGCAGGCGAGTCGGTGCAGCCAATGCGGTGTTCCTTACTGCCAGTCGCATTGCCCGTTGCACAACAATATTCCCGACTGGTTGCGCCTGACTGCGACCGGACGCCTGGAAGAAGCCTATCAGGTAAGTCAGGCCACCAATACTTTCCCTGAGATCTGCGGGCGCATCTGTCCGCAGGACCGCCTGTGCGAGGGCAACTGCGTGATCGAACAGTCGGGCCATGGAACGGTCACGATTGGTTCGATCGAGAAATACATAACGGATACCGCATGGGAAAAAGGCTGGGTCCAGCCGGTTGCTCCATCGGCCGAACGCGCTGAAAGCGTGGGTATCATTGGTGCAGGCCCTGGTGGATTGGCCGCTGCGGATATGCTGCGCCAGGCTGGTATCCAGGTCACGGTATACGACCGCTATGACCGTGCCGGTGGCCTGCTGATGTATGGCATTCCGGGGTTCAAACTGGAAAAAGACGTTGTTCAGCGCCGCAATGACCTGTTGGCTGATGGTGGGGTCGAGTTTGTTCTGAATTGCGACGTGGATGCGGCCAAGTTCGAAGAAATCCGGGCCAGGCATGATGCCGTTATCATTGCGACCGGTGTCTACAAGTCGCGCGACCTGGCAATGCCGGGCAGCGGTCTGGCCGGGATCGAAAAGGCGATCGACTTCCTGACAGCCTCGAACCGGAAAAGCTTTGGCGACGAGGTCGAAGAATTCGACAACGGTCGCTTGAACGCCGACGGCAAAAAAGTCGTCGTGATTGGCGGCGGTGACACTGCGATGGATTGCGTGCGCACTTCGATCCGTCAGGGCGCGACTTCTGTCAAATGTCTGTATCGCCGGGACCGGGCCAACATGCCGGGGTCACAGCGTGAAACGCAGAATGCCGAAGAAGAAGGCGTGATCTTCGAATGGCTCAGCGCACCCAAAGGGTTCACGGGTGAAGACACCGTCAAAGGTGCTATCGTTCAGAAGATGCGCTTGGGACAGCCAGACGCATCCGGTCGTCAGGCCCCCGAAGTGATTGAAGGCGCGGACTATGTCGAAGACGCCGATCTTGTGATCAAGGCGCTTGGATTCGAACCTGAAGACCTGCCGACGCTGTTCGGACAACCTGATCTGCCAGTCACCCGCTGGGGTACGATCAAGGCGGCGTTCCAAACCGGCGAGACCGAAATGGACGGAGTCTATGCAATCGGTGACATCGTGCGCGGTGCCTCGCTGGTGGTCTGGGCGATCCGGGACGGTCGTGACTGCGCTGATGCGATCATCGAACGCTTCAATGCTAAATCTGCCGTTGCGGCCGAATAATCCCGGCGATCAGGAGGCTTCGAAATGCCTGAATTGCAAGGCCAATGCATGTGTGGCGCAGTTACGGTGACGGCAACTCCGGCGCGGGATGCGCTGGGGGCCTGCCATTGCGACCAGTGCCGGCGCTGGACCAGTTCCATGCTGGTGACGTTTCAAGCCGAAGAAGGCTATGCCGCGCTTGGACCGGTCAAAACTTTCACTTCCTCTGACTGGGCCGAGCGCGCCTTTTGCGCCGATTGCGGCTCGGCGCTTTGGTATCGGATCACGCTCCCGGGCGAGATGCACGGCCAGACGCAAATGGCGGCAGGTCTGTTTGACAACGCCGCAGGCAACCCGCTGAAACTTGAACTTTACATCGACAAAAAGCCCCAGGGCTACGCGTTCGCAGGCGAACGCCGGCAGATGACCAAAGCCGAGGTCGAAGCCATGTACGCCCCCTCTGACGAAGGAGACAGCCAATGACCAAATATGATGCCGATTGGGTGCGGGCCGAAGAAGCCAAGCGCAAATGGATGGCTGAAAATGGTCTCTATTCCGAGGAAGAAGAGCATTCTTCCTGCGGTGTGGGTCTTGTTGTGTCCGTGGATGGGAAAGCGTCGCGCAAGGTCGTTGATGCCGGTATCGACGCGCTCAAGGCGATCTGGCACCGCGGCGCGGTTGATGCTGACGGCAAGACCGGTGATGGCGCGGGCATTCACGTGCAGATTCCGGTCTCGTTTTTCTACGATCAGATCCGGCGCACGGGCCACGAGCCCAAATTGGACGAACTGATCGCTGTTGGTCAGGTTTTCCTGCCGCGCACCGACTTTGGCGCACAGGAACAGTGCCGGACCATCGTGGAAAGCGAAGTTCTGCGCATGGGCTATTACATCTATGGCTGGCGTCACGTGCCGGTCGATGTCACTTGTCTGGGTGAAAAAGCCAACGCCACCCGGCCCGAGATCGAGCAGATCCTGATCTCGAATTCCAAAGGTGTGGACGAAGAGACCTTCGAGCGCGAGCTCTATGTCATTCGTCGCCGTATTGAAAAGGCCGCCTCAGCTGCCGGTATTTCCGGGCTGTACCTGGCGTCGCTGTCGTGCCGTTCGATCATCTACAAGGGCATGATGTTGGCCGAGCAGGTTGCCGTCTTCTATCCCGACCTGATGGACGAACGGTTTGAATCCGCCTTCGCAATCTACCACCAGCGCTATTCCACCAACACTTTCCCGCAATGGTGGCTGGCGCAGCCTTTCCGCATGTTGGCGCATAATGGCGAGATCAACACGCTGAAAGGCAACATCAACTGGATGAAAAGCCACGAGATCCGCATGGCGTCCTCGACGTTTGGGGATTATGCCGAGGATATCAAGCCGATCATCGCCGGAGGATCGTCGGATTCGGCCGCATTGGACTCGGTTTTCGAAGTTCTGGTGCGCGCGGGCCGCTCGGCGCCCATGGCGAAAACCATGCTGGTTCCGGAAAGCTGGTCGAAACAGGCGGTGGAACTGCCGCAGGCCTGGCGCGACATGTATTCCTACTGCAACTCGGTGATGGAGCCGTGGGACGGCCCCGCCGCGCTGGCCATGACGGATGGCCGCTGGGTCTGTGCTGGACTGGACCGCAACGGCCTGCGTCCGATGCGTTACGTCGTGACTGGCGATGGTCTTGTCATTGCGGGATCCGAGGCCGGTATGGTGCCGATTGATGAGTCCACAGTGACCGAAAAAGGCGCGCTGGGCCCCGGTCAGATGCTGGCTGTCGACATGAAAAAGGGCAAGCTGTATCGCGACACCCAGATCAAGAACAAGCTGGCGAGCGCATTGCCGTTTGGCGAGTGGGTCGGCAAGATCAACGATCTGGACGAGGCGCTGGCAGGTGTGACCGAAAAGCCGATATTCTCGGGCGAAGATCTGCGCAAACGCCAGATCGCGGCAGGCTATTCGGTCGAAGAGCTGGAGCAGATTCTTGCGCCCATGGCCGAAGACGGCAAAGAGGCGCTGGCGTCCATGGGTGACGATACGCCCTCGGCGGTTCTGTCCAAGCAATACCGCCCGCTCAGCCATTTCTTCCGGCAGAACTTCAGTCAGGTCACAAACCCGCCGATCGACAGTTTGCGCGAATACCGCGTCATGTCCTTGAAAACCCGGTTCGGAAACCTGAAGAACGTGCTGGATGAGGACAGCAGCCAGACCGAGATCATCGTTCTGGAAAGCCCCTTTGTCGGAAACGCACAATGGAATGAACTGGTTGGGCACCTCAACGCTCCGCTGGCCGAGATCGATTGCAGCTTTGAGCCCGGTCAAGGTGCGCTGAGCGCTGCTTTGGCACGTGTCAGAGCCGAAGCTGAAGAGGCGGTACGGTCTGGCGCCGGGCATCTGGTGCTGACCGACATGAACTCGGGTGAAGATCGGGTGGCGATGCCGATGATCCTTGCCACCAGCGCAGTGCACTCACACCTGACCCGTCAGGGCCTGCGGACGTTCTGTTCCTTGAACGTACGCTCGGCTGAATGTGTCGATCCGCATTACTTTGCGGTTCTGATCGGCTGTGGCGCGACCGTTGTGAACGCCTATCTGGCCGAAGACTCGCTGGCCGATCGTATCGATCGTGGGCTGCTGGACGGTACCCTGACCGAAAATGTCGCGCGCTATCGCGAAGCCATCGACCAGGGCCTGTTGAAGATCATGGCCAAGATGGGGATTTCGGTGATCTCGTCCTATCGCGGCGGTCTGAATTTCGAGGCTGTTGGCCTGAGCCGCGCGATGGTGGCCGAGTATTTCCCGGGTATGACCAGCCGTATTTCCGGCATCGGCGTCAAGGGTATCCAGGCAAAGGCCGAAGAAATCCACGCCAAGGGCTGGAACAGTGGTCTGGACGTGTTGCCGATCGGTGGTTTCTACAAGGCACGGAAATCGGGTGAAACCCACGCGTGGGAAGCGACCTCGATGCATATGATGCAGATGGCGTGCAACAAGGCGTCCTATGAGCTGTGGAAACAGTATTCTGCCAAGATGCAATCGAACCCGCCGATCCATCTGCGCGACCTGATGGATTTCAAACCATTGGGTAAACCGGTGCCGATCGAAGAGGTTGAATCGATCACCTCGATCCGCAAGCGCTTTGTCACGCCGGGCATGTCGCTGGGCGCGCTGTCGCCTGAGGCGCACAAGACGCTGAACGTGGCGATGAACCGGATCGGTGCGAAATCCGACAGTGGTGAAGGGGGTGAAGACCCGGCGCATTTCGTGCCGGAGCCGAATGGTGACAACCCCTCGGCCAAAATCAAGCAGGTGGCCTCGGGCCGGTTTGGTGTGACCGCCGAATATCTGAACCAGTGCGAAGAGCTGGAAATCAAGGTTGCCCAAGGGGCGAAACCGGGCGAGGGCGGTCAGCTGCCGGGCATGAAGGTCACTGACCTGATTGCGCGTCTGCGGCACTCGACCAAGGGCGTTACGCTGATCTCGCCGCCGCCGCATCATGACATCTACTCGATCGAGGATCTGGCTCAGCTGATCTATGACCTGAAACAGATCAACCCGCGCTGCAAGGTGACGGTGAAACTGGTGGCGTCTTCCGGCGTTGGCACGATCGCTGCCGGTGTGGCCAAGGCGAAGGCCGATATCATCCTGATCTCGGGGCACAATGGCGGTACGGGTGCCTCACCCGCGACCAGCATCAAATATGCCGGTCTGCCATGGGAGATGGGCCTGACCGAGGCGCATCAGGTTCTGGCGATGAACAACCTGCGCGACCGGGTGACTCTGCGCACTGATGGCGGCCTGCGTACCGGGCGCGACATCGTCATGGCGGCGATGATGGGGGCCGAGGAATACGGCATCGGCACCGCCGCCCTGATCGCGATGGGCTGTATCATGGTGCGTCAGTGCCAGTCGAACACCTGCCCGGTTGGTGTCTGTACGCAGGACGAATCCCTGCGCGCCAAGTTCACCGGCAACGCCGACAAGGTGGTGAACCTGATCACCTTCTACGCGCAGGAAGTGCGCGAGCTGCTGGCCAGCCTTGGCGCGCGTTCCGTGGATGAAATCATCGGTCGGGCCGATCTGCTGGCGCAGGTTAGCCGGGGTTCGGCGCATTTGGACGATCTGGATCTCAACCCGCTGCTGATCACCGTCGATGGTGCGCATAACATCGTGTACAATCGCGACAAGGATCGGAACGCCGTGCCCGACACGCTGGATGCCGAGATCGTGCGCGATGCGGCGCGGTTCCTGAAGGATGGCGAGAAGATGCAGTTGTCATATGCCATCCAGAACACGCACCGCACCGTCGGAACCCGCATTTCCAGCCACATTGTGCAGAATTTTGGCATGCGGAACACGTTCCAGGATGACCACCTGCACGTGAAACTTCAGGGTTCGGCCGGTCAGTCCTTGGGGGCTTTCGCGGCTCCGGGTCTGAAGCTGGAAGTGTCGGGGGATGCCAATGACTATGTTGGCAAGGGCCTGTCTGGCGGCACGATCGTTGTGCGCCCGCCGCAGGTCAGCCCGCTGAAGGCGGACGACAACACGATCATCGGCAACACGGTTCTCTACGGTGCAACTGACGGCCATCTGTTCGCGGCTGGCCGCGCGGGTGAACGATTTGCCGTGCGCAACTCGGGTGCCAAAGTTGTGGTTGAAGGATGTGGCTCGAACGGGTGTGAGTACATGACCGGCGGCGTGGCCGTGATACTTGGTGACATCGGGGCCAATTTCGGTGCCGGGATGACCGGTGGCATGGCATATCTGTATGATCCCGAAGGCAAGGCCGAAGCGTTGATGAACAAGGAAACGCTTGTGACCTGCCCGGTCACCGTGGACCATTGGGTGGATCAATTGAAAGCCCTGATCACGCGTCACGCCGAGGAGACCTACAGCCGCAAGGCCGCGGATATTCTCCAGCATTGGGACGTGGAAAAGGGCAACTTCCTACAGGTTTGTCCCAAAGAAATGCTCAACAAACTCAGCCACCCGCTGAGCGAAGAAGTCACGGCAGTTCCGGCCGAGTAAGCCTAAATTCCATCAAAATACTGGACCCGCGTGCCATCTACAGCACGCGGGGCCCTGATTATTGTGAGGTTTCAGTGGAATTCTTGCCTGCTCTCCCGAATTTCGCCATGCTTTTTTCACCTTGTAGTGTTAGCCATGGCCTGTTTCGGTTTCTAATGGTGACAGAGTAGGGGCAACAGGATGCCAACGACATATCGCGATCAGTTCTTCACCTTTGATCCTGCAAGCCCGCCACCAGCGGGGACGGCCGTCGCGGTCAGCAATTTCACCCTGACTGATGCGAATGATGACAATCTTATTGACGCACCCAGTGGTGACACGGTCAACGGGCAAGACGTTACAAATTCCTGGCCAGGCGATACTGTAACGATCAACGTGTCAGGCGTTGGGAACGTGACCTATACAGGAACCACTTTCTACCTGGCCGATGGGTCTCGGGCTTTCACCCCCACAGACGGCCAGGTGCTGCAGCCCGGAACGCTGGTGTCGACCACTTTTGTTAACACGTCAGGCCCGCTGAATGTCGGTAACCTTGGGCCGCCGTGCTTTACGGCCGGGACCATGATCGCCACACCGGAAGGTGAGCGCGCGGTTGAGGATTTGAAGGTTGGTGATCTGGTCATCACGGTGGATCACGGACCACAACCCTTGATCTGGGTTGGGTGTACAACCGTCGCAGCCGAAGGCAAACTGGCTCCAATCCGTTTCGATGCCGGGGTGTTCGGTCTGGATCGCCCCTTGCTGGTTTCACCGCAGCACCGGATGCTGATCGAAGACTGGCAGGCGTCCTATCTGTTCGGCCATACCGAAGCGCTGGTTCCGGCGCATACTTTGGTCAACGATGACACCGTGACACGGGTCGAGGGCGGTGAGGTTGAATATTTCCATCTGTTGTTCAAACAGCATGAGATCGTTTTCGCCAACGGAGCGAAAAGCGAAAGCTATTATCCCGGGCACGCGTTGTCGGCTTCGGATCGCGAAACACAAAGCGAAGTGCTGCACTTGTTTCCCGAGTTGACCGGGCTTGATCCGATGTCGCTGAAAACCGCGCGCCCGATCGTTCATCCGCGCGAGGCGCGCGCTTTCGCGATTTAGGCCGTTTCAAACCGGAACCTTGCGTCGTATAGCTGAGACATGGCGAAGAAAGCAGCCCGCAAATCCGGCGGAAAAAAACGCAAGGCATCCAGAAAGAAGGAACCAGTGGCGCGGCAGATTCGCCGCTGGGCAACGCGAGCGGTCATGGCGGTTCTGGGCCTCGTGGTTGCTCTGGTCCTGATTTATTCGGTGGTGAACCCTCCTGTCACCCACACCATCTGGTCGGAATGGCGCCGGCTGGGAAAGGTTGAACGCGAATGGGTTCCGATCGAAGACATGGCACCGATCATGGCAAGATCAGTTGTTGCAGCCGAGGACGCAAATTTCTGCCTGCATTGGGGCTTTGACGTCGAAGCCATCCGCGATGCGCTTGAGGATGGCGGCAATCGTGGTGCCTCGACCATCACGCAACAGGTGGTGAAGAATGTGTTCCTCTGGCAGGGTCGCAGCTGGGTGCGCAAGGCTTTGGAAACCTCGATCACGCCGGTGGTTGAAATATTCTGGAGCAAACAGCGTATTCTTGAGGTGTATCTGAATGTCGCCGAAACCGGAAATGGCGTATTCGGGGTCGAAGCTGCGGCGAAACGCTATTTCAACACCAGCGCGGCAAAGCTGACTTCGGTTCAAGCGGCGCGGATTGCGGCAATCCTGCCGTCCCCGCGCAACCGATCGGTCACGGATCCGACTGCGCGCACCCGCAGACGGGCGGCTTCGATCCTCGATGGGGCGGCCACCATCCGCGCAGATGGTCGCGCAGATTGTTTCGAGGATTGAAACCCGCTATCTGCCAAGGCTAAATCTGTCGGGTATTCACTGGTTCGAATGGAAGTTCATGGCGCGTCTGTTTCACGTTCCCCTCTCTCCGTATTGTCGTAAGGTCCGTCTGTCGCTGGCGGAGAAGAAGATCGAAGTTGAGCTGGTAGAAGAGCGATACTGGGAACAGGATCCTGATTTTCTGCGGCGCAACCCGGCGGGAAAAGTGCCCGTATTGCGTCTGGACGGGCAGATCATGTCGGAAAGCGCGGCTATCTGCGAATACATCGAAGAAACCCGCCCAGAGCCACCTTTGATGCCGAAAACCCCCGAAGCCAGATTCGAAGTAAGACGCCTTGTCGGGTGGTTCGACGACAAATTTCACCACGAGGTGACATCGAAGCTGTTGTATGAGCGAGTGAACAAAAAGGTGACAGGACAGGGGTATCCGGACAGCAAGAATGTCAAACAGGGTGCCAAGGCGATCAAATACCATCTGGATTACATGGCGTGGCTGCTGGATCACCGCCGTTGGTTGGCGGGGGATCAGATGACATTGGCGGATTTTGCGGCCGCGGCACATCTGTCTTCGCTGGATTACATCTCGGACGTGGACTGGAACCGCAGCCAGGTGGTCAAGGACTGGTATGCCAAGATCAAGTCTCGACCGGCATTTCGGTCAATACTGGCGGATCAGGTGCCAGGGTTCCGACCGCCGCCCCATTACGCTGATCTGGATTTCTGATAGGGTGCGCGATGGGGGGCTGTCTGCCCCCCATCGCGCCATGGGCGCGATTCCTCCCGAGGATATTTTTGGCCAGATGAAGAGCGGATCGGATCTTAAGGAAAAGCTGGTGCAACAAGCCCAGGCAGAGGGGTTTGTTGCCTGTCGCGTGTGCCGTCCTTGGGATGTTCCACAGGTGCCGAAACGATTGCGGGCCTATCTGGACGCCGGGTACCACGGGCAAATGGGATGGATGGCCGAGCGCACGCATTGGCGTGGCGATCCTGCCGCCCTTTGGCCCGCGGCGCAATCGGTGGTCATGTTGGCCGAAAGCTATACGCCGGAACATGACCCGACGGAGATCTTGAATCACCCGGATCGTGGTGCAATTTCCGTCTATGCGCAGAACAAGGACTATCATGATCTTGTCAAGAAGCGGCTGAAGCGGTTGGCGCGATGGCTGATTGCCGAAGCCGGAGGCGAGGTGAAAGTATTTGTCGATACCGCGCCAGTTCCCGAGAAGGCGCTGGGATATGCCGCCGGATTGGGGTGGCAGGGCAAGCACACCAATCTTGTAAGCCGCGAATGGGGAAATTGGGCCTTTATAGGGTCTGTTTTCACTACTCTGGACCTGCCGACAGACAATTCAGAGATCGATCATTGCGGGTCGTGCCGCGCCTGTCTGGACAGCTGCCCGACCGATGCGTTTCCGGCCCCGTATCAACTGGATGCACGGCGGTGCATTTCATATCTGACCATTGAACATAAGGGCCCGGTGGACCATGAGCTGCGCGGTAAGTTGGGCAATCGGATCTATGGCTGCGACGATTGTCTGGCGGCCTGTCCATGGAACAAGTTTGCCGTCGCAGCGAGCGATATGCGCTATGCCGCCCGTGACGATCTGAAAGCGCCCGGCTTGGAAGAACTGGCGGCGCTGGACGATGCCGCTTTTCGCGCAAAGTTTTCGGGCTCGCCGATCAAACGTATCGGCCGGGACCGGTTCGTGCGCAATGTTCTGTATGCCATTGGAAACTCGGGACAGCCAAAACTGAAAACAGTGGCTCAGCGTCTGTTGGAGGACCCGGATGAGACCGTGGCAGAGGCGGCGCGCTGGGCGGTGGAACAACTGTCATAATTGCCGCAAACAGGCTGGACGTGTCGTGCATAACCGCTAAACCCATCCACAGCGAACAGACAGGAGGACCCGATGACGTTGTCTTTGGGGGTAGATACGGGCGGGACCTATACCGACGCGGTGTTGATCAGGGATGAGAAAGAGGTCATCGCCTCGGCCAAGTCGCTGACCACTCGGGAGGATCTGGCGATTGGTGTGGGCAAGGCGATCTCGTCTGTGCTGGCAGAGGCGCAGGTCACACCGGATCAGATCTCGATGGCGTCATTGTCGACGACGCTGGCCACGAATGCTCTGGTCGAGGGGCAGGGTGGCCGTGTCGCGTTGATCTATATCGGGTTCAAGGACAGTGATCTTGAAAAACACGGGCTGAAAGAGGCGCTGAAGGGCGATCCGGCCCTGGTGATTGCCGGTGGGCATACCCATTCCGGTGGGCAAGCTGCCGCTTTGGATGTCGCAGCGCTTGAGGCCTTTTTGGATTCGCATAAGGGAATTTCCGGATTCGCGGTTGCTGCTCAGTTCGCCACCCGCAACCCGGTGCATGAGTTGGAAGCGGCGCGCATAATCTCGGAAAGGACCGGGGCGCCGGTGACCTGTTCGCATCACTTGTCCGCCAAGCTCAATGGTCCGAAACGCGCGGTGACGGCTGTGCTGAATGCGCGGCTGATCGGGATGATCGACCGATTGATCGGGCGTGCACAGGATCAACTGCATGCGCTGGGAATTTCGGCGCCGATGATGGTGGTGCGCGGCGATGGCGCCCTGATGAGCGCGGAACAGGCCCGGGAACGGCCGATCGAGACTATTCTGAGCGGGCCTGCGGCTTCTATCGTCGGGGCGCGATGGCTTACCGGAGCGGACAATGCGCTGGTCTCGGACATCGGGGGAACGACCACTGATGTGGCGCTTATCCGGGACGGAAAGCCCGCGATCGATCCGGCCGGGGCGCAGGTAGGTGGGTTTCGCACCATGGTCGAAGCCGTGGCGATGCGAACCCACGGTCTGGGCGGTGACAGCCAGGTGCATGTTGTGGCCGAAGGGTTGCGGGGCGGTGTGTTCCTGGGCCCGCGTCGCGTGTTGCCCGTTTCGCTGATCGCGTCAGAAGCGCCCGACGTTGTGCATTCAGTACTGGATGAACAATTGCGGGCCACGACTGTGGGCGAGCATGATACGCGTTTTGCCCGCCGCGTGCCCGGCATCCATGCCGAAGGAGTCGGTGCGCGGGAAGAAAGCCTGCTGGAGAGGCTGGGAGATCGCGTTCTGCCCCTGAGCGCCTTGCTGCGGTCGCGGATGGAGAACGGGGCGCTGATGCGCCTGGTCGATCGCGGAATCATCCAGGTGTCTGGGGTTACGCCATCTGATGCCAGCCACGTGTTGGGGCGGGTTCGTGCCTGGGATGTCGATGCGGCGCGCAAGGCATTGGAACTGATGGCACGCAAACGGGTCGGGTCAGGGGATATGTTGGCAAACTCTCCCGAAGCGTTGGCACAGATGATCGTGGATCAATTGACGGAACAGACCAGTTTGACCTTGTTAGAGGCTGCTTTTGACGAAGAGCAGGTTGGTTTTGGTCTGCCTTCGCAAGACTTGGCGTGTCATGTGCTGACACAGCGCGGGTTGGCACAACACCGTGGGTTGCTGTCGCTGAGCGCTGCTTTGAATGTGGATGTGGTTGGCCTTGGGGCGTCGGCCCCCAGCTATTACCCTGCGGTGGGTGAACGGCTGCACTGCCGAATGATCTTGCCGGAACATGCGGGCGTGGCCAATGCGATTGGTGCTGTCGTGGGGCGGCTGACCCTGCGTCGCTCGGGCACGGTCACATCCCCGGCGGAAGGGCGATATCGTGTGCATCTGGAGGATGGCCCGAAGGACTTCGCCGCGTCAGAGGACGCCTTGGCCCTGTTGGAAAAGGTTTTGATGTCCGAAGCAGAGGGCGCAGTACGAGAAGCCGGCGCAGAAGACATTCGCGTGATCGTGGATCGTGACATCAAAACCGCGCGAGTCGAGGCAAAGGACGTTTTTGTCGAGGCCCTGATCACGGTCGAGGCAAGCGGGCGCCCGAGGGTGGCCGCAGGCTAGCCCCCCTGAAAGCTTCAGAGGGGCCGGGCAGGTGGTGCTTTATTCTGCTGCGCTTGAGCGTTTGGGCAGGACCCAATCCTGACGCGGGAAGTGGCAGGTATAGCCGTTCGGGATCCGCTCCAGGTAATCCTGATGCTCTGGCTCGGCTTCCCAGAAGTCTCCGACAGGTTCGACTTCGGTCACGACTTTTCCGGGCCACAAGCCGCTGGCATTCACGTCGGCGATGGTGTCCAGGGCCACCTGTTTCTGCGTGTCATCCACGTAGTAGATCGCAGATCGATAGCTCATGCCGAGATCGTTGCCCTGACGGTTGACCGTGGTCGGGTCATGGATCTGAAAGAAGAATTCCAGCAGGTCGCGATAGCTGATCCGGGACGGGTCGAACCAGATCTCGATGCCTTCGGCGTGAGTGCCGTGGTTGCGATAGGTCGCGTTGGGTACGTCGCCGCCGGTATAGCCGACACGCGTACGCGACACGCCCGGCAGTTTGCGGATCAGGTCCTGCATCCCCCAGAAGCAGCCCCCGGCCAGTACAGCGCGTTGCTCGGTCATCAGATATCCTCCACATGAATCAGGTATTCGCCATAACCTTCGGCTTCCATCTCATCCCGATGAATGAACCGAAGCGAGGCAGAGTTGATGCAGTACCGCAAACCGCCATGTTCACGCGGACCGTCCGGGAAGACATGCCCCAGATGGCTGTCGCCGTGTTTCGAACGAACCTCGGTCCGGATCATGCCATGCGTGGTATCGCGGAACTCTTCGACATGTTCGTGCACGATCGGCTTGGTGAAACTGGGCCAGCCACATCCGGATTCGTATTTGTGGGTCGAGGCAAACAGCGGTTCACCCGATACGATATCCACATAAATGCCGGGTTCCTTGTTGTTCAGGTATTTCCCGGTGCCCGGACGTTCCGTACCACTGCGCTGGGTGACGTGAAACTCTTCGGGCGAAAGCGCAGCAATGGCCGTGGGGTCTTTGGTATAGCGAGTCATGGATCCTCCGGCTGAAATAGTGTTTGCGCCATTATCTGGGGGCTGCGGGGTGGAAAGCAAAGCGATATTTCAAACCGCTCTCGCAGTCGTGCAAGTGATCTGAACAACAAAGTCACGCGTATCTGAATAAAAGGGAGGACAAGACATGATGAGATTGCTGCTTTTGACTGCCCTGATCTTGCTGGGCCGCGCCGTTCAGGCGGCGCCGCTGACCGGTGAGTTCGACTCGATCGACGGAGGCACATTGGCCATCGAAGAGTGGCGCGGCCAACCTATCCTGGTGGTCAACACCGCGTCCCAGTGTGGGTTTACCGGGCAATACAAGGCTCTGCAAAGGGTGCATGAGGACTATTCCGGCAAAGGGCTGGTCGTTCTTGCGGTTCCGTCGGATTCGTTCAATCAGGAACTTGGGTCCGCGGAAGAGGTGAAACAGTTCTGCGAGATGAACTATGGGCTGACCCTGCCGATGACGGATATCACTCCGGTCAAAGGGGCTGACGCTCACCCGTTCTACAAGGCCGTTGCCGCGCAGACCGGGTTCACGCCCAAGTGGAACTTCAACAAGATCCTGATCAATTCTGAGGGTGAGGTCGCAGCGACCTTCGGGTCAAATGTCAAACCCGATTCCCGCAAACTGCTGTCTCAGGTCGAGGCTTTGCTGCCTTGAACGGGTTGGCGTGAAAGCTGAACCGCAAGAATGCCAAGGGTTGTAACGGTGACGCCAACCGCATCCATGGCGCCGAGTTTCTCACCCAGCAGGATCGCCGCGATGGTGACCCCGAACACGGGGTTCAAAAAGTGGAAGGTGGCGGCTCGTACGGCTCCGATCCGGTCCAACAGCAGGAACCAGATCAATGTCGCCAGCAAACCGGGGAAAAGGGTTGTGTAGGTAAAGGCCAGCGCCAGTGGCAACGTCGGGTGGATGTAAATGGTTTCAAAGACCGGAGCAGCCGCAAACAGCGCGGCTGAACCAACCAGCATCTGCAGGCCGACGACCATCATGAAATTCCCGCCGGATGTTGCACCGCGAACGGCCAACGTTGCGAAGGTCAAGGCAAGAGCACCCACACCGCAAAGCGCGACGCCGAACATATCAACGCCCGCGCTGATCCGGCTGCTCATGATAAGGGCGACTCCGGCGAAACCGGCGAACAGACCCAAAACACCCAGTGGCCGCAGCTTTTCGCCGAAAATCAACCACCCCGCCAGCGCCACCAACAAGGGCATGGTGGATGCGATTATGGCCGCGACCGATGCCTCGACCGTTTGCATCGCATAAAAATTTAGACCCAAATACAGGGCATTTTGGCAGATCCCGAACAATATCGTTGCGCGCCACTGGTTTCGGGTCAGGTGCCAGCTTTGCCCCATCGCGCGGGCAATCATGACCCCCAGAACACCAGAGATCAGAAACCTCAAGGCCAGCGAAAACAGAGGGGACGCATCCGCCACGATAATACGCGCCGAGGTAAAGGCAGATGACCAGATCAGGGCAAATGTCAGCCCCATGGTTATGGCGCGCAGATCCATGGAGACCCCCTGTCACTTTGCGCGGACTGTTTCTGATTTTGGGATCGGTCGCAAGCGGTGCGCGTCAAAAAAGACACATGCGTGATGCAAGAAAAGTCTTGCGCATGTTTATATTGATTGACCAGCCAATTAAAGATATCGGCGGCAGGACCTGACATATCAAGGGAGGTTTGTCGGTGCTTCTGGAGTACATTCTATCGTTCGGCGTCCTGCTGGCATTGGGGCTGGTCGCTTTCTTCGTCGTGAAATGGTGGAACCTGCGCTGTGTCGGCGTGACACCGGTTCATCTGTTCACGTTCATCGCGATTCTGTTCACATCCGGCCTGGATGTCGGCCTGATCATGTTTCCACTGACCGAATTCGGAGGATACGCCGATGACCCGGCCTATGCCTTTGCCAACCCGCTGGCGATCGAGTTCGGATTCTGGGGTTTTCTGATCTGGGCCTTCTATTTCCTGACGGCCTTCTACTTCTGCGTGATCGAACCCCGCGTGAAGTTCTTTGAGATCCCGCTGGTCAAGCTGATCAACAACGTGGTGATCATTGGCACCTGTGCCTTCACCGCCAGCCTGTTCCTGATCTACCTGCCCGGCTATCTGCCCGAGGTCGGCGATGGTGAATCCGTCGTTACCACCTTCTACATCATCGTGTTTGTCGTCATTCTGGCGGCGGCCTATTCCTCGACCGATCTGAAATACGTTCGCATCCTGTCCGTAGGTTCGACCTTTTTGTTCCTTGCCCTGATTCTGGGCATGTGGGCAGCCGCAGGTATGGGCGTGACCGGGTTTGTGGAAACCGGCAGAAATATCGGCGCCTATTTCGCCAACCTGCACAAGTTCGTCCTGCCATTGACCGACTATCACGCGTTCTACCTGTTCTGGTGGTTTGCATGGTCGATCATGATCGGACAGTTTACGTCGCGCTTTGTGGGTGGCCTGACCACGTGGCAGTTGCTGGCGGCGCTGTTGATCTTCCCGTCGATCCCGCTGGGGATCTGGTTCACCGTTCTTTACTATTACCACCTGAACGACATCAGTACCGCTGGCATCACCAACATTGCGATGGTGATCGTGGGTGTGACGTTCGTGATCAACTCATTGGACTCGCTGATCCGTCTGTACACAGACAACCTGAACCTGACCGTCGAGCGGTTCGGAAAGGCGATCTACGTGGCGGGCAACGTCGCACTGCTGTTTGTCCTGACCCTGTTGTTCCAAAGCCAATGGCTGCAAATCCAGTGGATTGGAGCAGTCGTGGTTGGACTGTATCTGGCTTGCGTCGTCTATATCCTGATCACCAAACGCCAAGAGGTATTGAGCATCGACTCGATGCCAGAAGATCGTGATCTGGACTTCCACAAGGTTGAAACGGTCCACTGACCGGACCAGAGACACGGAACAGAAACGGGCACCTCTGGTGCCCGTTTCTATTTTTACCGACAATATCGCGGCTTTGGACAATCTGCGGGCTTTTCAACCGCGCGACATCCCAACCCGGGCGGCGGCTGCCTTTACGGTACGATCAAAAGGAATGTTGCCCGCGCTGCGATCAACTCGCCCGTGAAATGAAGTTGGGCAAGGCTATTCGTCAACCGCCGGATAGATGAACCCGTTTACCGGGTAGGGATTGCCGTAGTGGCCCGGTTGGCTTTCAACCCGAACCAACGTCCAGTCATTGTTTTTGGAGACGTCCCTGACGCCCATCTTCAACGACACCTTGTTTCGGTGCCAGTTGGCATGATTCACGATGACTTCCCGGTCGGTGACGATATCGGATACGACAGCCACATGGCCCAGGGGCATTCCTCGGGTCGCCCGAAACGACATAACCGCACCAACAACCGGTTCCTTGCCGCGCTCAAACACTTGCTGCGCCCGTCCCCACCAGTCTTTCGCATTGCCGCGAATTTCAATACCGCTGAGGTCTCGGGCGTAGGGCACGCACCATACTCTTTGACCTCTGGCCCGCTTTTTCGAGACCTCTTGCAGCGCCATCAACTGGCGTTCAGGGTCGAGATTCGCATTGGTGGTGTTTTGCGCGCAGGCAGAGACAAGAGTGATAAGACCCACCGCAATCGCGGAACGGGCGCTGCCGGACAAGCACGGCCAAGTTGTTTTCTTTTTACAGACGCAGTTTTGCAAGATATTTCATTGCCGGTTCGAAGACTGACGAAGTTGTAAGGTGATCAGACAAGTCTTGAAAAGAGGCCCGCAAACACCATGGCAAGATTTTGCCAGTTCTCTGACCCAGGTTCAGGTCAATGGCTGCCCTTGAAGGCGCATTCTCACCTTGGTGGCGAATACCGGGCCGAAATATGTTGTGCGAAACGGGTTCAAAACCCGCAGGCACAGAATATTCAAGACGATAGAAAAAAGAGCCCCCCAAAGGCGGCCCTTTATCGTTGGCTAAAAAGTTGAAATCAGCCGTTTACGCTGTCTTTCAGTGCCTTGGCGATGGTCATTTTCACAACCTTGTCGGCTTCCTTGGTGAAGGTTTCACCAGTGGCCGGGTTGCGGACCTGACGCTCGGGCCGCTCGCGGCAGTAGATTTTGCCGACGCCGGGCAGGGTCACTGCGCCACCGGCCGAAACTTCGCGGGTAATCAGGCCGGTGATGGCCTCCAGCGCAGAGTTTGCGGATTTCTTGTCGGTTCCCATTTCCTCAGCGAGAGCAGCAACCAGCTGAGTCTTTGTCATAGGCTTTGCCATTTCTTGGTCTCCTTAACGTGCCCGATCTATAGGGCCTCACCGCGTAACTGTAACGGGATATTGTGGCCAAACACAACGAATAGTAGCGCTGAAACCCCTAAAAATATGGGGAAAACGTTGCTTTTTTGCGTCAGAGGAAGGCCGTTTCGTCGAAGGAGCGCAGTTTCCGGCTGTGCAAACGCTCCAACGGCATGCCGCGCAGATGCTCCATCGCTTTGATGCCGATGGCCAGATGTCGGCTGACCTGAGTGGTATAGAACGAAGACGCCATGCCCGGCAGCTTCAATTCTCCGTGCAGGGGTTTGTCCGACACGCACAGCAAAGTGCCATACGGAACGCGGAACCGATAGCCGTTCGCGGCAATGGTGGCACTTTCCATATCCAGCGCGATTGCCCGGGATTGGCTGAGTCGCTGGACCGGGCCGGACTGATCACGCAATTCCCAGTTTCGGTTGTCGACCGAGGCCACAGTGCCCGTCCGCATGATCCGTTTAAGCTCATACCCTTCCAGTTCCGTCACCTCGGCCACGGCGTGTTCCAGCGCCACCTGAACTTCGGCCAGAGGCGGGATCGGCACCCAGACGGGCAGATCGTCATCCAGGACCTTGTCTTCGCGCAGATAGGCGTGGGCCAGAACGAAATCGCCCAATGCCTGCGTATTGCGCAACCCGGCGCAATGGCCAACCATCAGCCACGCGTGCGGGCGCAGAACGGCGATATGGTCGGTGGCGGTTTTTGCATTGGATGGGCCAACACCGATGTTCACCAAAGTAATCCCCGAACCATCTTTGCGCTTCAGGTGATAGGTCGGCATTTGCGGCAGTTTCAACGGTTGTTCGATAGGTGCTTTGGGGTCCGTGATTTCGGCATTGCCGGTTGAAACAAAGCTGGTATAGCCGCTGGCAGGGTCCGCCAATTGTTCTCGGGCGTAGTTTTCGAATTCCGAGACATAGAACTGGTAGTTCGTAAACAACACGTGATTCTGAAAGTGACCTGCATCGGTGGCGGTGTAGTGCGCCAATCTGGCAAGCGAATAATCCACGCGCTGGGCGGTGAAAAGGGACAAGGGCCCAACAGCATCCTCATGGACATGCACGCCATTGACGATGTCATCATTGGTGGTTGTCAGGTCCGGAACATCAAACACATCGCGCAGGGTGAAGTCGGCTGCGCCCTGATGAGGCACGACCAGATCAGGATTGTTTGCCACGGCAAAATGCACCGGAATCGGTGTGTCCGACGCCGCAATTGTCACAGGCTGACCATGGTTCTTGATTAACAGGGCAATCTGTTGGGTCAGGTAGGATCTGAACAGATCCGGGCGCGTCACCGTCGTGGCATGAACACCAGGTTCAGACACATGGCCAAAGCTCAGGCGGCTGTCGACTTGGGAATAGGTCGAGGTTCTGATGCGAATTTCCGGATAATAGGCTCTGAATCGTGCGGCAGGTGCCCCATTTTCCATGGCGTCCGCAAAGCTGTCGCACAGGAAATTGGTCGCCTGCACGTACAGCTCTTCCAACCGGGCGACAGCGGCGGCGGGATCGGTAAACTGTTCTGGCGCGGGTGCTTGTGGTGTCAGGAGTGTCGTCATGCCAATGGTTCCAGAAGTTCTATTTTTTCGAATGTGCGTACGTCGACCAACCCGAGATCCGATATTCGAAGCTCGGGAATCACGACCAGCGCCAGCAATGAATGCTGCATGTACGCGTTGTTCAGATGGCAGCCGCAGTCCTGCATCGCCTGCACCATCCTGTCGGCCTTGGCCGCGACTTCGGCGGCGGGACTGTCGGACATCAGGCCTGCGATCGGCAGTTCGACCAGCGCCAGTTCCTGCCCGTCCCGGAACAAGGTGATGCCACCGCCCACTTCGGCCAGACGGTTGGCGGCCAGCGCCATCTGATCGCGGTCCGTACCGACGACGATCATGTGATGACTGTCATGCGCCACGGTCGAGGCCATGGCCATTTTTCCCTGATAGCCAAAGCCCGAAACAAAAGCGTTGGTGACGCCCCCGGTGGCCCGGTGCCGCTCGACCAGCGCGATCTGGCACACCTCGCCTTCGCCCTCGACCAGCCCGCCTATGATCGGCAATTCGGCCTTCAACGCCTTGGTCGGGGCCTGGTTTTCCACCACGCCGATGACGTTGGCCTGAACTTTGTTGGCCCCTTCCGGTGCCTTGATCTCAAAATCGGCCGACGTCAGCGCATGCCCCAGATGAACGGTATGGCGCGATTTTTCGGGCCAGTTCAGATGTGGACAATCCACTTTGATTGCACCGTTTTCCGCGACAACCTGCCCGCGGGATATCACCATCTCAACCGGCAGTTCGGCTAGATCCGAGCTGAGGATGATATCCGCCCGCCGCCCCGGAGTAACGGAACCGATCTCGCGTTCCAGCCCGAAATGCGTTGCCGTGTTGATCGTGGCCATTTGCAGCGCGACCAGGGGGTCGCATCCGCAAGCAATGGCATGGCGCACGACGCGGTTCATATGCCCGTCATTCACCAATGTGCCGGAATGACAGTCATCTGTACAAAGAATGAAGTTGCGCGGATCCAGCCCTTTTTCTGTCACGGCCGTAATCTGGCTTTCCACATCATACCAAGCCGATCCCAGACGCATCATCGAGCGCATCCCCTGCCGAACCCGTGCAATGGCGTCGGCCTCGCATGTGCCTTCGTGATCATCCGCCGGGCCACCCGCCACGTAAGCCGCAAAATCAGGCCCTAAATCAGGCGAAGCATAGTGCCCTCCGACCGTTTTCCCGGCCCGTTGAGTGGCTGCAATCTCGGCCAGCATCTTGGGATCAGCATGGATCACGCCCGGGAAATTCATCATCTCGCCCAGCCCGATGATACCCGGCCAGTTCATCGCCTCGGCCACGTCTTCGGGCGTGATCTCATAGCCCGTCGTCTCCAACCCCGGTGCGGAAGGCGCGCAGGATGGCATCTGAGTGAAAATATTGACCGGTTGCATCATGGCTTCGTCATGCATCATGCGCACGCCGTCCAGACCCAGCACATTGGCGATCTCATGCGGATCGGTGAACATGCTGGTCGTTCCATGCGGGATGACGGCACGGGCGAATTCGGCTGGGGTGAGCATCCCGGATTCGATATGCATATGCGCATCACACAAGCCGGGCAGAATGTAGCGCCCTTGTGCTTCGATGATTTCCGTATCCGGCCCCACGCAATGCGAGGCATCCGGTCCGACGAATGCTATGCGCCCGGCAACAATCGCCACAGAATGATCCGGCAGCAATTCGCGGCTGTGTACGTTCACCCAGGTTCCGCCCTGAATGACCATGTCCGCCGCCTCGCGTCCGGCTGCAACTGCGATCAATTTGGGGGCGACATCGGGCCAGCTTGGGAAAGGTGTGTATTCCATGGCTCAACTTTCACGAATGCGTCAGCGGGTGCAACCCCGGTTCTTCGATGTTGGGGATTCCTCATACATGTTGGGCACGTCTTTTGGTTCTGGCGCGCGCGTTTCCCATTACACCTCAGACCCGATCTCACGCCGCACCCAGTTGGCAAAGGCCACGGCGCCGGGTGTGTCCTCGGCCTGCGGGGACAGCAGCAGATAGTAGGACTCGGGCATTCGCGCACGGTGCTTGAACGGCGCGACCAGCTGACCGCGCTTGATCAGATGACTGGCGATCGTGTCATGTGCCAGGCAAAGGCCACCGCCAGCCATGACCGCTGACAGGCAAACCAGATAGGTCGTCGCGTAGGTTATCGTCGAATTTTCCCAATTCAGACCCTGATCTTCCGCCCAGCTTGGCCAGTTGGACAGCAAGTTGGAGCAGTCGAAAAGTGGCTGTTCCTGGAGGTTTTCCAAGCATACCGGATAGTCTGGTGCGCAGACCGGATAATAGTGTTCGGTGCGCAGAATTTCGGTTCGGACCGTGTCGGACGGACGAAGCGAGAACCGAATCTCGACCGCTGCGCCTTCGGCCATTTCGCGCGGTTCCCAAAGCTCGGTGAAGACGTTCAATTGAACATGTGGATGTTCCGCCCGAAATGCCGGCAGGCGCGGGGCCAGCCAGTTGACGGCAAAGCTGATGTTGCATTGCACTTGAACCGCGTTTGGTTGCGCACCGGTAACCGCCCGGGTTCCGCGCATCAGTGTCCGGAATGCCTCTCGCACAACTGGCAGATAGGTGATTCCGGCCTCGGTCAGTTCCAGAGCTTTGGGGCGGCGCAGAAACAGTGGCTGCCCCAGATGCCCTTCCAGAGATTTAATCTGCTGGCTGACGGCGCTTTGCGTCATGTTCAGGTCTCGTGCCGCGCCGGTAAACGAGAGATGGCGCGCGGCGGCTTCGAAAGTGCGCAACCAGCCCAGCGGAGGAAGCGAGTTCTGCATCTACATAACCTCGGCATAAGTTCAGCTAATGGGATAGTTGCGTTTTTTTCGTTGGTCAAACTGCCAGGCCCCATGCAGGTTTGGCCACGACCAGCCGCGAAAGGAGCCAAGCATGAGCCTCACCAGTCTTCGTCCCAATATCGACCATTGGTCCGAGCGCGTGGATATGGCCGCCACCTTCCGCTGGACTGCCCGGCTGAACATGCATGAGGCGGTTGCCAACCATTTCAGCCTGGCGGTCAACGATGACGGCACGCAATTTCTGATGAACCCCAATCAGGTGCACTTTGCGCGCATTCGTGCTTCGGATCTATTGTTGCTGGATGCCAATGACCCGAATGTGATGGAACAACCTGGCGCGCCGGACCCGACGGCCTGGGGGCTGCACGGTTCAATCCACCGCCAGTGCCCGCATGCGCGTTGCGTCATGCATGTGCATTCGATCTTTGCGACTGTTCTGGCCTCTTTGGCCGACAGTTCATTGCCGCCGATCGATCAGAACACGGCGACCTTTTACAACCGTTACGTGGTAGATGAAGAATTCGGAGGTCTGGCCTTTGAAAGCGAGGGTGAGCGCTGCGCCGGGATGCTGTCCGATCCCAGGAAGAAGGTCATGATCATGGGCAATCACGGTGTTCTGGTCATCGGCAGCGACCCTGCGGATGCCTTCAACAGGCTGTATTATTTCGAACGCGCGGCCGAAACCTATATTCGTGCCTTGCAGACCGGGCTGCCCCTGCGCGTCTTGTCGGATGAGATTGCCGAAAAAACAGCGCAAGAGCTGGACGACTATCCCGATCAGGCCGAAGCGCACCTGCGTGAGATCAAAGCGATCCTTGATTCTGAAAGTTCGGACTACACGGCCTGAGGCAAAGCGATGCGCATGGTCGAGGCGGGTGGCCTGATTGTATCCGAATAACCGGTTTCAAACCCGTTCAAACAAAGCGATCAAAGCGGTGTCATCCTTGTTGGGGCCAGCCGCGAGATCTCCGTATATGCGGACTTCGGGCAGGGTCAGGTTGCGAATCTGATCCTGTTCCAATTCACGGAAAGCGTCAGCAAAACCCAGTTCCTTGAAATGGCGCGCATTGATCGAAAGGGCAAACTGCGCCCCGTGCCGGGCCACGCGTAACAGCGCGGGCAACACCTCGGGGCCCAAATGACCATGTGTGAACGTGCCGGATGAAACTATGCCGGAATAGCTGTGGCGCGGAACGGGGATGCCCTGTGTCAGATCAGCCTCGATCGCGTCCCGGTAAATATCCTTGCGCATCGCCTGATCCAGCATCTCTGCGCTGATGTCGGTTGCATCAATGGGTCCGACGCCAAGCGCCGACAGCACCGCGCCGCACAGGCCGGTTCCTGCTCCGACATCCAGAACGGGCCCCTGACCGCCCGCGCCGACAAATGCCCGTGCCGTGTGGGTGTGAAGCTGATAATCTTCGCGCGCGGCGAAACCGTCATCATAATCTCCTGCCCATTCCGCATAGAGCTGTCTGTTCTCGTCCGGAGAACTCAGCGCATAGGCCGAATGCAGGTCAGGTGTTTTTTCGCTCATGGCCAACAGAAAGGCGCAATCGAAGATTCGATTCAAGTGCGTCCATGCGGCGCTTGCATCCCGGTACGACGCAGATCATCAAAGGGGCATGACCAAGACGCTCTTTTCATTCGGCCATGGCTATTCTGCCCAGGCCCTGTCCCGAAACCTTGCCCCGAAGGGCTGGAAAATTTTTGGCACGACGCGAGACCGTGAAGGGACGGATGCAATCCGGGCCTCTGGCGCCGAGTCGCTGATCTGGCCGGGTGAGGCACCGAACCTTGATGGGGTGACCCATTTGCTGATCTCGACGGCGCCAGATGAAGCGGGTGATCCAGTGTTGGCGGTGCTGGGCGATGAAATCGCCAAGCGGTCCGGTCAGTTCGATTGGGTGGGCTACTTGTCGACAACGGCCGTCTATGGCGACCATCAGGGTGGCTGGGTGGATGAGGACACGCCGCCCACACCGACCGCCAAGCGCGGAAGATGGCGTATGCTGGCCGAGGAGCAATGGTCGGCCATTCCGGGCCTGCCTGTTCACATCTTCCGTCTGGCGGGTATCTATGGGCCGGGGCGCGGTCCGTTTTCCAAGCTCAAGCGTGGTGGATTGCGGCGCATTATCAAACCGGGGCAGGTGTTTTCGCGCATTCATGTGGAAGACATCGCGCAGATCCTGGAAGCCTCGATGATGAAGCCGAATCCGGGAAGCATCTACAATGTATGTGACGATGAACCGGTCCCGCCGCAGGATGTCATAGGATACGCAGCCGAGTTGCAGGGTTTGCCCCTGCCTCCTGCGGTCCGGTTCGACGACGCCGATCTGACGCCGATGGCGCGCAGTTTCTACAACGAAAACAAGCGGGTTCGAAACGACCGGATCAAGGAAGAACTGGGTATTGATCTGATCTATCCCAATTACCGTGTCGGGCTGGAAGCCCTGATGAAAGGCAAGTAGCGTCTTTACATCGCCGCCGCTTTGATCATGTCCGCCGCTTTTTCGGCAATCATGATGGTGGGTGCGTTTGTATTGCCCGACACTAATGTCGGCATCACCGAGGCATCGACGACCCGCAGGCCTTCAAGCCCGCGGACGCGAAGCTGGGGGTCGACGACCGCCATTTCGTCCACGCCCATTTTGCAGGTGCCCACGGGGTGATAGATCGTGTCGGCGCGGGCGCGGATGTGCTCCTCCCAATCCTGATCGGTCTGGGCGGTATCAGTGCCGAACAGTTCTTTTTGCCGGTACTTTGCCAAAGCCGGCGCGTTGAGGATATCCCGCGCCATTCGCGCTCCTTTGATCATGGTTTCCAGATCGCGTTTGTCCGACAGAAACGCCGGATCGATGGCGGGCGCCGCCGTGGGGTCTGCGCTGTTCAGGCCTACGGCCCCCCGACTTTCCGGCCGCAGCTTGCAAACATGGCAACTATACCCGTACCCGTAATGCAGTTTGCGGGCATGGTCATCGACCATAGCGATGGTGAAATGCAGCTGAATGTCGGGACGCTCCAGATCGGGCGTGGTTTTCAGAAACGCTGCGCCTTCGGCAAATGGCGTAGCCGCCATCGAGACGCCCGTCTTGCTCCACCGTTGAATATGTCGCAACAACCGCGCTGCCCCTGCCGGGCCGATACCAAAATTGTCGGTGTCTGTGGTTTTGAAGATCAACGCGAAATCCAGATGATCCTGCAAGTTTCGTCCCACGCCAGGCAGCTCGTGGTGAACCGCGATTCCGTGCGGATCAAGGTCGCTTTTTGCGCCAACACCTGAAACCTGAAGCAGTTGCGGCGTTTTCAAGGCCCCTGCGCACAGCAGGACTTCGCGTTTCGCCCGAATTGTGATGTCTGCGCCTTTGCCTCTCACCCGGTATACAACGCCCGTTGCGCGCTTGCCCTCAAAGCACAGCCTTCTGGCATGTGCATGCGTGATGACCGTCAGGTTCGGTCGGTCGGAAACCGGGAAAAGATAACCAGCTGCCGCGGAACACCGTTCCCCATTCTTTGCCGGGTCGTGAAACTGGGTAACTTGATACAGACCGACGCCTTCGTTGTCGCCCCGGTTGAAGTCTTCGGTATGGCGGTGTTGCAACTGCTGTGCGGCTTGAATGAACGCATGGGTGATTGGACGAGACTCTTTTTGCCGTGAAACCTGCAACGGCCCGCTGTCACCATGCACGCTGTCGGCGCCAAGCTCATTGTTCTCGGCCCGTTTGAAGTAAGGCAATACACTGTCCCAGTCCCAGCCGTCGCAGCCCAGATCGGCCCAGCCATCATAGTCCTGCCGCTGACCTCTTACATACAACATGGCGTTGATCGCGCTCGAGCCGCCGAGTGCCTTGCCGCGCGGTTGATATCCTCTGCGCCCGTTCAGACCGGGCTGCGGGACCGTTTCAAAGGCCCAGTTGTTGATTCTGGGACGCCCCGGAAGTGCGGTAACAACAGCCGCAGGCATTCTGACGAAAAGGCTTTTCCCACCGCCACCTGCTTCAAGCAGGCAAACACTTGTGGATGGATCTTCGCTCAGGCGGTTGGCCAGAACCGATCCGGCCGAACCGCCGCCTACGATGATATAATCGAAATCCATGCTGCCTTGTGCACCTCTTGCGGCGTTTTTGTTTCTTTGACTGGTCGGGCAGGGTTACCACCTTCCTGGTGAGAGTGCGTTAATGGAGCAAAAAAACAACTGTGACCCAAAGTCAGTATTTGCGTAACCCAGCCTTTTCATGATGGTCAGATCCGGGCTGTACGCAAGGTGCAGAAAGGTTTTGCAGATCGTTTCTGTCTGCCGAACCCCTCGATTCCCCCGCAAGGGCAAGTTTTGGGGTTCCTTCCTGGGATATCCGCACGTTCCAGGCGGTCTGAAGATCTTGATTTGTTAATGTAACTTACTGTTTTAATTAACAAACACAAGAAATCGATGCGAAATGCAAAGTTTTTTGAAAATGGGGGTTGCAGGTCTCAGGCCTAATCCGTAAATACCCCTTCACCGGCGCTGCTGAGGCGCTGGGACGCGGCGGAAGCGGCGGTTACGCTCGGGAGAGACCGGGGGCATCTGAGGTTAGGATTTAG